>CAZITQ010000003.1:0-104182 GCA_964542165.1 uncultured Rickettsiales bacterium
GGGGGGGGGCGGGGGCGCCCCTTGCTGTGTTTTGTTGTTTTTGGGTGGGGGGGGGGGGGGGGGGGGGGGGGGGGGGGGGCGCGGGGGCGGGGACGGCGGGGGGATCGTCCGCGGCGGCGCGCTGGCTGCTGCTGGCGACGCCCCCCCTGCTCCTGCTGACCCACCGCATCATGCCGGACCTGCCCTTCACCAGCCTGGGCATCGCAGCCCTCGCAGCCGCGGCTGTCGCCGTGGGGTCGGACCGGGCCGGCACGCGCTGGGCGGCCGCCGCGGCCCTGGCGGCCCTGCTGTCGGCCTCGTGGCTCGTGGCCTACCAGGCCCTCGCCCTGCTGGCCGTCGTCGCGGTCGCCCTTCCCTGGCTCCCCCGCGGGCGGAGGACGCCGGTGGTCCTGGCGACGGCCTTCGCTGCCGCGCTCTTCGTCGCAGGCCAGGTCTACAGCGCGCTGCTGCTGGGCCAACCCCATCTCGCCATCGCCGGCGAGTGGTTCTCGGGATCCATCGACACCAGCGAGTTCACCGCCGGGTTCCGGCTGTGGGCCTACCTGGGCTACCTGGGCGCCTTCGGGGCGCCATCGCTGCTGGTGGCCGCCACCCGTGCGAGGGTCGCGGATCCGGCCCTGGCCCCCACCGCGTCGGTTGCCGTCCTCGCCGGCGTCGCCTGCCTCGCCACCGGATGGACCGCAGGGACGGGCAGCCACGGGCTGCTCGTGGCCCTGGCGGTCGCTTCCGGCGCGGGTCAGCTGGCCTTGCTGGCCACGGTGGCCGTGCGGGCGGCCGTGCAGCGAGCCCCGATCCCACTGATGGTCGCCGGCTGGGGTTTGGCGACGGCGGTGGGGGGTTGGTGGCTGCTCCCGGCCCCCCTGGCCCGGTACCTGCTCCCCGTTCACGTGGCGGTGGCGGTCGCGGCGGCCACCTGGCCCAGGCGGGAGGCCGACGGTAGTCCGGGTCTCGTGCCCCGCGCGGCGTGGGTTCTCTCCACGCTGTCGCTGGCCGTCTGGCTGCTGCTGTCCGTCGGGATCTCCCGCTCCGACGCGGCCCGGGCGGACGCGACCGAACGCCTCGTGCAGCGGCTGCCCCTGCCCGCCGGGGGCGGCCACTTCGTGGGCGAGTCCGGCTTCCGCATCGCCGCCGAGACCCGGGGCATGACCTACGTGAGCCGGTACGACCCGATCCCCTCGGCCACGGTGCTCCACGCCGACGTGGGGCAGGCCACGGAGGGTCGCCTGCACCCGACCCTGTTCTCCCGCCTCGGCCCCGCGGTGGAGGGCACCGAGACCTACGCCGCACCGGTGACCGCGGTGGACTGGGACGGCGGCGCCGACTTCTACTTCCCGTTCACCGGAGCCCTCCCTTTCACCTTCCCCGGCGACGGGACGGTCCACGCGACCAGCTACGCCCTGACCCCGGCGCTGACCGACTCCGCGGACCGGGCGCTGAGCTGTCTGGCTGCGGGTCGCCGGCAGGGGGGCACCTGGCCCACATCCGTGCGCTGGAGCCCGGATGGGGAGTGGGTCGAGGTCCACAGCGTGTTCACCACCGCCGAGGTCCTGACCGCCCTGGCGGCTCTGCCCCGACAGCCCCCGGTGGTCCGGCTGGCCGAACCCGCCCTCGACGCCCTGGAGGCGGACCGGAACGACGACGGTTCGTGGAGCTTCTACGGCCGGCCCGACCGGGTGGGGGACCGCCCGGACCGGGCGTGGGAGATCACCCCGGACGCGGACGACACCGCCCGCGCGGCGCTGGCGCTGCGGGCCTGGGGCCGGCCGGTGGCCGACGAGACCTACGACCTGCTGGCCGGGCAGGTGGAGGCCGACGGAACGGTCCGCACCTGGCTGGCGCCCACCGAAGCGCAGGTCCGCACCGACTCGGATACGCCGGATCCCGTGGTCGCCGCGGCCGTCGCGAGGGCGCTGGAGGGCACCTCCCACGGCGCGTTGGCCGAGCGGATCCGGAGCTACCTGCGGGGAATCGCCGCCGCGGGGGTGCCGGAATCGACCACCTACTACGAGGGACGGGCCCGCATCTCCCGGGAGATCCAGCTGGCCCTCGGTGAGTCCCCAGCCGAGGACCTGGACTGGCCCATCGGCGCCCAGCGCGAGGACGGCTGTTGGCCACTGCAGCCCACCTTCTTCGGCGCCCCCGAGGCGGGCCGGCCCGCCTACGGCAGCGTGGCGGAGCCGACGGCGGTGGGTGCCACACGGACGTCCGGGGAGGCTGCAAGGTAGGGCAGGGGCACGGGGGCTAGAGCGCGTCGCAATCCACCGACAAGTTCACGTACCCCATCTCCTGCAACCGCCGGCACGTGGCCCGGTCCATCCCCGCCTCGGTGGGGGAGGCGGCGTGGCCCCGGGTGGTCGCCTTGATCGCCGTCATCTGCTCCTGCAGCGCGCGGCGGTGGTCGTCGATGTCGTCCTCGCCGCATCGATTCTCGCGCTCGTCGGGATCCACCGACAGATCGAACAGGGCGCACTCGGGGAGGGGGCGGGCCGATCCGGGGGGCGCCTGGATCAGCTTCCAGCTGGTCGTGCGCAGCGACGTCGCCGCCCGGGCACCGCAGCCAGCCTCGCTGTAGGCCAGCTTGTCCACGGCGTCCCGGGCGTCCCAGGGGGAGGTGATGGTCACCCCCTGCCAGCTCTCCGGCGCGGGCTCCCCCGCCAGGGAGACGATGGTGGGCGCGATGTCGATGCTGCGGATCTGGGAGGCGACCCGGGAGCCGGCCGTCACGGTCACCGGCCGCAACACCGGCTCGGCGACCGCCTCCTCTGCGGCGACGTCGCCGGCGACCTCCACCACCTCGGTGCCGTCGGCGTAGCCGTACCCGGCGGGGTACTTGACCATCAGGGGCACGCGGATGAGCTCCTCGTACAGCGCCTGACCGCTCCACCACCCGCCGTGGTCCCCCAGCTCCTCGCCGTGGTCGGCGGTCACGATCACCAGGGACTCCTCCCACAGCCCCTCCTCGCGCATGTACCGGAACAGGAGGCGCAGCTGCTCGTCGAGGTGGGCGACCTCGCCCGCGTAGAGCTCGCCGATCTCCCCGGCCCGCTCGGGGTCGGGATCCACGTCGGCGTCCCGGGCCACCGCGTGGCCGTCCAGAGGGTGGCGGAAGTAGGGTTCATGGGGCTCCATGTAGTGCAGCAGCAAGAAGAACCGCTCACCCACGTGGGCCTGCATGAACAGGGAGCCGGCGGCGGTGACGTCCTCCCCCCCGCGGTAGTAACGCTCGACGCGCCGCGCGCCCTCCACCATACCCTCGGCGAATCGGCGCCGGAGGGCGCCGTAGAGCACCAGGAAAGAGCTGCTGTCCTTGGCGTGGAAGGGCAGCTTGGGCCGCAGATAGACGTGATCGTCGAAACCCTGGTGATGGTTGAAGCGCCTCAGCAGGTTGGGGTGGTTGACCCGCGCGCCGGTCACGTACCCCGCGCCGGAGAGCACCTCGGCCAGGGTGTCCACCTCCTCGGCGAGGCGGTCCGCCGGCCCGCAGATGCCGTGGGACGAGGGGTACATCCCGGTCAGGATCGAGGTCATCGAGGACCGGGTCCCGGGCGCCTGTGCCACGGCCTGTTCGTACACCACCGCGTCCTCGGCGAAGGCGTCCAGGGCCGGCGTGAGTTCCCCCGCGCCGCCGTAGCATCCCAGATGGTCGACGCGGAGGGAGTCGGCCACGATCAGCACCACGTTGGGGCGCTGCACCAGGTGGTCTGGAATCGCCCGCCCGGGCAGGGTCACCTCGCCCATGTGCCCCGAGCCCACGTGCATCAACAGCAGGAAGACGACGGTGCCCCCGTAGACCGCCAGCCCCCCGACGGGGGTCGCCACCGCCTTGAGCATGGTCCGCCCGATCAGCCCCGAGCCCACGATGAGGGCGACCAGGCCGATCAGCCCGAAGATGGCCGCGACGCCCCCCTGGACCGAGGACGGCGGCAACGCCCCCTCGTAGACTTCCCGCCGCAGGAGCCAGAGGCTGACCACCAACCCCATGGCGCAGAACGAGACCGTCCAGGCCACGGCCCACCCCCAGGCAGGCCGCATGGGGCGGCGCACGATCAGCGAGCCGAGGTGGATCGGAAGGGCGACGCCCAGGCCGAGGGCACAGCCGGCCCCGCCGTAGAGCAGGGCCCCGTAGGGCAGGACCTGGTAGTCGGTGACCTCGGCCGCCGACACCAGCAGGTAGATGGCCTCGAGGATGCCGACGGCTCCCCCGCCCAGGAGCCCGCCCATGGCCGCAGCGAAGACGACCGCAAGCCCGCTCCTCATCCTGGTGCCTCGATTCCCCGGTCCCCCCGGCCACGTCTCCACACGCACTTATAACCGCGGGCCGAGGTCCGGGCAATGTGGCCGATCCCACCCCCCGGGCGTTTCGGCTATGCTTCGCCCATGCGTGCTCTCGGCCCCCCCCTGCTCCTCCTCCTGCTGCTGGGCTGCGGTCCGTCGGGCCAGCTGGCGTCCTACAACCCCTCGGAACAGCTGATCACCGTCAAGATCGGCGACCTGGAGCAGTCCATCGCTGCCGGAGAGACCCGCACGTTGCGGTGGCGCGGTTCGCCGCTGTCGATCCAGGTGCTGTCGGAGTCGGGCGAGCTGCTGGAGACCGTGGAGGCGACGCCCCAGAAAGGGGATCGCTGGTTGCTGCACCACCTGGGCGGCGATCGCTGCTTCGGCTCCGCCGACTTCAGCCCGCTGTACCAGGCGAACAGCGACGGCGCGCTCTCCGAGGTCAGCCCCCTCGGCCCGGGGAGCTGGCTGGTGCTGGAGCACGAGATGGCGGTGTGGCCCGGTCAGCGCCTCCCGGTCTACACCGAGGACAGCTCCCTGTGGGGGGTGGTGGAGATCCCCTGCGGGATGACCGGCGACAAGGCCAATACCCACGCCGCCATCCAGTTCGTGCTCGATGACATCCTCCCCAAGTAGGCTCGCGGTCGTCGTGGTGCTGCTGGCCCTCCCCCAGCCCGGCACCGCACGGGTGGCGGTGGACGACACGAGATCGCGGCCCACGGTGGACGGCAACGTGCTCGTCCACGACACCCCGGACGGGCGGTTCCGCATCCGCTACACCCTCGACGGCGCCGACGCCCTGACCGGTCTGGCCGAGGACGAGGACCCCGCCAACGGGCTCCCCGACGCCGTGGACGCGGTGGTCGAGGGCCTGGTCGCCGGCTGGGAGCTGTACGTGGAGGACGAGGGATGGCGCGCCCCGGGGGACGACGGTGCCGAGGGGGGCGACGACCGCCTGGACGTCTACATGCGCCACATCGATCACAACGGTGTGGCCCACGCCGAGTGGCACGGGGACCACTGGGCCGCGTACCTGGAGATCGAACCCGACGTTGGCGACATGGGCTGGGACCTGTTGGCCTCGGTGGCGGCCCACGAGCTGCACCACGCGATCCAGTACAGCTACGCGGTCGGCGCCCACACCTGGGTCTACGAATCCTCCGCGACCTACGCCCAGTACCGGCTGTATGCGGAGCCCGCCGCCATGGCCGCCGCCCTGCAGCTGCTGTGGAGCCTGCGGCTGGAAGATCCGAGCATCGGCCTGGACGTGGTCGGCGACCGCCTCGAGTACGCCACCCTGATCTGGGTCAAGTACCTGGTGGATCGCTCGGGGGGAGACCTCTCCGTCTTTCGCACCTGGTGGGAGATCCTGGCGGAGACCCCGGAGTGGAGGGACTCCCTGGACGAACTCGCCCCGGTGCTGGGCGAGCCCGACGGTCTGGCGCTGTACGAGGGATTCGCGGAGTGGCTCTACTTTGCGTGCGACCGGGACGACGGACAGCACTGGTCCGAAGACGACGGCCTGATCTGCCTGATGCCCCTGGAGGCGACCGTGGCCCACCAGGCCGACGGTGTACCGGACGCCTGGGATATCGATCCCGGCCCGGACCCGGTGGCCACGGCCCTGTCGGTGGTCGCCCTCTCCGGAGAGAGCTCCCTGGAGATCGTGTGCGAGGGACCCGTCGACGGGGGCTGGTCCCTGCGGGCGGTGACGATGGACGGCGGGGAAGCCCTCGAGCGCGAGTCCGTCGAGGCCGACGGCGCCGGGGTGGCTGCGCTCGCGGTGATGCCGAGCCCCGGGGCGGACGAGCTGCTGCTGGTGCTGGCCAACTACGCCGCCGACGACGGCGCGGCCTTCACCTGTTCGGTGGATCCGACGCCCGCAGCGCAGGACGACGACGACACGATCGATCCCCAGGGCGAGTCCACCGGCACGTGCGCTTGCGTCCAGACCGGAGAGGGCGCGGGTGCGTTGACGCTGTCGGGGTGGCTGGCGGCGCTGGTGGTCGGGCGGCGCAGGCTCAGCGCGCGCCGCGGCCGCTGACCACCACGGGGATCGTCTTGAGCAGGATCTGGATGTCGAGCCACAGGGACCAGTGCTCGATGTAGTAGATGTCCAGCTCCACCATGCGCTTGAAGCCGAGATCGCTGCGCCCGAGCACCTGCCACAGGCCGGAGATCCCCGGCTTGACGTTGGATCGCTGCTCGAACCAGTACTTCCACTCGGCGTTGTCTTCGATGTCCAGCAGGTCCCGCACGGGTAGGGGGCGGGGTCCCACCAGGTTCATGTCGCCGATGATGACGTTCCACAGCTGGGGCAGCTCGTCGATGGAGTACTTGCGGATGAAGTGTCCGACGCGGGTGATCCGCGGATCGTCCTCCATCTTGAACAGCACGCCGTCGGTCTCGTTGTCGTCGTCCAGGGTCTCGCGCATGTTGGGCGCATCGACGACCATCGAGCGGAACTTGTAGAACGGGAACACGCGGCCGCCCTTGCCGTATCGGCGATCCACGAAGAACACCGGGCCCTTGGTGTCCAGCTTGATGGCGACGGCCGTCGCGATCAGGATCGGCGAGATCAGCAGCCCGCCGCAGAGCACGGCGACGATGTCGAACAGCCGCTTCACCCGGTAGGCGACCGCCGTGTAGCTGACCGGACGGAAGGCCTCGAGCTCCAGGTCGCCGATGTTCTCGGTGGCGATCCGGGACGAGACCACCCCGTGGGAGTACGGCACCTTGAGCAGCTGGACGCCCATGCGCTCCAGGTCGATGGCCAGGCGGACCGCCTCCATCCGGGGGTAGGCGAAGTCCGCCAGCACCACGAAATGCAGGTCGTGGACGTTGATCAGGTCCCGGATCTCGTCCAGGTCCCCCAGCAGCTCGCCGTTGAGTTTGTCCTTCCCCCGGCTGTTCTCCCGGCCGTCGTCCACGAAGCCGATCAGCCTGAAACCCAGCCACTCGAAGCTCCGCAGCCGCTCGGCCAGGTGCGCTGCCACCGCGCCGGTACCGATGACGGCCACCCGCTGGGGCTGCACGCCCCGCAGGGGGGCCACCTGGACCCCCCAGAACACCAGCACCCGGAGCAGGGCCACGCTCACCAGGGTGGTGAACCCGAGCAGGGCCGCCGCCGTGCGCGAGAAGTGCTGCTCGGGCAGCAGGAACTCGATGATGATCACCCCCACGACGAACACGGCCACCGCCTCGGTCACGTCGCGCACGATCCTCGGCGTGGAGATGTTCCGCTGGGGGTTGTAGAGGTCCAGCCGGAAGGCCAGCAGGAGCCACAGGGGCAGGATGATCGACGCCGGTGGGACGATCAGACCCTTGAGCAGCAGGCGCGGATAGGGGATCGGCGCGATGCTGGCCAGCTCGGGGCTGAGCAGCTGCCACGCCTGCAGCGTGAGCCAGTACGCCAGCGCGATCGCCAGGATGTCGGCGACCACGGTGATGTCGCGGGCGAGCTCCAGCCGCCTCATCCGGGGCTCCACCTGGGAGCCCGGCGGAGGCAGGGCTCTCAGCTTCGGATGTCGCGGGCCCTTGCCCGTCCGAAGTCCTTCAGGTGACCCCATACCGCTACAACGCCCCTCTTGACGTAGTCCAGGTCTTCCACCGAGCGCACCCGCAGCAGCTGCCGCGCGATGAACTTGGGTTTCAGAAAAGACCGGTAGACCCCCTGGCACATGGCCATCACCTCGGACGGCTCCATGTCCGGCGTGGTCAGCACCGGTTCGGTCATGTCGTACCGCGCGTAGTCCCGCGGATCAAAGCGGAACGCGCCCATCTCCATGCATTCGCGGAACAGCGGTGTACCCGGGTAGGGTACCACCACGGTGGCCTGCAGCATCTCCGCGTAGCCGCGGGACATCAGCTCACCGGCCAGCGCCAGGGTGCGCTCCGCATCGGCCCGGGTCTCCCAGGGGTAGCCGACCATCACCGTGAGCTGCACGTCGATGCCGGCCTGGGAGAGGTTTCGACAACCCCTCACGATGTCCTCGACGGAGATGCCCTTGTCGATCCGGTCCAGGGTGGCCTGGTTTCCCGACTCCAGCCCCACCTTGACCTTGCGCCAGCCGGCGCGCTTCATCAGCTCGGGCAGCGCGGGGTCACGGGCGAAGTCGACCCGGTCGTTGCTCGAGAAGAGGATCTGATCGCTCAGACCCCGCTCGATCATCCCGCGGCAGAACCGTTCGCGCCACTTGCCGGGTGGGAAGGTGCCGGTGTCGTCGAACACCTCCCGGACCCCGTGCTCGGCCACGAGCATCTCCAGCTCGTCCAGCAGATTCTCCGGGCTGCGAACGGCGAAGCGCGGGTGGAGGGTGGTCCAAGAGCAGAAGGTACACCGGGGGCGGGGGCAGTCCCGGCCCGCCATGGTGTAGAAGAAGGGATCGCGGCGCTTCCACTTCTCGGAGTAGCGGTCGGCCAGCGTCAGGTGCCGGTCGATGAACGGCAGCGAATCCAGGTCGCGGTGGAGCACGAAGGGCCCGCTGTCCCGCAACGTGTCGCCGTCCCTCCACCAAAGCCCCCCCGGCGGATCGTCCCCCCGGCAGAGGTGCTCCACCAGGGCCAGCAGCCCCACGTCGTAGGAGCCGCCGGTGAGCACGTAGTCGACCTGGCTCTCCCGGAACTGCTCCTCGGGTTCCGCCGTCGGGTGATCGCCCACCAGCACCGTGCGCGCGCCGGGGAGGCGGCGCTTGATCTCCGCGATCAGCTCCCAGTGCTGGCGAATCACCGGCGTCTTGGACTCGAGGACGACCAGCTCCGGATCGACGCCGGTCAGCTGGCCCCACCAGGCGTCGAAGTCCAGGCCCTGGACGATGCCGTCGTTCCACAGCACGTCGTGCCCCGCCTCGGCCAGCAGGGTCGCGGCGGTGGCCGGTACTACCGGGTAGATGTACGAACCCACCGACATCCACTGGAACTGCCGATTCTGCGTGAGCATCGGCGAGCCCTTGGTGTGGAAGGGCGGATAGGAGATCGCTACGCGCATGGGCCCGGGCACTCGTCTCCCCCGCCCCGCATCCCAAGGGTCCTATGGCCGGAAATGGCGGTCAGTGCAAGGGTTTTGGTCACGGCGCCCGACCCGATATCGCGTCCAATGCAGACGCGTCCAGCGGTTGAGCTAATCGAGCGCGCCGGAGGCTCCCACCGGATTGCCGGTGGTCACGTTGCGGTACACGACCGTGCCGGAGACGAAGGGGCTGAGGATGCCGGCGATGCGGCGGAAGAACTGCTCCACGTTGACGATGGTCTTGGGCGGCACGTAGAGGATGTCCCCCTTCTGCAGGGGCACGTTCTGGCGCACGTCGCCGGTGGCCAGCAGCTGGTCCAGGTCGATGGTGAACAGCTCGGGCTCCTCCAGCCCGCCTCGGATCAGCAGGATGTTGTCCGTGCGGCTGTCGGAGGTGATCCAGCCGGCCTTGGTGAGCGCCCCGACCACGTCCAGCTCGCTCTCGATCTGCTGGACCGAGGGGCTCCGCACGTAGCCGAGCACGTACACCTTCATCGAGCTGACCTCCAGGATGTTGATCGACACCTGGGGTTCCACGTAGTAGGCGCTGATCCGCTCGGTCAGCAGCCCCATCAGCTCGGGGTAGGTCATGCCGGCGATCTCCATCCGTCCGATGAGGGGGTAGCTGATGGCCCCGTCCGGACTGATGCGGATCTGCATGTTGAGGTCCTCGTGGCGCCAGACCGAGATGTCGATGGTGTCCCCGGGTCCGAAGACGAAGGCCGGGGGCTCGGGCGGCATCAGGGACTCGTCACTGCCCTCGTTCCACAGCTCGGTCACGGGCGTGGCGCGCTTGTGGGCGCACGCGGCCAGGACCAGGGGAAGCACCAGCAGGAGCGACGATGGCTTGAGCAACGATCTCATGGAGGCGACACCTAGCATCGGCTCGCCACGGCGTCCAGTCGTTTCGCCCCGGTCGCGCGCACGGAAGCGCGTTCCGGGCGGCCCCCGGATTTCGTTGCGGCTATCTGGATCCGGCGGTTATTATCCGCCCAGCCGGCCCGCCGGCAGATGCACAGCTGCGAGCACACCCGAGCGCACGCCCGCGCAGGGGAAGCTCGAGCCGAGGGCGGACCGAACAGAGAGGCTGTGACGATCCCATGGAACTGATCCGCCTGTGGACCACACTCAAACGCCGCAAGTGGGTGGTGGTCCAAGCGTTCCTGTTCTTCACCGTGGCGTCCCTGGTGGCCACGCGCTTTCTGCCCAAGACCTACTCCGCCACCGCCAAGGTGATGATCGAGCAGAGCGATGCCACCGCATCCCTGCTGTCCGAGGTCGGGCTGGAGGAGCTGGTCACCACCCTGGGGAGCACGGGGAGCAACGAGGTCTCCAACAAGATCGCCCTGGCGACCATCAACGAGAACCTGGAGGAGGTGGTCTGGCGGCTTCAGCTGCGGGACGAGGACGGCTACCTGGTCAAGGCGCCGACCCTGCTCAAGAAGAGCATCTTCTACTCCATATCGCCCACGCCGCTGTACTCGATCCAGCAGTACCAGAACACCGACATCCTGATGATCACCGCCACCGCTCCCTATCCGGAGCAGGCGCAGATGATGGCCGACGCCCTGGCCGAGGTCTTCATCGACGTGAGCCAGCAGCGCACGCGGGCGGAGACCCGCAGCGCCAAGGAGTTCATCGAGGACCGCATCGGCGTGGTGGAACACGAGTTCGACAAGGCCCTGGCGGACATCGCCGACTACCAGAGCGCCGAGGGGATCATCGACCTGCAGACCGAGACCCGCGAGGCGGTCGCGAAGATCGCCGAGCTGATGACCCTGTCCGAGGGCAACGAGTACAAGATCAGCCAGCTGCGGCGGCAGATCACCGAGGTGGAGCAGTTCCTGGCCGCGAACACCGGGGTCGAGGTGGACGGCGGGACCCTGAGGGAGAACCCCCAGATCGCCTCGCTGACCGCCGAGCTGAACCAGATGTACCTGGAGCTGGACCGCATGCTCCAGGACAAGACCGAGGCCCACCCGGACGTGGCCGAGTTCCGGGCATTGATCGTCCAGTCCGAGGAGCGGCTGAACTCCCTGCTGGCCATGGAGGCGGACCGCAGCCCCGGCCTGACCGACCTGAGGCTCCAGCTGACCGGCGCGGTGCAGACCCGCCGGGACATCCAGGACGACATCGCCCAGTACACGGCGGAGTTCGCCGAGCTCCCCGACCTCATGAAGGAGGACACGAGGCTCCAGCTGGCGGCCCAGGCGAGCCAGACCATCCTCGAAGAGCTGACCGACTACCAGTACCAGATCGGGATCGCCGAGGCGATGACGCTCACCGACATCCGCATCGTCGACCCGGCGGTGCTGCCCGATCGGCCGGCGTCGCCCAAGCTGTTGTACAACGCCGTGCTCGGCGCCTTCCTGGGGATCGTGGTCGGCTTCGTGCTGGTGTTCCTGCTCGAGTACATCGACGACTCGATCCGCACCCGGGAGGACCTGGAGGAGGTCTTCGACGTCCCGCACCTGGGGGTGGTGCCCAACATCCGACCGGGGGAGGGCAAGTTCATCCACACCCTCAACCCGAAAGCGCCGCTGTCGGAGGCGTACCGCACGGTACGCAACAACATCCTCTACGCCTCCTTCGAGAAACCGGTACAGACGCTGATGATCACCAGCTCGGTACCGGGGGAGGGCAAGTCGACGACCTGCGCCAACCTGGCCGCCTCGGCGGCCATGGAGGGCAAGCGGGTCCTGCTCATCGACACCGACTTCCGCAAGCCCAACCAGCACCGGCTGTGGCAGGCCGAGAACAGCGTGGGCTTCACCACCTACCTGGCGGGCCAGGCCCCGCTGGAGGAGTGCATCCACTCCAACGTGATCCCCGGTCTGGACCTGCTGCCGTCGGGCATGGTGCCGCCCAACCCGGCCAAGCTCATCGAGTCCACCCGGCTCAAGGAGACCCTGGCGCTGCTGAGGGAGAGCTACGACCTGGTGCTGCTGGACTCTCCGCCGATCCTGGTGGTCAACGACGCCATGGCGCTGTGCCGCATCGTCGACGCCTACGTCCTGGTGGTCGAGAGCATGGGGGTCAGCCGGCGGATGCTGGCCGACGCCCGCAGCCGCATCGACATGGTCGGCGTGCCGCCGGTCGGCGCGGTGCTCAACAAGCTGGACTTCGGGACGGCGGGCTACGGCTACTACTACAAGTACTACCACGCGTACGAGAAGGAGCGGGTCGCCGGCGGCGGCGACGGCAAGCGCCGAGGTATGCGGGTGGTCGAGGGAGGGCCCAAGTGATGCGCGCCACGTCCCTCGGACTCGTCGTGATGCTGGTGCTCGTCGGTGGACCGCTGGGCGGCTGCGGAGACGACGTGGACCGCTACGTCACCGACCTGAGCAGCCGCAACCCCATGGTGCGCCTCGAGGCCGCCAAGCTGGCCAAGCGGGTGAACGACCCGCGCCTGGCTGCCGCGCTGACACCCCTGCTGGACGACAGCAGCCAGGACATCCGCCTCAACGCCGCCATCGCCCTGGCCTACATCGGCACGGCGGAGGAGGTGCCGGCGCTGATCGCGGCCCTCGGCGACCCGAGCCGGGACGTACGCCTGGCGGTCGTCGACGCCCTGGGCCGGATCCAGGACGAACGGGCCGTGCCCTCGCTGCTCGCCATGCTGGACACGGAGCCCGAGCCCTACTCGGTGATCTGGGCCCTGGGCAGCATCGGCAGCGACCAGTCCCTGGACGCGCTCACGCCGATGCTCGACGACGACAACCGCTACGTCCGCTACCAGTCCCGCCGAGCCCTGCTCAAGATCCGCTGATCCACCCCGTGTCCGAACGCGGACCGCGCCCCCTCGTACTCTCGGTCCTGGTGGCCCTCCTGCCCCTGCTGGTCGCGGCGACGGGGGCCGCCGCCCGGGAGCCCGCTTCGGTGGACATCCCCCCGGACGATCCCCTGCAGCGGGATCTGCTGCGACTCTCGCTTCGCTACGGGGACCTGTCGCCCGGCGTCACCACCCGACCGATCACCCGGCTGGAGGCGGCCCGGTTGCTGGACCGCATCGAGCGGCGCTACGGAGACCCCACGGATCCGGTGGATCGGGGACTGCGGCGGAGGCTGGCGGTGGAGCTCGGGCCGGAGCGGGCCTGGATCGCCGGGGACCGCCGCTACGGCGAGGTCCTGTTCCGACCCCTGGCCGAGCTGCGATGCGAGGGTATGGTCACGGCGGGCGGGGATCCGTATCCGCTGCACGGGGGCGATGCGTCGGGGCCCTTCGCCGCTTGCTCGGCCACCGCGGAACTGGTCGCAGGTCCCCTGGCGGTAGTCCTCGAGCCGCGCTTCGCCTACGACCCGGTGGGGGGAGGCAATGCCCCGGCGGGTCCGCTCCGCCTGGGAGCCGGCGCGGTACTGGACATGCCCCGGGGCTACCTGAAGCTGGGCGGCGCCAACCTGGAGTTGCTGGCCGGCGTCGGCGGCATGGCCTGGGGCACCGGCCGCGCCGGGTTGTTGTGGAGCGGCAACGCCGCCGATCCGCTGATGGTCCGTTTCACCCAGCCCCGCCCGTGGCATCTGCCGTGGATCTTCCGCTACCTGGGGGACTTCCGGGTCACCTTGATGTGGAGCCACCTGCGGGGCCCCCGGGACGACGTGGCGAATCCCAACACCCTGGGCATGAAGATCGACTGGCGTCCCGTGGTGCCGTGGCTCGAGATCGGGCTGTCGCGACTGGCCATGTACGGAGGAGAGGGTCGCCCCACCGCAACCGCCACGGACATCTGGCAGCTGATCTGGGCCACCCACCCCCACGCGGACTACGACCAGGACAAGACCCTGTTCGACGCCAACGAGCTGGCCGCCATCGAGGCGACGCTGCTGGTGCCGTACGCGGATCGAATCCCGGGCGTCCGCTTCGTGCAGCTGTACTGGACCAACGCGGGTGAGGACACCATCCGGACCTACCTGGGTCCCATCCCCCTCCCCGCCCTGACCGGCGCGGCCAACCTGGGCGGGTTCTATCTGGGGATCGGGCCGCTCACGGCGCGCCTGGAGTGGGTGCGGCTGATGGACGACCGCTTCCGCTGGTACACCCACCACCGTATCTACCACGATGGCTTCGTCCACCACGGCAGGATCACCGGCCACCCCATCGGCGGCGACGCGGAGGCCACCTACGTGGAGCTGGGGCTGGACGTCGGGGGACCGGTGGAGGCGTGGGTCTGGTTCGAGCGGGTGCACCACGAAGGGGTGGTCGACGTGTACGACGGCACGGTCCACACCCTGGGCACCGATCTCTACCGGACCCTCGTGGGCGCCCAGGTCCGCGCCCAGCTCCTGGGCACCGCCCGTCCCGGACGACCGCGGCTCCAGGCCCAGCTGCGATTCCAGCTGGAGCACCACCGCAACGCCGGGTACGTGCCCGGTGCGACCGCGGTCTACCCCCAGCTCTGGGCCGAGGTGCGCATCCCCTTCTATTGAGGACGCGCGAGGGTAGACGTTTTCCACCGACGTGGTATGTTCCCCCGCGCTCCGGCGCCACGCAGGCGCCGTCGACACCGCGAAACTCCAGCGAAAGGACGCTGTCGTGAGACTCACCGCGCTTCTGCTGACCTCCATGCTCCTGCTCGCGTGCAACGGTGGCACCTCCACCGCCGGCGGGACCAACTCCGGCGGCGTGACCGCCACCTCCGGCATCGAGGGCCTCGAGACCGAGGGCGACCCGCTGGTCGCCACCTACGACGGGGTCGAGATCCGGCTCTCCGAGCTCGACGAGGACGCCAAGCCCCACATCATCAAGGCCATGGTGGAGATCGAGCGCGCCCGTAGCGGCCTGCTCGAGCGACGGATCTTCGAGGACCTGGTCGAGCGGGAGGCCACCGCCGCCGGCATGGAGTCCGAGGAATGGCTGAAGGAGGAGATCGAGGGCAAGGTCGCCGAGGTCACCGACGAGGAGGCCCAGGCCTTCTTCGACGCGAATCCGCCCCGGGGTCCCCAGACCTTCGAGCAGATGAAGCCTCAGGTGGTCCAGCACCTGAGCCGCCAGCGCCAGGCCGAGCGGGCCGCTGAGCTGACCAAGGACCTCAAGGCCAAGTACAACGTCGCCATCACGCTGGAGCCCTTCCGCCAGGAGGTCTCCGCGGACGACGATCCCTTCAAGGGCCCCGAGGACGCGGCGGTCACCATCGTCGAGTTCGCCGACTTCCAGTGTGGCTACTGCGCCCGCACCCGCGACACCACCGACGAGATCCTCGAGACCTACCCGGACCACGTGAAGTTCGTCTTCCGCGACTCGCCCATCGAGAAGCACCCGCGGGCGATCTTCATGGCCCAGGCCGCCAACTGCGCCATGGACCAGGGCAAGTACTGGGAGATGTACGACCTGCTGTTCGACAACATGCGGGCCACCAAGGACGAAGAGCTCAAGGCCCACGCGGTCACCCTGGAGCTGGATACCGCCGTCTTCGACGAGTGCTACGACAGTGGCAAGTACGCCGAAGAGGTGGAGAAGGACATGGCCGACAGCAAGTCCGTGGGCGTCAGCGGCACCCCCGCGTTCTTCGTCAACGGCCGGATGATTTCCGGCGCCCAGCCGTTCCAGGCATTCGCCGCCATCATCGACGACGAGCTGGATCGCGCCGGCATCGAGCTGCCCGAGAAGGTCGAGGCCGAGGCCGACGAGAAGGCCGACGAGAAGGCCGACGAGAAGGCCGACGAGGCCGAGGAAGCCAAGGGCTAGTCCACCCAGGAGCCCGCTGACCGGGTCCGCCCTCCGCCGTCGAACCACATCCACCCTGGGGGGGGCCATGCCACCCGACAAGACCGTTCTGGAACCCGTCTCCGGCGCGAGCGCCGGCTCGCCGAACCTCCCGGCCAACATCGGCGCCTACCGGATCCTCCGGGTCCTCGGACACGGGGGCATGGGCACGGTCTACCTGGCGCGTCACACCTCCGAACCCGTGGCCCAGCGCCAGGGCGGAGACGTGGCGCTGAAGGTCATGCACCCCCACCGGTCCCACGACGAGCAGTTCCGCAAGCGATTCGAGCGCGAGGCCCGGTTGGGGATCGACCTGACCCACCCCGGCATCGTGCGAGCCTTCGACCTGGTCGTGGACGGCGAGACCCTGGCCATCGCCATGGAGTACGCGCCGGGCAAGACGCTCGCCGAGCTGCTGGCGGAGCGCCAGGGAGCTCCGTTCCCGGTGGACTGGTCCCTGGCCATGTTCCGCCACCTGCTGGACGCCGTCGCCGCTGCCCATCGGGCGGGGGTGATCCACCGGGACATCAAGCCGGACAACATCGTGATCGGCGCGGACGGCAGCCCCAAGATCCTCGACTTCGGGATCGCCAAGGAGAGCGACTCCACCGACACCAAGACCGGCGCGGGCATGGGCACGGTCTGCTACATGGCCCCCGAGCAATACGTGGATGCCAAGGCGGTGGACGCGCGGGCGGACGTGTACGCCCTGGGCATGACCCTGTACGAGATGCTGGCGGGCCGGCTGCCCTGGCCTGCGGAGACCACGGATTTCCTGGCCATGAACCTCAAGGCCCAGGGCAAGGTGGAACCCCTGGCGGCGGTGAATCCCCAGATCCCAGCGGAGCTCTCCGACCAGGTCTCCGCGGCCATCGCCGCGGAAGCGGACGCCCGGATCCCGACGGTGGAGGCCCTGGCCAGCGCCCTGACGCCCTTCGAGCGGACCCCTGAGCAGGCCCAGACCGAGGCCCTGCTGGCCGAGGCGCGGCAGCAGGCAGAGCGGGAGCTGGCCGAGGCCCGACAGGAGATCGAACGACAGCTGGCCGAGGCGAAGCAGCAGGCCGATGCTCTGCTCGAGGCCGCCCGAGGCGAGGTGACGTCGAGACCGCCCGCGAGGTCGAAGCCGGGAGCTGGCCGTTGGGGCTGGCTCTGGGGAGTAGCAGGCGCGGTCATGGGAGCTGGGCTGACAGCGGTCATAGTGGTGCCCTTGTTGGTCTATCTGGAGAGCCGAAACGAGGTGCCTGAGACCGAGGCCGAGGCCGAGGCCGAGGCCGAGATCGAGACCGAGGCCGAGACCGAGACCGAGGCCGAGACCGATCCCGTCGCCGCCCGATACCGGGGAAAAACCATTCGCCGGTCCGAACTGGACGAGGAAGTCAGATCCCACCTGGTCAAGGCCGAGCTCGACATCGAACGGGCACGTTCCGGCCTGCTGGAGAGAAAGATCTTCGAGGATCTGGTGGCGCGGGAGGCGGAGGCGGCCGGAACGGACTCGGAGACCTGGCTGAAGCGGGAGATCGAGGACAGGGTGCCCGACGTGACCACCGCGGAGGCCCGAGCGTTCTTCGACAAGAATCCGCCGCGGGGGAACCAGACGTTCGACCAGATGAAGGACCGGGTGAAGCAGCACCTCGCTCGTCAGCGGGAGGCAGAGCGAGCTGCCGAGGTGACCAAGGAACTCAAGGCCAAGTACGGCGTCGAGATACTGCTCGAGCCCTTCCGCCAGGAGGTCTCCGCGGACGACGATCCCTTCAGGGGCCCCGCCGACGCGCCGGTCACGATCATCGAGTTCGCGGACTTCCAGTGCGGCTATTGCGCCCGAACCCGGACCACCACCGACCAGATCCTCGAGGAGTACGCCGGACTGGTGAAATTCGTCTTCCGCGACTCGCCCATCGAGAAGCACCCCCGCGCCATCTACATGGCCCAGGCCGCCAACTGTGCCAACGAGCAGGGCCAGTACTGGGAGATGTACGACCTGCTTTTCGACAACAACCGCGACACCAAGGACAGCGAGCTCAAGGCCCACGCCCGGACCCTGGGGCTGGACACGGCGGCATTCAACGACTGCTACGACAGCGGGCGGTACGCGGAGGAGGTGGAGAAGGACATGGCCGATGGCAAGTCCGTCGGCGTGAGCGGCACACCGGCGTTCTTCGTCAACGGTCGAATGGTGTCCGGTGCCCAGCCCTTCCAGGCCTTCGCGGCCGTCATCGACGACGAGCTCGAGATCGCTGGCATCTCCCGCTGACAGTTCCGCCCTCGCCCCGCTCGGGGTAGGATGCCGCCCCGAGGACGTCACCGTACACCATGCCCCCCCGCCCCCTCCCCGGACAGCGGACCGAGCTCCTGGGCCTGCCCGTGCATGCCCACGACCTGTCCTCGCTGCTGGCCACCGTCGACCGGAGGGGGGGGGGGGGGGGGGGTAACAGGTGGCCCTACGCCAACGTCCACACGGTCAACACGGCCCTGGAACAGCCCGACGTGGCCCGGTTCATGCGCAGCGCGGACCTGATCTACTGCGACGGCAACGGCATCCGGCTGGGGGCCTGGCTGGGGGGGCAGCAGCTGCCGCCGCGGATGACGGGGGCCGACTGGATCGCCGACCTGGGGCGCCTGGCGGCGGACCGGGGATACCGCCTGTTCTGGCTCGGGGGAGCGGAGGGAGTGGCCGAGGCCGCGGCGCGGCGGCTGACCGAACTCGCGCCCGGGTTGGCTGTCGCGGGGACCCACCACGGCTACATCGACAAGCGAGGCCCGCAGACCGACGCCGTCGTCGACCAGATCAACGAGTCCGGCGCCGACATCGTGCTGGTGGGCTTCGGCACGCCGCTGCAGGAGCGCTGGATCGCCGAGCACCGGGATCGACTGGACGCGCCCGTGGTGTGGGCCCTGGGGGCCACCGCGGACTTCCTGTCGGGTCACGTCTCCCGGGGACCGGCCCTGTTGCACCAGCACGGCGCCGAGTGGCTGGCCCGACTGCTGGTGGACCCCAGGCGGCTGTGGCGCCGGTACCTGATCGGCAACACGCGCTACCTGACGCGGGTCGCGGCGGACCGCTGGGCGCACCGGAGAGGGGGCCGACGGTGATCTTCCTGTTCGACATCGACGGCACGCTGCTGCTCAGCGGAGGGGCCGGCCGGACCGCCATGTCGGCCGCCTTCGACGCCCACCTGCCCCGCCCGGGTGCCATGGACGGGGTGAGCTGCGCCGGCAAGACGGACCCCGTGATCCTCGAGGAGGCCTGCAGCAAGGTGCTGGGACACGGACCGGACGCGCCCCTGATCGAGCGCTTGCACGAGACCTACCTGGCACACTTGCCCGCGGCCCTGCGGGACAACCCCAACTTCCGGCTGATGCCCGGCGTACCCGAGGTCCTGCAGACCCTGGCCCGCCGCAAGAACTGTCACCTGACGGTGGCCACGGGCAACATCGAGGCCGGGGCGCGGATGAAGCTGGCGCGGGCAGGGCTCGACCGCTGGCTGCCGCTGGGCGGATACGGCGACGGGGTCTTCCAGCGCGTGGAGATCCTCCACCGGGCGATCCGCGAGGTCCGCGACACCCACGGCGAGCAGGCGGCCGCGCCCCCCTGGATCGTGGTGGGCGACACGGTGCGCGACATCGAGGCCGCCCGCGAGCTGGGGGGACACGTGGCCGTGCTCGCCGACACCACCACCTCCCGTGACCGGCTGGTGGAGGCGGGCCCCGACCTGGTGATGGACGACCTGCGGGAGCTGCTACCCTGGAGCCGCCGCCTGGCGCGCCGGGCGCGAACGGACGCCACAGGAGGGACCCATGCCTGACCAGAATCAACTGGACGACGTGTACGGGGTAGACGACGAGCCCAGCGGCGGGCGGTGGAAGGGCTGCCTGCTGGGCGGCTGCATCGTCTCGCTGGTGCTGTGCGTCCTGGTCTGCTGCGGCGGCCTGATCGCGCTGCTCTTCATCTGGAAATACCTGGTGGCGCTCATCCTGGGCTACTTCGTGGCCGGCGATCCCCTCCCCGCCCCCACCGATCGCTGGGACGACGCCCAGGTGGCGGCCGTGGAACAGCGCGTCACCGAGGAGCTCGAGCAGAACCGGACCCTGACCCTCAGCGGCGAGGAGCTGGGCCAGTGGGCCGCCCACGAGATCGACGACCCCCAGCTCACGGTGTTCCACGTGCGCGTCGACGACCAGGACCGGGCCTCCCTGGACCTCTCCTACCAGCTCGATCCCACCCAGCAGCAGTGGATCAACATCCACGTCCAGGGCGAGGTCGAGATGGAGGACGGCTGGTTCACCGAGTTCGTGATCCACGAGATGGACCTCGGCGACATCGACCTGATCCAGCAGGCCTCGGGTCAGGACATGACCGCCGAGGCCAACCAGAACCTGGCCCAGCAGCGGGCCCAGGACCCCAAGGTCGACCAGACCATGGACTGGATCGAGCACCTGGAGTTCGACGACGGCCAGATCCAGATCACCTTCACCGAGGAGGGGATCGAGGATCTGAAGTCCGAGGGGAAGCTGTAGGAACGATCACCGGCGGCGGCGGATCCCAAGCAGGCCGAACAGGGCGAGCAGAGCGGTCGCTGCCGGAGCGCGACGACCGTCCATCCGACAGTCGCAGCCGGTGCCCTCCTCGTCGCCGGCGCCCCCGGTGTCGTCGTCGTCGTCATCGTCGTCGTCGTCGTCGTCATCGGCGATGGCGTCGCCGCATGAGGCCGAGTAGGTGTAGGGCACGCCGCCCTGTCCCGGGTCGGCCCCCGAGTCGCCGAGCACCGAGACCGCCAGGACCGCCTCGGTCACCGCGCCGCCGAAGTCCGCGACCTCGGCCGTGGCGATGCCGTTGGGGTCCACGGAGAGCTCCTCGAACCAGACCTGGCCCCCCTCGGTGGTCAGCAGGGTCACGCCCCAGGTGATGGCCTGGCCGGCGTTCTCCACCTCGCCGTCGAACATCAACTCCAGGGTGTCCGCCGTCGCCGGCGGCTGGAAGCGGATGAAATTGGAGCCGTATGCCTCGGGCAGGTACTGGTCCGGCGCGCCGTTGACCGGGTAGCTGTCGTGGGCCGTCATCCACACGTCGTCCAGCACGTCGGACTCCTCGAGACCCCCGCTGGCCAGGGCCACGGCGAACGCGGCGAAGGCCTGATCCAGGGAGCTGCCCACGCCGGTGAGGTAGAGGTCCATGGCCGCGAGGGTGTCGTCGTTGTACGCGCACTGTTCCCAGGTGGCGACCACCGCGGTGGCGCCACCGTAGTTCTCGGCCAGGAACATGGCCCACAGGACGTTGCCGTACTCGTGCCACCCGTCCTCGAACGCCAGCGCCTGCTCCGGGTAGTCCAGCCACCCGCCGTCGTTGGTGTACTCCAGGTAGCCGTTGACGTCGTCGAAGACCAGATCCTCGGCCCAGGTCGCGGTCGCCTCCATCCAGAAGTCGCCGGCCCACCAGTTGTAGCCCGACTGGATCCCGTGCTGGAACTCGTGGGCCGCGGTGATCTGGGCCGACCCGGTGTGGTCACCGGTGAAGCTGTAGTCGGCGTGGACCACCACGTACGGGCAGTCCGTTTCGTAGTGATCCGCGTACCCGTAGACGTCGTCCTCGATCTCGGGCACGTCGTCGCCGGTGCTGCCCATGTAGACGTCGAAGTAGTACTGATCCGTGCACGGGGGCATGGCGAAGCCGGTCTGGTCCACCTCCACGTCCCAGGCGGTCTCGAAGTAGCCCAGGTAGTCGTCGATGGTGCCCTGGGGCACGCCACCGTCGTTGCCCACGATCACCGAGAAGTTGTCCGATGAGTAGGTGTCGTAGCGCAACGGAGTCGGTTCGAGGAGGTCCTCGATCTGCGCCAGGTTGGCCTCGCTCAGCCACGGCGCGGCCTTGCGGGCCGCGCGCACCATCGGGGTGCCGCAGCGCACCGGTCGTTCCTCGTCCGCCGGTGCCACCAGCACCGAGGGGATCCGGGAGCGGTCCGTGACCCGGAACAGCCGGTACATCACGTACTGCTCGTGATCGATGGCGCCGTCCTGGTAGGCCGCGTCGATTCGCTCCAGCGTGGTCGTGGGCCGCAGCGGGATCGCCGCCGCGCCGCCCGCGAGCCAGACGGATAGGACGGCCGCGCACAGGGCCAGCGTCAGGGTGCGATGGGTTCCAGCAGTGGCCATGATCACCTCCCGGGTACGGAGGGCATGGTACCAGCGCCTGGCGAGATTGGGTGCAGAACGAGTGGGAGAGAGGGTGCGTGGCCTGCGAGAAACGCACCCTCTCTCCACTCTCAAAAAAAGACGCTATCGAACATCACCCCTGGGTAGACGATTGAACCCCAGGGGATCGGGACCTCTCTTCCAGCAGCTTGCGCAGCGTGCGCAGCCGTTTG
This sequence comes from uncultured Rickettsiales bacterium, assembly GCA_964542165.1. Classification (GTDB taxonomy): domain Bacteria; phylum Myxococcota_A; class UBA796; order UBA9615; family CAYRNR01; genus CAYTBN01. The sequence continues at coordinate 22,343 of CAZITQ010000003.1, forward strand.
CCGTTGCGGCGGTACCGCTCCACGACGACCTCGTGTGTCTCGTCGACAGACCCGAGCGCAGGCTCCTCCTCATCGATGTAGCGCGCGGCTACATCGCGGAACTCGGTCTGGACTCGCACGAAACCCTCGTACATGGTCGGATCGAAATGGGATCCCGCTCCCTCCTCGATGATGGCGCACGCCTTCTCGTGGGAGAACGGTTCCTTGTAGGGTCGCTTGGACGTCAGCGCGTCGTACACGTCGGCCAGGGCGACGATCCGCGCCGACAGCGGGATGTCGTCCTCCTTGAGGCCGAAGGGGTAGCCGTCGCCGTTCCACTTCTCGTGATGGCAGTAGGCGATGTCCCGCCCCATCTGCAGGAATGAACGGTAGTGCAAGCGGGACTCGATCTGCCGCAGCGTGTCCCCGCCGATGACGCTGTGGGTCTTCATCACGCGCCACTCTTCCGCATCCAGCTTGCCCGGCTTGAGCAGGATGTGGTCGGGCACGCCGACCTTGCCGATGTCGTGCAGCGGCGCCGAGCGCCACACATCCCACACGTATTCCTCGGTGATGTACCCGACGTACAGCGGATGGTCCGCGATCGCGGTCGCCAGCAGGCGGGAGTACTCGGCCATCCGCTCCAGGTGATTGCCCGTATCCGAGTCGCGGGACTCCACGAGCTTGGCCAGGCCGAAGATCGCCACGTCCTGGGTCTCGCGGATCTGTTCGTCGGGGGCGTTGGCCGCCTGGAAGATGTGGTCCTCGAGGAAGCGGATTCTCCGCTGCAGGGTGGTGCGCTCACCGCTCCAGCGCAGGGCGTTGAGCAGGTCGCTGTCTCCTACCTCGAGCGAGGCCATCCCGCCCTTGCTGTCCGGCGCCAGGGGCGTGCCGTTGCGGCGGACCAGCAGGGACAGGTCGGGGTTGATCTTGCGCAGGGTGACCCGCAGCTCCTCGGCCGTCCTCGGGTCGAGGCCGCTGGCCAGGACGACGTCGAGGGGGGGTTCGGTGCGCGCGAGCACCGAGCGGGCATCGTGACTGCTGCGGACCGTGGTGACCGTGTGACCCTCGGCTTCCAAGGACCGGACGAGTCCGTCGTCCTCGTGTCCCTTGGTCTGTACGAGCAGCACCTGTTGGCGGCTCTGGGCCATTGCTGTCCTCCCGCGCCCGCTTCTTGCGGCGCGTCAAGCGACTCACATAGGGGTTATCGTCGAGAAGCGATCGAACTTGATGGGAGGAATGAAAAAAACCCGGACGGGCTCAGGAGTCGGTCGTGCGGCGTGCCAGGATGAACGAGATGGTGTGGCGCTCGACCCGGCGACCCAGGGTGGAGACGAGGCCGTCCACCTCCCCCTCCTCGGGGATCTGGAGCAGGGCCGGTTCCACCCCGGCGTCGTCCGCCAGGAACTTGCGGGTCGCCACGGCGCGACGGCGGGTCAGCTGGACGTTGTACTCCCGGCCTCCGCCGGGATCGCCGTGCCCCAGGACGACCACACGCCCGAGCTCGGGGTGGTCGTTGAGGTAGGCACCCACCGCCCGGAGGATCTCCTCCGACTCGCCGGTGAGCTCGGTCTCACCCTCGCGGAAGGCGACGGGGGTCGCGAGCAGTACCTCGATGTAGTCGCCGTCACCGCGGACCACCGCGCTCTGGGGCAGGACCACCACGGGTAGGGGGGCTCCGCCGGTCTCCACGTCCGGGAGCTCGGCCACCGCGGGCTGGGATTTCTTGAGCAGGCGGAACAGGTCGACCTGGAGGCCGAAACGCACGTCGGGGGTCCCGTACCCCGGCGCGGCGCCGAACCCCAGTAGAGCACCGACAGCGACGCCCTCGGCGGCCACGAAGTTCCCACCGAGACGCAGCTCCATGGGATTGTCCCAGCGCACGCCTTCCACCTCGCCGGCCCACGCGGCCGACACGCGCCAGCGCTCGTGCAGGCGTACTTCCACCCCCAGGCCGTAGGTGAACGCGGATCCCGCGGTCATGCCCGACCACTCGGCTGGAGGTCGGAATCGCGCCCCCAGGGAGGACACCACCCGCACCGGACCGGGCCGGGTCTCGATGCCGATGGAGGCCAGCCCTTCGACCACACCCGAGGAGGCGAAGGCCGCTCGCATGCCGGTCGGCACCTGCAGCGCCGGCCGCAGGACCATGCCCACCGGGAATCGGTCGGCGTCCAGGACGCGGAATGCGCCTCCGAACCGCAGGTCCCCGGGTCCCCAGGCTCCGATGGGCGTGTCGGGATCGGGCCACCATCCGGACTGGTAGGCCACGAACGGCATCCCGGCCCACACCGAGATCCCCTTGCCCAGGGCCACCGCCAGGGTCGCCTCACCACCGATCCGGTCCCGGATCACCGGGTTCTCCCGTTCCGTGTCGGAGACCAGCAGGATCGGAGCGTGTTCTCCCTGGAACAGGAAGGAACCGCGGAGGGTCATCGCCGGATCGACGGTGGCTCCGCCGACCCCCAGGACGCCCCCGGGCAAGGGCTCCACCCGGTACCGCATGGAGTCCAGGGTCGGCCCGCTGGCGGCCCCGGCCGACCCGGCGATCGCCAGCGCCACCCCCAGGGCGAGGACCCACGGGAGCGCCCCGCTCCGCTCGCGTCGACGCATCACTTCATCTCCCCTCGTCCGCGGTGGGCGATGGGCCCGTCGTCGGACTCCTCGTGGGCCCCTGGGGACAGCTCCGGCAGGGGCACCGCGTCGAGCATCCGGATCGTCACGCTGTCCGTGTCGGTCACCGACTCGTCGGGCCAGGATGTGGTCGCCAGCACCAGGGACGGGTCAACGCCCACGATCTGGGCCACCAGCCTCCGCAAGCGCGCGGCTCGGCGCTGGGCCAGGGAGGCCTCCTCGGCGCTGCCGTGGACCTCGGCGCGGCCGATTCCGTCGGGCCCCTCGGTCCTCGCCAGCCGCTCCCGCGTGGCGGGCGACGCCCCGGCCGAGCCCCGACGCATGCCGGCGATGCCCACATCCACCCGAACGGAGCCGCCCACGGCGAAGCGGCTGAGCCACAGCCGGAGCACCTCCAGTCCGTCGTCCCGCAACTCGTGGCTGCCCTCGTGGAAGAGCAGGTCGTGGTCGAAGTGTCCCACCACCGACTCCGCCGCGGGTCCCACGGATCCCGAGTCCACGACCCGATCGCCGATGCAGATCCGGTCCCTGGGCAGGCCGTCGTCGTCCAGGGCCGGGAGCTCGAAGGGTGGCCCGGTCACCATGTGCCCGACGGCCCAGCCGTTTTCACCGAATCCGACCACCTTGACCCGTCCGGACTCCATCCAGACCGGATCGTCGCGGAAGGCCGCGTCACCGCGGACCGCGGGCACCCGACGGTAGGCGATGAGGATGCTCCCCAGCTCCACCGCGTCGAGCCCCCGTACGTCCAGGTGGTAGACCGGATCCTCCCCGGCGTCGGGCGCCCCCGCCGGGGATCCGCGGGTGTAGACCCCCCCCCCCCCCCGCGCGGCCCCCGCGCCGCCGGCGAGGGGGTGGTGAGCCGCTACCGGGGGTGCGCCGCGGGGCCGGGCCGCTCTACCACGACCCGCGGCTCGGCCGCCGCTCCGATCGGGCAGGTGACGAGACAGAGCCAACCCAGCAACAAGCGTCTCACCTGAACGCTACCTCCACTCCCCCGTGCACGTGCCAGCCCCCCAGGTCCATCCCCTCCTTCGTCCTCCACTTGGCCCAGCGGTGTCCCCCCTCCAGCGTGAGGTACAGCCCCTCGAAGCGTGGGTGGGGCGCCATGGAATACGTGGTCTCGGGCGTGAGCAGGATCGAGAGCCCCCCGCCGATCTGGGCCCCCGGTTTCACCCCGTGGACGAGCTCTCCGGCGGATTCGCGGTAGAAGGTCCACAGCGGTCCCGCCACCACATAGGGGATCACCGGTTGATGGAGCTCGACCTCCAGCCGCCCTTCGATCCGCAATCCGAAGGTACCCAGCTGCATGCGCGCGACATCCGTGGACGGCAGGGCATCCTCCTTGAGCAGGGCGGTACCCTTTCGCCAGCTGTACGAACCCTGGAGGCCGATCCCCACGGCGGGGAGGGGCCGCACGACCACCTGGGCCCAGATCTGAGGGGCCCCGGGTTTCGTGTAGACCGTCTCGACCTCGGGGGACCGGGTGCCCGACCAACCCCCGCTCAGGGTCAGGGCGACGCAGAGCAGCTCGGGCCAGCCACTCATGCCTGACTCCTGGCCCTCAGCTGCTGGCGCTGGATCCGGAACACCAGGTCCACCAGCTGTCGCTTGACCGACTTGGGCGGGTCCACGAAGGTGAAGCCCAGGAACTGCCCGTCCTCGAGGTTCTGGCGACGCACCAGGCGCCCCTCCACCTGGACCGGCCTCTGGCTCGGGTCATCGGTGCAGCGGATGATCAGGGGAACTTGCTCCCCGACCTCGCAGGGGGCCTGACCGTAGAATCCCACACCGCCCTCGGACAGGCTCACGTCACGCTCGGCAACCTGCTGCCGCTCGGCCAGCTGGCCCACCACCTCGAGCAGCGAACCCATGTACTCCACACAGCTGTCCAGAGCCTCGGTCAGGACCGGCTGGGCTTCGGGTCGGATCCTCAAGATGCTCTCCACCATGTCCGCGTGCCGCGTCCGGAGCGCGAACAGGGGATCCTCGTCCAGGGGGGTGTCGAACGGACCGACGGACACCCGGGCCTTGAGGCTCACCCGGAAATGCCTTCGCTTCTCGCTCGCGCTCTCTGTGTTCGAACTCACGGAATTCCTCCAGCGACAGCGCGCTGCAGGATTCGGGCCAGAGAGAAACCAGCCCCCGTCACGGAAAACTGGCGTTCTACCGTCGAGAAATCGTCAGGGGTTTGACGGGAACGTCAGGAGACCGTCCCGTGTCGGGACTCGCGGGAGCGGTTCTGCTGCGAGTGCGCAGCGCTCGTCTGCAGCAACCGCGACCTCTGACGCGGCGAGCGCAGCTCGTCCGCGTCAGAGCTTCTTCTGGAGGGTCTGGGCCTTGTGGTGCGCCTGTTGCCCGCCGTAGGCCCGCAGGGCCCGGTTGCACATGCGCAGGGAGTGGATGCGATCGTCGAGCTCCTCGAGGCGGCGGTGCGCCGTCTGACGGAAGAGCGCCGCTGCCTCTTTCCAGGCACGGAACGCCGCCTCCTCCGCGGGGGTCGGAGGGCCGTGCCTTCGCTCGGCTGCGGCTCGAATCGCGCGGTCGCTCAGGTGGAGCTCCGGGGCCATGCCCGCCAGGCTGTCGTCGTCCGCGACGGCCACCGCCTGGGACAGGCGCTGGAGCTTGTGGGTCGCCGCCTTCAGCAGCTCTTGCAGGTCGCTGTCAGCTCGCGCGGGCAGCTCCATAGGAGTCCTCCTGGTAGATACGCACGGCCTCGTCCCAGGTGTCACGCAGCTCCACGAGCTTTTTGTGCAACACCTCGAGGTCGGCTTCCATGGGCCGTTGGTGGGCGTCGAGCATCACCCGCGACAGGTAGGTGTAGTGCCGGAACAGCTCCACGGCCACCGAACCGCCCGTCTCGATGCTCAGGCTCTCCTGGAGAGCGACCACGATCCGGCGCGCCCGGAACAGCTCTTCCTTGCGCACCCGCGGATCGTCGCTCTCCATCGCCCGCTCCATCATGGAGACCGCTCCTTCGCACAGCTCCACCAGCAACTGCTGCGGACTGTGGGTCTCCAGTGTCGTGCGCTGATAACTCTGCAACTTCGATGCCATGGGGTTGGCGTACATCTCAGCTACTCCCGTTTCCCAGCGTGCTGGCGAACAGCGACGTCACGAAGCTGCTCATCGACTGCAGCTCGGCCAGCGTCATCTCAAGGTTGGTGAACTGCTGCCGTAGCGTGTCCTCGTACGACTCGAGCCGCGACTCGTCCGCGGCGATCTGGTCCTCGAATGCCTCGATCTGGTCGTCCAGGCTCTCGGTGCGCAGGGCGATCGTCCCCTCGTCGGGATCCACGATCACGTCCAGCTTCCCGTCCAGGGACTGGAAGAGCCCGTCCTCACCCGCCAGCATCGTCATCACGTCCTGGGGGTGGTCGTTGATGGCAGCCAGGAACTTGTCCGTGTCCAGGGCGATGGACCCGTCCTGCTGCGTGGAGAAGCCCATCACCGACGTACCCACCAGGTCGCCGGCGGCGTAGGCCCCACCCATGGAGCTCTGCAGGGCCGCCTGCACCGAGCGCAGGACCGACTCGCCGGCCAGCGCAGATGCGTTGTCGTTGACGTCCAGGCCCGAGTAGGAGTCGATGAACGACATGGCCTGGTTGTAGGAGTCCACGAAGGACTGCACCGCCTCCAGCACGCCGTCGGTGTCCGGCGCCACGGTCACCACCGAGCTGCCCTCGGACTTGGCCTCGAAGGTGAGACCGGGGATGACGTCCTCGAAGGTGTTGGTCTCCGAGTAGACCGGCAGGCCCGCGATGCTCAGCTCCGCGTCCTGGGCGCTGATCTGCTCGGTGAAGCTCAAGGCCGCCCCGGTGATCCCCGTGGCGTCCATCTCGATGGTCTGGGACGATCCCGTTTCCTCGCTGGTCACCACCAGGTGGTAGTTACCCGCGTCGGCCCCGTCGTCGAGCACGTAGGCCTGGACTCCATCGATGTTGTCGTTGATGTAGTCCGCCAGCCCCGAGAGCGAGGTGTTGCCGTTTGCGGCGTCGATGTCGATCACCGTCGCGGGGTTGGCCCCCGCCACGGAGATGGTCATCGAACCACCGGTGAACACATCGTCGGTCTGGGAGTCGAAGCCGTTGGAGACCTCCAACTCGGACTGGGCCAGCGAGACCACGTCGATGTTGAAGGTCCCCGGCTGCCCTCCGGTTGCGGCGGTGACGGCCAGCACCTCTTCGTCGGTGCTGTTGGCCGTCACCATCCGCAGATCGGAGGGGTCGGAGTAGTCGGACACGACGGTCTGGATATCCTCCAGCAGCGAGTTGAAGGACTGCAGGAGGGACCGCCGGGTCTCCAGGTTGCTCTGCTGCTCGCGCAGGGTCTCGGTAGACGCCCCCGCCACGGCCACGTAGGCCTCGATGATGGAGGTGGTGTCGAGTCCGCTGACCATCCCATCGACGGTGACGCCCATGACGACCTCAGATCTGTCCTTCCAGGAGGGTCCCACCCAGCTCCTCGAGCGCGGCAACCACGTCGAGATAGTCGGCAGGTGGGAACTCCCGGATGACTTCGCCGCTCTCGCCTTCGATGACCTTGACGATGTAGCGGCCGGTGGCTTCGTGAACCTCGGTGCTCACGCGGATTCCAGAGCGGTCTGCCTGGTCGGCAGCCGCGGCGATCTCATCCGCGATCGCCTTGCGGATGGCCTCGTGCGAACGCTCGGTGACGCCCGGCTGGGCCTTCGCCGGTCCCGGTTCGGGCTCGGGACTCGGTTTGTTCAGCACCACCTCCGGGCTCCCGCTCGCCCCGCTGGCGGGAGCCCGCCGGGTGGCCGCGTCCCCCTTGGCCGGTCGCATCGCTTCCGCGACCGTCCAGGGAACCTGAGTGGGGATGGTGTTACTCACGTTACTTCCGTATCTCTTCTCTAGCGGCGCCCCCCCGGGTCACCCCGGGGGGATACCGTTTTCCACTAGCCGAGCAGACTCAGGGCCATCTGCGGAGCGAAGTTGGCCTGGGCCAGGACCGAGACTCCGGCCTGCGCCAGGATCTGGTTCTTGGTCAGCTGCGCGGTCTCGCTGGCGAAGTCCACGTCGCGAATCTGGCTCTCGGCCGCCGTCATGTTCTCGACGCTGACCTCCAGATTGGAGTACGCGTGGCTCAGCCGGTTCTGCGCCGCACCCAGCGACGCGCGGTGGCTGGACACCGACGAGATGGCGGTGTCGATGCTGGCCAGGGCGCTCGAGGCGCCGGCGGCGGTCGACACGGTCAGGGTGTCGATGGCCAGATTGCCAGCGGACATGCCCTCGAGGGTGATCCCGATGGTGTGGCCATCGTGGATGCCGACCTGGACGTTCATCGCGGTGGTCGACCCGTCCAGCAGGTTGGTGCCGTTGAACTCGGTCACCTCGGCCAGCCGGCTGATCTCGTCCCGGATGGCGTCGAACTCGGTCTGCAGGTAGGCCCGCTCGTCGTCCCCCAGGGTCTCCGAGGCGGACTCCATCGCCAGCTCTCGCATACGCGTGAGGATGGAATGGGACTCGCCCAGGGCGCCCTCGGCGATCTGCACGACGCTGATGCCGTCGTTGGTGTTGCGCATCGCGACCTTGCTCGACGCGATATCCGCACGCAGGTTCTCACTCACGCCCAAGCCGGCGGCGTCATCGGCAGCGCGAGTGATCCGGAGGCCCGACGAAAGACGCGCGTAACTCTGCGTCATTGCCGAACTGCTACGATTCACGTTCTTCTGAGCCATCAGAGAAGCAACGTTGTGGTTGATCCTCATCGACATTCCTTGTCTTCCTCTCCGCAGGCCGAATCGTCGTCTACACTGTTTATCGACCGGCCCGACGGGATCTTTAGAGGAGGAATGCGACGTTCATGAATCAACCCACCGAACCCCACCGGAGCCCGGCGTTCGAGCGCAACCTCAACGCGTTACATGGCTCCGATCCGGGCCTCGCCGAGCGCCTGTGTCTGCCCGTCGACGGATCCCATGTGAAGGCGGTGGAGGGCGGGCCGCCAGTCTACAAGGTGCACCGGTACTTCTACCCCTTCGTGGTGCCGGCGGAGAGACAAGACACCGTTCTTTCGGGGCTGGATGGGTCCCGGCAGCTGTTGCTGTTCGGCGCGGGGGTGGGCGAGCTCCTCGAGGCGGCGCTGCAGCGGCATCCGGAGGTGCCGGTCGTCGTCTGGGATCGGGATCCCTGGCTCCTGCGCTGGGTCCTGGGGCGCCTCGATCTCACCGATCGCATCGCGAACGGCCAGGTCCAGCTGAAGCTGGGGATCGATCTGCTGGACCTGCTCGAGGACCCGGGGGATCGGATTCGAATCGACCATCCGTTCCTGGGCGAGGTGTACCGGTTCGAGCGAACGTTGCTCGATCGGGGTCTGGGCGAGGGGCGCGCCCTGTTGCGCGCCGGAACCCTGTTCGTGGACGATCTGGCGCGGGCACTCGCGCACGAGAGCTATTCGATCTACACGCTGGACACCGACCGGCTGTCCCGCGAAGAGCTCGAGTACACGGTTCGTCGATTCCGGCCCGACCTGCTCGCCGCGATCAACTACAGCGAGGGGACGGCGGAATTCTGTCGTGACGTGGGGTGCGATCTGATGTGCTGGGAGATCGATCCCAGCACCTCCAGGATGCGTCCGCTGACCGGCCCATCCGAGCGCGCCCACGTGTTCACCTACCGAAGGGCCAACGTGGAGCTGTTCCGCAACGCCGGGTTCGGCCGCGTGGAGTACCTGCCCCTGGCCGCCGACACCCGTCACCGCCGCCCCCTGGACCTCGACCCAGAGGATCTCTCGGAGTACGGCGCGCCCGTCACCTACGTCGGGGCCAGCATGGTCGCGGAAGGCCTCGAATTTCGCGACAAGTTCCTGACCCGGTACGCGGCCTGGGCGACCGCACGCGGATCCGATCCCGCGGTCGGAGCAACGCTCCTGGGCCGGGTCCTCGGGATCCAGCGCCAGGATCTCTCCCGCTACCGCGTGGAGGAGTTGCTGGGCCAGCTCGGCGGGTCCTTCCTCGCCGACGAGAGAGGGTCCGACGACCCCGAGGATCCGGCGATGCTCGTCGCGGAGATCGCTGCCTCCGAGAAACGTCTGACGTACGTGGCCAACCTGGCCTCGTCCGGGATCGTGGTCTGGGGCGACAAGGGCTGGTCCCAGGTCGAGCGCTTCGGAGCTCGCTATTCCGGCAGGTACGCCCGTCACACGGACGAGCTGACCAAGGTCTACAACGCCTCGACCATCAACGTGGACATCGGACGGCTCTACCAGTCCGACATCGTGACCATGCGGGTGTTCGACGTCCTGGCCTGTGGGGGCTTCCTGCTCGCGGAGTACAGCGAGGCTCTCGAGGAGGTCTTCGCCCTGGGCGAGGAGGTCGAATGCTACCAGACCCTCGACGAACTCCGCGCCAAGGTCTCGTATTATCTGCGACGCCCGGATGAGGCGGCGAGCATCGCCCGTCGTGGGCTCGAAGCAGTACGCGAACGGCACTCGATCGCCGCCCGCGTACGCCACATGCTCGACCGCATGGGCCGACCCCCCGGATCGGGGGGAAGCTAGGTTTTTTGGGTACACAGACTCCGCCCCCGCTCGGCGTTATCTGGGTTGTGTTCGTGGAGACTCGTCAGAGGTGACCTGCGTCCCCGAGCCCCGACAGCCCGGGGACGCTAGTGGTCAGCTATCCCAGGAGAGTCAGCGCCATCTGGGGCGCGAAGTTGGCCTGGGACAGTACGCTCACGCCGGCCTGGGCCAGGATCTGGTTCTTGGTGAGCTCCGCGGTCTCGTTGGCGAAGTCCACGTCCCGGATCTGGCTCTCGGCGGCGGTCATGTTCTCGAGACTGACCTCGAGGTTGGCGTAGGAGTGGGTGAGGCGGTTCTGGGACGCACCGAGGTCGGCGCGGTGGCTGCTCACCGAGGCGATGGCAGTGTCGATGCTCGCCAGGGCGCTGGAGGCGCCGGCGGCACTGGACACGGTCAGGGTGTCCAGGGCCAGGTCACCCGAGGACATGCCGTCCAGGTTGATGCCGATGGTGTGACCGCTGTGGATCCCCACCTGCACGTCCATGGAGGAGGTGGATCCGTCCAGCAGGCTCACGCCGTTGAACTCGGTGACCTCGGCCAGCCGGCTGATCTCGTCGCGGATGGCGTCGAACTCGGTCTGCAGATAGGCGCGCTCGTCGTCGCCCAGGGTCTCCGAGGCAGACTCCATGGCCAGCTCGCGCATGCGGGTCAGGATGGAGTGGGTCTCGCCGAGGGCCCCCTCGGCGATCTGCACGACACTGATGCCGTCGTTGGTGTTCCGCATCGCGACCTTGGTGGACGCGATGTCGGCACGCAGGTTCTCGCTGACTCCCAGGCCAGCCGCGTCGTCAGCCGCCCTGGTGATGCGCAGCCCCGACGACAGCCGAGCGTAGCTCTGGGTCATCGACGAGGTACTGCGATTCACGTTCTTCTGCGCCATCAGGGACGCGATGTTGTGGTTGATTCGCATGGACATCTCGCAGGCTCCTTTTCCCTCGTGATTTCCTCTGGTTGCCCTTCCGTGGTCTGCTTGGGTTATCGTCCGTGGGGTACCCAGCTTTAACTTTTTTCAATCTTTTTTTTGGTTAGGCATGCTCGTTGCAGAAAAATGAAGCCAACCCCGAGAAAATGGCCTCTGAAGCCTCAAGTTCCTCGAAATCGGGTCGAAGGCCTCGCGCGTGAAGATCAATAGAAGTTGTCGGGAGCGGGAGCGGGTTCGGGTGCGAGAGAGGATGGACCTGGGGCGGTGTTCGGAACGGGTATCTAGAGATACTGGAAGATGTTGGTCTGGAGGACCTGGGACATGGTCGTCGCGGCGGCCTGGTAGATGGTCTGGGCCTCGGAGAGCTTGGCGAAGGTCTCGATGGCGTCGAGCTCCTTGAGCGAGCCCAGGAACCCGTCCAGCGCGATGGCCGCGTCTTCGCTGACGGTGGTCAGGTCTTCCACCCTGACCTGGGCCGAACCGAACGCCGTACGCATCTCCACCAGGTGGTCGTAGGCCAGGTTCAGGGTGTCCAGCGCACCACCCACGGCCTCGGCGTCGTCGGCGACCAGGGCATCCTGGAGCTCCACCAGGGCGTCGAAGACGTCGGCCCCGCTGTCGTGGAACACCTCGTCACCCGTCTTGCCGATCTCCAGGGTGTCCTCCCCCAGGAGGGGCACGGTCCGTGCGTTGCTGCCGCCCACGTAGGTCCCATCGGCTTCGAAGGGTACGGTCGTGGTCTGGGTTCCGGCGAAGATATAGACGTTGCCGAACTTGGCGTTGGCCACACCAGCCATGTCCGTGATGGTGTCTCCCACCGCCTCGGCGGCCTGGGACCGATCCTGGTCACCATAGGACTCGGTGGCCATCGCCACGGCGGTCTCGATGGCCCCCTGCAGCAGGGTCGCTGCCTGGGAGAGCGCGTCGTCGGCCGCCGCCAGCTCGGCGTGGGTCAGCTGCAGACGTTCGATGAGCGCCTGATGGTTGGCGAGTTCGGCGTCCAGCTGCACGGCCTGGCCGGTATCCGCCGGGTGATTCGATGGACGGGACAACCGGTCCAGGCTCATCGCGTCCAGCTGGTCGCGCTGCAGCTGGGCCGCAGCCTGCTGCATCAGGTAACCCACCTGATGGAAGCTCCCGTACGTGGATCGCGTGATCATCAGATCTCCATCAGGGTGTCGAGCATGTGCTGGGTGGTCTGGAGCACCTTCGCCATGGCGTCGTAGGAGTCCTGGAAGCGGATCAGGTTGATCGCCTCCTCCTCCAGGCTCACGGCAGAGCGCTGTTGCCACGTCGCCTCGACGGCCACGGTCACCGCGGCCTGTAGCGAATAATTCGCCTCCACCGCGGCGGCATCCGCGCCGAAGTTGCTGATCCAGTTGGCTGCCTCCTCGGTGAACGTGCGGTTCCCGCTGCCCGCGAGGGTGGCCACCGCCAGGTCACCCAGGGCGATGGCGTTCGTTCCATCCCCGGGCACCTCCGAGGGATCCGTGGCCGCGGCGAGGGCGTCCGGATTGCCCTCCACGTCCGACGACAGGGTGATGGCCGCCGCGGCCCCCTCCACCGACGAGATGGGGGTGAACAGGTTCAGTCCCGTGTTGCCGTCCAGGTCGTAGCCCGCCGCGTGGACGTCGTTGACCCCGGTGAGGATGTCGTAGGCCAGCTGGTCCAGCCCTGCCTCGAGCTCCGGGACGACCGTGTCCCGGACCTGCACGTGGGCTGCGATCTCACCGGCGCTGATCTGGTCCGTCAGATCGACGGACACGGTACCCACCGCCAGCGTGATCTTCTGGAGCCCCGAGTTGGCGTCCTCCTCGGTGGCCAGGGTGCGGGCGGTGGTGCCCTGCACGGCCGCGTGGCCCCCCAGGATCACCGTGAGCGACCCGTCGGACTCCTCGGTCAGCGACACGTTCATCAGCGACGACAGTCCGTCCACCAGCCTGCCCCGCTCGTCTCGCACGTCCGACGCGTTCTGTCCTCCGGACTCCAGCGCCACGATCTGACCGTTGAGGGAGGCGATATCCGCGAGGATGCCGTTGGCCTGCGTCACCCCGGCCTCGATGGCCTGGTCCGAGGATTCGCTCAGGTCCGACAGGACGTCCGCCTGGCGGTTGAACTCGGACGCCAGCGCATCGACCGTGGCCAGCACCTGATTGCGGGTGTTGGTGTCGTAGGGCATCGCAGCCAGGGCGTCGAACTGGACGAAGAGGTTCGAGATCCTCGCGGACAGCGAGTTCTCGTCCACCGAGCCCATCAGCGACTGCAACACCTCGTACGCGGCGTTCATCTGCCCGGCGTACCCGGAGTTGCTGTGCTCCTCGAACAGGCGGCTCTCGGTGAATCGGTCGTAGGCCGAGGAGACCTCGGCCGCGGTGACCCCGCCGCCCAGGAGCAGTCCCGAGGACCAGTAGCTCCCCGCGGTCCGGTAGTCCACCGCCTGGCGGTGGTACCCGTCCGTTCCGGCGTTGGCGATGTTGTTGGCGGTCGTCTGGAGTCCGGCCTGTTGCGCCTGCAGGGCGCTGCCGGACAGGTTGAGGATGCTGAACAGGGACACGGCTACCTCCGGTTCACACCGAGGTGCGGATCAGACGCCCCACCGATCCATCGGCTGTGGCGCGTCCATCGGGCGCGTACCCGTCCGCTTCCTTGTGCCCCAGGCGCTGCTGGAGCTGGGAGGCGAAGTCGAGTACGTGGGCGGCGACGACGCGGTTTCGCAGGAGCTTCCTGCGCACGTCGCCGACCAGAGATCCGTCCATCCCGTCGCTTCCCGGCTCCGGCAGGGATCCGCCCAGTTCGTCGAGCAGTTCCTGCTGTTGTCGGGTGAGTTCGGCGACGCGGGGAAGGTCGAGACGCTGCAGGGGGCCGTGTGCCTCGTCCAGCAGGCTGGACAGTCGGCGCAACACCCCTTCGGCAGCTCGGGGATCTGGGCAGTGGCGTTCCGTCATCTCCGGTTATCCACCGGAGTCGTTCGGCCATCCCAGGTCCTGGAGGATGCGTGCCGCCAGCAGGTCGAAATCGGTATCGAGTTCGCCCCGCGCCAGCTCCGCCTTCACCTCCGCGACCAGACCCTCTCGGATCTCCGGAGCCTCCCGGGCCGCCAGGGCGATGCGTCCCACCTCCTCCAGATCTTCGGAGAGGGTGAGCTTGGCTCCCGTGGCCTTGTCCTCTGCGCCCGCGCTTACGGGACGAATGGACTCGGTGGGGGCTGCATCCTTGGCCTTGTCGACCGGGGTGTTCGCGCCGGTGGTGACTTTCGCGATGTCGTTATTCGTAACTTTCATCTGGCTCTCCCGAGGTGGGGACGTCTTCCATGTCGTCCCGGTTCCTCAGCTAGCCGAACCCGGCGCGAGCCCTCATGGCTCGTGGCCTCCTCCGAGGCCGTGTTCCTCTTCTGAGTGTATTCATCGGACACCCTCCAGGCGACTTTAGAGTTTTTTTCGTTCTGCGCACCCATCAGTCACGCTCCAACAGTGGCCTGGGATCGACGGCATCGCCGTCCCGGCGCACCTCCAGGTGCAGGTGGGGACCCGTGGAACGCCCGGTGGATCCCACCGAGCCCAGGGCCCGATCGATGCCGATCCGGTCGCCCACCTCCACGTCGACCTCGGACAGGTGAGCGTATCGGCTCTGCACCCCGCTGCCGTGATCGACGTACACCACGTTTCCGTACCCACCGCGCTCGCCGGCGAACACCACCGTCCCGGGGCGCAGGGCGTGGACCGGGGTGCCCGTGGGCGCGCTCAGGTCCAATCCCTTGTGGAAGCGCTGCTCGTGGGTGAAGGGATCCGACCGCCAGCCGAATCCGCTGCCCATGGCCTCGCCCCCCATGTCGGGCAGGGGCCAGGCGAACCGCCCGGGCACCGACGCCACCGGCCCGTAGGCCTGGGTCGCGGCAGCCCCGGTGAGCGACCGGACCACCGCGTCGGCGAGACCGATGCCGCCACCCTCGGCCACCTTCTCGATGATGGCCTGGTGGAACATGCCCTTCGCCACGTCCGATCCCACTCCGCCGTCCAGCAATCCGCTGCTCTGCTGCAGGGGCTTCATGATCTCGCCCAGGACCATCGCCTCGAACTGCTGCGCCGCCTTGCGAAGGGCGCCGGGGTCGTTCCCCAGGGCGCGCATCCGCTCGATCGCCTGCTCGGGATCGGGCTGGGGCGCGGCCTGCTGGGCGGTGATCGGGGCCTTCATCAGAGGATCTCCAGCTCCGCGTCCAGGGCGCCGGCCGCCTTCATGTCCTTGAAGATCGCCACCATGTCCTCGGGGCTGACGCCCATCTCGTTGAGGGCGGTCACCAGCTCCGAGAGGCTGACGCCTTCCACCACGCCCATGGGTCGGTAGTCCTCCCGGACCTCGATGTCGGACTCCTCGAGGCGCTCGGTCCGTCCCACGTTGGAGAAGGCGGCAGGCTGACTGGCGGCGACCTGGGTATCCACCCGGACCATCAACCCGCCCTTGGCGATGGCGACCTTGGCCACCCGGACCTCCTCGCCGACGATGACCGTCCCGGTCCGCTGGTCCACCACGACCTTGGCCTCGCGGTAGACCTGGATCGGGATCTGCTTGAGATCCGCGTAGAGCTCCGGCACCCGCCCCAGGTCCGGCTCGGGCACCTGGACCACGATCGTGCGACCGTTGATGGCGTGGGCGAAGTCCCCGTACAGGTATCGATTGATCCCGCGCGCGGCGTTGGTGGCGGTGACCACCTCGTTGCGGTGCATGTTGATGGTGAACGCCTGGAACTTGTTGAGATTCACCGAGGCGTCCCGGACCACCGTGCCGCCGTTGGGCACCGCGCCCGCGGCCACATGCCCGATCTGGACCGACGAACCCCGGGAGGCGGCCGACACCCCACCCACGATGACCGTGCCCTGGGCGATGGCGTACGTCTGGTCGTTGGCCGCCACCAGGGACGTGGCCACCAGCTGGCCACCCCGCAGGCTGGAGGCATCCATCATCGACGAGACGGTGACGTCGAACTCGAGGCCGTCCTCGGCGTTGGCGGGCAGCTCGGCGGTGACGGCCACCACGGCCACGTTCTTGGACTTGATCGCGCGCGAGTCGACGACGATCTCCGCCTTGTCCACCATCGACTGCAACATCTGCTGGGTCAGCCCCGAGCTGGAGCTGTCGCCCGTTCCCGCCAGGCCGATGACGAGCCCCACGCCGAACAGGGTGTTCTCCCGCTCCGCCTGGAAGTCGGAGATGTCACCGAGACGGGCCGCCCGGGAGGCGGGGGCGATGGCCAGGGTGACGGCCAGCGACGCGATGCACAGGTGATGCCGCATGCCTCTCCTCCTCCCTACAGGGGTGCGACCCGGTCCAGCGCTCGCTGGAGCCAGGGAACGATCTGCTTGTCGCCGACCACCCCCTGGCCCACCAGGGCGATGTGGGGTTCGGCGAGGCGCCAGGACCAGACCATGTCCTCGGCCTGCACGTGCCGGGGATCCACGTAGCCGTGCAGCCGCAGGATCTGGACCTCGTTGTTGATCATGATGTGGCGACCGCCCTCGACCTCCAGCAGGCCGTTGTCCAGGACGTCGACGACCATCACGGTGAGGGTTCCGTCGAAGATGCCCTTGCGCGAGGTCCCGGCGGCGGCATCGCTGCCGGTGTCGCTGCCGCCCTCGATGCCGAAGCCCGGCGAGACGCCCGCGGCCGCGGCCTCGCTGGCCCAGTTCGGGTTGGACGCGGCGAGCTCTCCGATCAGCCCCACCATCGCTCCGACGTGGGCCTTGGAGGAGGTCGTGCGCGCCACGTTGGTCTTGGCCTCCTCGGACGCCGTGGTCTCCTCGTCGATCATCACGGTGAGGGTCTGGCAGGCCTTGTAGGACCGGGAACGGTTGGTCAGCCGGGTGATGTTGGAGTTCGGCACGTAGAGCGCCCCGTTGTCGTCCGGTCCGCCGGAATCCGCGGATTCGGTGCAGGACGGTAGCCACCGGCCCCCGTCCGCCAGGGTCATGTTGCCGTACTTGCACCCCGCGAGGGTCAGGCCCAGCAAGGTCAGACTCGACAGCACCGCCACCGTTCTCATCGCTCGCCTCCCTGGAATCCGTGGAGCTCCGCCACCGGCGCCCCCGGAAGCTCGACGACCACATAGCCGCCGGACTGCAGCTCCCCGCTGATCACCTTCTGGGTCCGGCCGCAGCGGGCGCGCACGTAGTCGCCCAGATACCCGTCCTCCAGCATCTCGCCGGTGCAGGACACGGTGAGCACGCCGTTGGACATCACGATCCGCGCCATCGCCCCGCGCTTTCGATCCGGAATTCGGTGCAACATGGAGAGGCAGAGCACCGAGCCGACGGACAGGGACCGGGCCGCCTCGACCCGGTCCAGGGTCTCGTCCCGCAGCACGGTGTCCGACGGCAGCGAGTCCAGGTCCCGCAGGTCCGCGGTGAGCACGCCCGCGTCCACCCGCTCGCCCCGGCGGACCGGCACGGCCACGGTCCAGACCGCCACCTGGCCGCAGACCCGGAAGCTGATGTTGCGGGTCTGGACCGCCCGACTGCCCACGACCACGTCCATCACCAGCGTGGAACGCCCGATGAAGTCCTCGTTGGCCCGGGGCCGGAACCGCAGCTCGGCCTCCCCATCCACCGGGATCTCGTCGGTGAGGCTCAGGTCCTCGACGCTGACCTCGACCACGCTGGCCGGGAGTCGATCGCGCACGAACTGCTGCAGCTCGGTGCGCACGTCCTCGGGCGTCACGGTGACCGCCGAAGCCGGCGAAGCGGCTCCGGTGGCGACGAGCGCCAGGAGGACGAGGGAGAGCAACGGGCTTCGGGCGTTCATCGATTCACCGCTTGATCTGGTTGGTGGTCTGCAGCACCTCGTCGCTGGCCTCGATCACCTTGCTGACCAGTTCGTAGGAGCGCTGGGCGCGGATCAGGTTGACCAGCTCCTCGGCCACGTCCACGTTGGAGCTCTCCAACGCCCCCTGCAGGATGCCGCCCAGGCCGGGGTCGCCGGGGATCCCGGACAGGGCGTCCCCGCTGGCCTCGGTGGCCCGGAACAGGTTGCGGCCCTCGGCCAGCATGCCGGCGGGGTTGGAGAAGTTGGCGACCAGGATCTGTCCCAGCTGGGTCTCCGACTCCTCGCCGTCCACCTTGGCCGTCACCGTGCCGTCCTGGCCCACCGTGATCATGGCCCCCTCGGGGATGGTGATGCCGGGACTGAGCATGGCCCCGTCGATGGTGACCAGGTTGCCCTCGGAGTCGAGACGGAACGAGCCGTCCCGGGTGTAGGCCTCGCTGCCGTCCGCCATCTGGACGACGAAGAAGCCCGGGCCGTCGATCATCAGGTCCGTGGCGTTGCCCGTCACCTCCGCCCCGCCCTGTTCGAAGGAGCGGCGCAGGGACGACAGCTGGACGCCGTGGCCCACCTGGACCCCCGTGGTGTCCTGGTTGCCGTCCGAGGTCTCGGTGCCGGGGTTCTGCAGCTGCTGGTAGTACAGGTCCTGGAAGCTCTCCCGGACCTTCTTGAACCCGGTGGTGCCCACGTTCGCCAGGTTGTTGGCGATGTTGTCCATCTTCACCTGCTGTGCGGACATCCCGCTGGCAGCGCTGTAGAGGGCTCGCATGTGTCGTCCTTCCTAACTCGCGGTCGCCTTGCCAACTCGGTTGTTGAGCTGCCCCTCGGTCTCGTCCACGCTCTCCAGGGCCTGGCTGTAGGCCTGGTAGAAGCGGCTGAGGCGGATGAGCTCTACCAGCTCCCGCATCGGATCCACGTTGGATTGCTCCAGGGCGCCCTGGACCACCCGGGTCTCCTCGCCGGCCTGGGTCGACGCCGCACCGCCGGCCGAGAAGAGGTTCGATCCCTCCCGGCTCAGCACCTGCGGGTCGGCGAAGGTGGCGATCTGGAGCTTCGCCATGGCCCCGCTCTCCTGGGTCAGCGTGCCGTCCTCGGCGATCTGGAACGCTCCGGCTCCGATGGCGATGGTGCCGCCACCCTCGTCCAGCACGTGCCCCCCGGACTGGTGGACCAGCAGGCCCTCGTCGCTCACCGCCAGGGTGCCGTCCCGGGTGTACAGGGTCTCTCCCCCCTCGACCTGGACGGCCAGAAACCCGGTACCGCGCAGGGCCACGTGGGCGGGATCGCCGGTGGTGACCACCGCCCCGGCGCTCATGTCGTGGCCGATCCCGTCCAGGGAGAGGTAGGTCTGGGCCAGGGACAGGGCGGCCTCGTTGTCCTCGCTGCCGGCGTCGTCCGGCGACACGGATCGGAACAGGGCCACCTGGGCCTTGAATCCCGGGGTGTCGGCATTGGCCAGGTTGTTGGCCACCACGTCCAGGCCCTCGAAGGACCGGGTCCCGGCGGCCAGGGAGGTGTAGATGGCGTGGCTCACGCGGTCCTCCTCGGTTGACTCCCGCTCGCAGATCGTCGGCCCCGCTGGGCGCTCGGACGCCCCCGCCGCGGCTTGGCCCGCCCGCGCTTGGGCGCTTCACCGGTCATGTGGGAGCGCAGTCGCAGGCAGGCTTCGGTGTGGATCTGGGACACCCGGGACTCGGTCACGCCGAGCACCGCGCCGATCTCCTTCAGGGTCAGGTCCTTCATGTAGTACAGGATGAGGACCGTCCGCTGCCGCTCGGTCAGGTGCTCCTGGATCGCCTTGCCCATGCTGGACAGGGTCTCCTTGAGAGCCACCTGCTCCTCCACGGTCGAGGAGTCGGGGTCGCCCAGCATCTCCGCCAGGGGCCGGGACTCCTCGGATCGCTTGTTCTCGTAGGAGACCAGCAGCACGTTTCGGCTGTCGTCGACCATCTTCCAGTACTGGTCCATGCCGACGCCCATGTCCTCGGCCACCTCCTCGGGCTTGGGGGTGCGGCCGAGCTGGCGCTCCAGGGACGAGATCACCACCTCGATCTGGTTGGCGGTCGCCCGCGCCTGGCGGGAGATGGGGTCCAGGCGGCGCAGCACGTCCAGCATCGCGCCGCGGATCCGGAAGTCGGCGAACGTGGAGAATTGGACGTGCCGGTTGGGGTCGTAGCGATTCATGGCGTCCAGCAGTCCGAGGGCACCCGAGTTGATCAGGTCCTCGAGCTCCAACGCCGCGTCGTCCGGGATTCGCGCCTTGAGCCGCCGGGCCATCGCGGCCACCCGCGGGGAGAATTTCTGCACGACCTCGTCCCGGGTCATCCCGTCGATCTGGGTCGCATCGCGGTAGGCCGCCGGGCCGTAGTTCATCGCGGGCGTACGCGTCATCGGACCGCACCCTCTCCGGTATTGGCCAGCAGCGACTCACCCGTCTCCGTAGGGGGCTCGTCCTCGCATCCCGACAGTCGCTCCACGAGTTCGGACCACCTCGCCAGTTCGATGCGGGGGATGTCGTTGGGCTCCTTGCCCTGAATCCCCAGCGGTCCGTTCGTGCCCAGGGCCAGGCCGACCACCGACCCCAGCTGCGTGTCGTCGTCCACTCCGGTCATCAACCAGCCGGTGTGGGTCTGCTTCGCGCACGCGCTCAGCAGGCCCACCGACTCCGATATGGGTCCCATCGCATCCACCACCGGTACCAGCGTCATCTCCGGGAACAGCCGCCACCACGACGACAGCCCCAGCCGTGGCTCGCCCAGGCACGGCGGCGGCAGATCGATCACCACCAGTCGCACGTCCGGGAGCCGGGAAACCGCGAGCGCGGCTTCGTCCGCGCTCTCGTAGCCGAAGACCTCGACCCCGTCGCCCGGCATCACCGGCGCCTGCGCCGTGAGCAGGGCGACCCGCTCGGGGATGATCTCGCTGGCCATCCGGCACAGCCCGCCGGCCACCGTGGACCGACCTGTGAAGGGGTGCCCCACGACTCCCAGGATCTGGAGCTGGGACAGGTCCAGCGCCGGACTACACGGCGCCTTGTTGTCGAGAATGCGCTGCACGCTCTCCCAGGGCATGGCGTCCAGGGCGTCGTCCTGGTCCCAGGCCTGCCGGACCAGCAGGGTGGCCTGGTCTTCCCGCACGCCGGTCTGGCACAGGGTGCGCCACACTCGCTCGTAGCGCGTCGGCCAGCGCTCGGCGCCGCGGTTCGCCGGCTCCCGGGCCTCGGTCTTCTTCTCCAGAGGCCGCAGGAAGTCCACCAGGCTGGGGATGCCCACCTTGTCCATGGCCGAGACCACCAGCTCCGTTCGGGTCACGCCCTGCTCGTCGCGCACCGACCGCACGTCGACGATGACGATGTCCTCGCCCAGCTCGCGGAACGCGCGGCGGGCGGCGTCGCTGAGGGAGCGGCCGTGGAAGCGGAAAGTCTTCTTGCCCGGTGTCATCCGCTACACCCCCACCATTCCCAGGTTCTCGACCCTCGCCGTCGCCGACACCTCGCCGCTGCTCATCACGCCGACGGTGGGCAGCACCCGCTCGAGCAACCGGCGAAGGGGCCTGCGCAGGACGGGGCTGGTGAGCAGAACCGGGAAGCTGTCGCCCCGGGCGTGCCGTTCCACCGCCTTGCCGATGCGCTTGACCAGCTCCCGGACCTGCACCGGTTCCAGGGTGATCTGGGCGCCGTCTTCGCCCGCTCGCAGCGATTCCCGCAGCCGCTCCTCGGTCTGTGGGTGCAGCACCAGGCAGCGCAGTCGCCCCTGGGTGTCCTCGAACTGATGGGTGATCTGCCGCGCCAGGCGCCGGCGGACCGCCTCGGTCAGCTCCGCGGTGTCCTTGGTGCGCTCGCCCTCGTCCGCGAGCGCCTCGAGGATGGTCAGCATGTCGCGCACCGAGATGTTCTCGGCCAGCAGCCGGCGGATCACGTGCAGTACGGTCCCCAGGGACAGGGTGTTGGGGATCAGGTCGTCGACCACCTTGGGGTGGGTCTTGGCCACGGTATCCAGGATCCGCTGCAGGTCCTGTCGGTTGATCAGCTCCGGCGAGTACCCCTTGATCACCTCGGCGATGTGCGTGCTGATGATGTTGGGCGGATCGACCACGGTGTAGCCAGCCCGCCGCGCCTCCTCCTGCTGCTCCGGCTTGATCCAGATCGCGTCCAGGCCGAAGGCGGGCTCCTTGCCCGGCGTGCCCTGGATCCTGCGGCGCGCGTTGCCCGGGTCGATGGCCATCAGGTGACGCGGCAGCAGCTCGCCGGCGGCCACCTCGGTGCCCCTCAGGAGCACCTTGTACTCGCCGGGCTTGAGCCGGACGTTGTCCCGGATGTGGATCGGCGGAACCACGATCCCCAGGGATCGGGCGAGCTGCCGGCGCAGTCGTTGCACCCGCTCCATGAGCTCGCCGCCCTTGCGCGGGTCCACCAGCGGCACCAGGTCGAAGCCGACCTCCATCTCCAGGGTGTCCAGGGCCAGCAGATCCTCCATCGGGCCCTCGGTGTCTCCCACCGGGACCTCGTCCTCGGAGGGCTGGGACTGGTCGGTCCGCTGGCGCTTGGCGGCTCTCGCGGCGCGCCATCCCAGGAAGCCCACCGCCAGCGCGATCATCAGGAACGGGGTCCGGAAGCCGGGGATGAGCATCATCAGGCCCATCAGCAGGGCGAGCGCCACCAGGACCTTGGGGTTGGACAGGAACTGCTTGCCGATCTGGCGATCCAGCCGCACGGCGCCCCCGACGCGGGTGACGATGATGCCGGCCGCGACGCTGATCACCAGCGCCGGGATCTGGCTCACCAGGCCGTCGCCCACGGTGAGGATCGTGTACACCGACGTGGCCTCGCCCAGGGAGAGGTCGTGTCGCGCCACCCCCACGATCAGGCCGCCGATGATGTTGATGCCGGTGATCAGGATGCCCGCGATGGCGTCCCCGCGGATGAACTTGCTGGCGCCGTCCATGGCCCCGTAGAACTCGCTCTGCAGCGCCACCTCTTCGCGCCGCTTGCGTGCCTGTTCCTCGTTGATCAACCCCGACGACAGGTCCGCGTCGATGGCCATCTGCTTGCCGGGCATCGCGTCGAGGGTGAAGCGCGCGGCCACCTCGGCGATGCGCCCCGATCCCTTGGTGATCACGAAGAAGTTGATGATCACCAGCAGGATGAAGATCACCAGCCCGACCACAAAGTCGCCGGACACCATCAGATGCCCGAAGGTCTCGATCAGGTTCCCCGCGGCGTCGCTGCCCTCGTGCCCGTGCACCAGGATCAACCGGGTCGAGGCCACGTTGAGGGAGAGCCGGAACAGGGTGGTGAACAGCAGCACGGTCGGGAAGACCGAGAATTCCAGGGTTTCCTTGACGTAGAAGGTGAGCAGGAACACCAGCAGGCTGACCCCGATGGAGGTGGCCAGCAGCATGTCCATGGTCCAGTCGCGGACCGGCACCACGATGGGAAGCAGGACGAAGACGAAGGCCGCCGGCCACAGCGACGCCAACGCGCTGAGCCCCGAGCTTCCTAGCTTCCTGCCGTTACCGTCCGCCATCCTGGAACCGTCCTATCCCTGACGCTGTGTCACCGCGTTGACGGCGACGGTTCATCCGCCTCCATGCCTCTCAAACCCCGGATTCGATGGACGAAGCTGAGGATCTCGGCCACCGGTCCGAACAACTCCTGCGGTATCGGGTCACCCACGTCACATTGTTTGTACAAGGTTCGTGCCAACGGTCGATTCTGCAGCTGGGGGATGCCGTGCTTGCGCGCTTCGGCGCGGATCCGCATCGCCAGGTGATCGGCCCCCATGGCCACGATCTCCGGGACCTCGGTGACCCCGTGGACGTAGCGCAGCGCCACGGCGATGTGCTCGGGGTTGTTGACCACCACGTCCGCGTCCCCGACCGCGGAGATCATCCGGTTGCTCGACAGCTCCTGGGCGACCTTGCGGCGCTTGGCCTTGACGTGGGGATCCCCCTCCTGCTCCTTCACGTCCCGCTTGAGCTCCTCCCGGGTCATCCGCATCTTCTTGGTGATCCGGTAGATCTGGATCCCGTAGTCGAGCACCGCGGGCGCCAGCAGGGCCACCGCCGTGGCCCCGGCCAGCCGCAGCGCCACCTCGCCCATCACCCCCACGGACCGGTGCAGATCCGCCCGATGCAGGGACAGCAGCGAGCCGATGTCGGCCCTCAACACCAGGTAGGCCCCCGCCATCACTGCCGCCAGCTTGAGCAGGGACTTGAGCAGCTCGATCCAGGCCTGGGAGCCGACCAGCCGCTTGACCCCCTCCAGGGGATTGAGCTTGCTCAGGTCGGGCTTCATCGCCTTGAAGGTCACGTTCCCCTGGGTCTGGGCCAGCCCCACCACCAGAGCCACCAGGCAGATCGCCACCAGCACCGGCGCCAGAAACGAGATACAGCCCCCCAGCAGCGCCGGGATCCACAGCCGCCAGGTCTCGATGGAGTCGGCGGGAGCGGCGGCCAGCATCAGCGGCGCACGCATTGCCTCGCAGACCGCCTCGACGGCCTCCGGAGCCCCCACCACGACCAGGGGGATGATCACGAGCATCGAGAGGACGGAGATGAGGTCGCGGGAGACCGGGATGCGTCCCTGCTCCCGGAACTCCTTCCGACGTTGGTCGGTGGGTTCCTCTGTACGTTCTTGTGAGTCGGCCTGTTCTTCCGCCATCTCGGCCTACCCGCGGATCGGCAACATGGCGGCGCGGAAGAGCATCTTGAGCAGCTCGTCGATCCCCCCGATGGGAGACCGGAGCACGAAGGACGCCACCGTCAGTCCGAGCACCAGGTTCAACAACATGCCGAAGGCGAAGTAGATGTTCAGCTGGGGAGTGGCCCGGACCGACAGGGCGATGGCGACGGTCGACAGCATGGTCACCGCCACCACCGGGACCGCCATCTCACAGCCGGCCAGCAGCATCCCGGCCAGCAGCTTCGACGCCATCAGGCCCAGGTCCGGATCCAGCCACTGCCCGCCGGCGGGGAGCTCCTGGAACGACATGAGCAGCCCGCGAACCATCAGGTTGTGGCCGCCGGCCACCACCACCGCCAGCCCCACCAGCGCCGTGATCAGCCTCCCCATCTCGCTGCTCGAGCTCCCCAGCTGGGGATCGAAGAGCTGGGACACCCCGGTCCCGATCTGGAAACCCATGACCGTTCCCGCCACGTGGACCGCGGTGTAGACCAGCAGCGCCATGAACCCCATGCTGATGCCCAGCATGAATTCGCCGGCGCCCAGGGTCAGCAGACCCAACATCGAGGGGGGCACCACCGCCTCGGAAGCCGCCGAGGGGGCGGCGACGAAGGCCAGCAGGCAGGCGAAGGCCATGCGGATCTTGACCGGGATCTGCTTGGCGATGATGGGCGCCGACGTGAAGAAGCCGAGACAGCGCGTCGCCACCGCGAGCCAGGTGGCCACCAGCTCCGGCTCGAGGGTCGGCATCACAGGGTGGGGCCCGCCGCGATCAGCGCGAAGATGCCCTCGGTGAACTCGATCACCATACGCAGCATGAACGACCCGAAGACCACCATCCCGATCATCACCGCCGCGATCTTGGGCACGAAGACCAGGGTCATCTCGTGGACCTGCGTGGCGGCCTGGAAGATGGCAATCGTCAGCCCGACACACAGCGAGCACAGCAGCAGGGGCGCCGCGGTCAACAGCACCGTGGTTATCGCCTGCTGTCCGATCTCCAGGGCGTGCTGGGGGTCCATGGTCTTCCTCCCGTCCTCGGGTTCGTCGCCGTCTTGGTCACTCGTCGCGCGCGCCACGCGCCCGTCAGCGGAAGCCCATCAACAACGACCCCACGAGCAGGTTCCAGCCATCCACGAGGACGAACAGCAGGATCTTGAAGGGCAGTGAGATCACCACCGGCGGCAGGACCATCATCCCCATGGCGAGCAGGATCGTGCTCACCAGCAGGTCGATGATCAGGAAGGGGATGTACAGCAGAAAGCCGATCTCGAAGGCCGTCCTGAGCTCGGACAGCATGAACGCCGGGATCAACACGCCCATCTTGACGTCTGCCTTCGACGTCGGACGTGGTCCCGGGCTGTGGGCCACCATCAGCTCCAGATCGTTGAGCCGGGTCTGGCGGAACATGAAGTCCCGCAGGGGAACGGTGGCGATGGAGACGGCGGTCTCCGCGTCGATCTCACCCGCCTTGTAGGGCTCGTAGGCCTCGGTCTTCATGGTCTCGATGACCGGCGCCATGACGAAGAAGGTGAGGAAGAGCGACAGGCCGATCAGGACCTGGTTGGGCGGCGTGTTCTGGGTGCCCATGGCCTGGCGCAGGAAGGAAAAGACGATGATCAAGCGCGTGAAGCTCGTCAGCGTGATCAGCAGCGCCGGCGCCAGGGCCAGGACGGTGAGGATGCTCAGGGCGACCAGGGCGGTCTCGACCCAGCTCGATCCCTCGGGAACGTTGATCAGCCCGGCCCAGGCCGGGTCCGCCCCGGGCGCGGCCAGCGCAACGGACGGCAACGCGAGGATCGCGAGGCCGACCAGCAACCAGCGGGGGCTAGCCTTCATCGGGCTCCCCGGAGCTCGCGCACCTGGGCCAGCACCTGCTCGGCCAGGGTCTCGTGGTCGGGGTCGGAGGCTTCGTCGACGGCCGCGCCCGCCTGGAACACACCCACGGTGCGTGGGGTGACCGAGGGACCGGCGGCGACCGGGGCCCGTCGCTCCACCGGCGTGGCCGGAGTCCGCACGTCGTCCTCCGCGGCAGTTCGCTTGTTCAGGGCCATCGCCGCCGCACGCCGCAGGGCGTCGGGGAAGCGCAGCTCCTTGACCGTGGGCGTGTCGCCGTCGTCCACCGTGATGGGGTCGTCGTCCCCGGCGTCGTCCGCCGAGGACTCGTTGTCGAACCACGAGTCGTAGGTCCCCACGTCGATCTGGACGTCCGCGACCCCGCTGGCCAGCGCGACCTCCTCGGAGGCCTCGTCCTCCCGCGCCGGCTCCGGTAGCGCCGCCATGACATCGGTCTCCGCCTCGTCGTCCTCGGTCATGCCCGCCCCGTCGGGGATCACAGCGACCTCGGGCTCGTCCGGCAGCTCGGCCACACCGGGCGCTCCCTGCGACAGCGTGGCCAGCCGCGCCATGCCCCCCGGCCAGCTGCCCACCACCAGGCGAAAGTCGTCCCCCTGGATCAGGTGGATCGCCTGCCCGTGGGACAGGCTGTGGGTGGCGACCACGTCCAGGTCGGGCGCCACGCGTGCAGCCCGGCTCGGGAGACGGGCGCGCTTGAGCCAGTGGGCCAGCTTGCCCTTCTTCATGCCGTAGACCGCGCCGCCCAGCATCACGGCCAGACACAGGTTGATGGCGATCCAGCGGCCCCAGGGAAAGCTCTGCTCGCCGGACTCGGCCTGGTCGAAGAGCAGGAGGGGCTCGGCGTCCGCGGTCCCCGGCGACGTCGACGCGCCCAGCAACGCCAGCGCCTCGTCCACGGCCTCGGGCCCCGGTGCGGCCGCCGCGGGCGCCTCGCTCGTCTCCGCCGACGCATCCTCGGCCTCGGCCGGCTCCTCGCTGGCGGCCTTCTCGGCTTCGGCCTTCTCCTTGGACGCCTCGCTGCGCCGGGATCGACGGGAGCGCTTGGATCGCTTGCCGTCCTCCTCTTCCCCGCGCGATTCCTTCTTCGCCTCGGCCTCGGCCTCGGCCTGGGTCGCCGCGGCCTCCTCGCCGGCGATGGGGCGATCGAACTCGGGATCGTCCAGGGCCTCGGGCACGTCGTCGGCGGCCGTGGACGCGAAGTAGGCCTCCCACGCCGCGTCGTCCTCGGCGTGGGCGCCCGGGCAGACCAGAAGCGCCGCGAGCAGGGAGCAGGGGAGCAGTACGCGCGTTCGCATGGTCACCTCACGTCAACGACTGCAGCCGGTCCGCCGCAGCCACGATGTCCAGGATCCGGATGGCCAGCTTGTCGTCGTCGACCAGGACCTCACCGCGGGCGATGACCCGGCCGCTGACCACCAGCTCCACCGGATCGTCCACGTTGCGGTCCAGCTCGAGGATCGCGTTGGGCTCGAGTCGCAGGAGGTCGCGGATACGCATGCGCCGCTGGCCCAGCCTCACGGTCATCTCGACCGGGATGTCGAGGATGCGCTGCCAGCCGTCGCCGGCCGGTTCGACCTTCGGGGGCGCTTCAGCCGTCTTGTCATCCATCGTCCTCTCCTTCCGCGGGCGGCGCGATCGCCACCGCCCAGCGCCCTTCGATGCTCCCGGGGATCCCGATCGCGTAGGGGGTGTCCCCGGCCTGCACCACCGCCCTCGGCGGCGCCGGCAGGGCCAGCTCGTCACCGGCCTCGAGGGCCAGGATCTGGTTGAGGGTGAAGGTGCCCGCCTTCACGGCGACCTCCACGTCGACCTCCAGCGAGCCCAGGGCCTCGCGCATCTCGGGATTGCCCCGTCGCTGCTGGCCCGGGCCCTTGTTCTCCACCCGGAGATCGCGCGCGATCCACCCGGGCATCCGGAACTCGATGCCGCCCAGGGGTTGGTCCACCAGCCCGATGCGGAATCGCGCGGCCATGGACGGAGGGGGCGCCGAGCCGCCGGGGAGCGCCGAAGGGTCTGCCGCCAGGGCCTGAACCTCGAAGACTCGCTCGGTCTCCCGCGGCCACGCCCGGGACAGGGCGCGCGCCAGCCCCTCGGCCGCGCGGCGCATCATCCGCAGGTCGATCTCGGTCAGCGTCCGGTTCGAGTCGGCCGCTCCGCTGGCGCTGACCGCCCCGCCGAGCATCCCCGACACCAACGCGTCCACCAGCGCCCGATCCCACACGGAGAGCAGGGGGTCCTGGCCGCCGGAGCAGCCCAGCAGCGCCAGTCCGGCGGGTGGCGAGCCCAGCTGCCCGGCCCGGGGGACCAGCCCCGCGGAGGAGCAGCGCAGCGTGTCGGCCACGTGGATGACCATCCAGTTCTCGAGCCGCCGCGCCGCGTCCTCGAGCCACCGCTCCACGTCCCCCTGGACCGCGCCCAGGTCCACCTGTCGCGGCGGGTACAGCTGAGCCGGCCCCTCTTCCAGGTCCAGGGCGCCGTCGGCGACGAGCTCCAGCAGGCGGTCGACCTGCTCGCGGTTGAGAGAAGGCTCGGGCATCGGCTACTGCACCACGAACTCTGTGAAGTAGATGCGGGTGATCTCACCTTCGGTCAGCGACTGGTTCATGCGGCGCAGGAGTTCCTCCCGCAGCTGGGTCTTGCCCCGCACGCCCAGCAGCTCGCCGTAGGTGCGGTTGGACAGGATCGCGTTGACCATGTCCCGCAGCTGGGGCTTGCGCAGCTCGATCTCCTCGACGACCTCCTGCGAGCTGAGTTCGACCTCCATCTTGACCTTGACGTAGCGGATGTTGGCCGCGTCCATCAGGTTGACGATGAAGGGTTCGAACGAATAGGTGCCCACAGGCTCCGGGGGCAACTCCACGTCCGCCCCGTCGGCCCCCGCCACCGCCGCGGCCGGCTCGGCCTTGGACTGGTTGACGAACATGTAGCCCACGAAGCCGCCTACCCCCAGCGTCAGCAGCAGATTGCCGATGACCAGGATCGCCAGGAGCTTGGACGGGCCGCCGCTTGCGGCTTCCTCGTCATAGGATTCGGACTCCATCGCCGTTCCTCTCTATCGGGTCCCCGTGGACCACGACATGCTCTCGACCGCGTCGACCGCGTGCTCGCTGGACGTGGTCATCACGATCTCGACTCGACGGTTGCGCCGCCGGTTGGCGGCCGAGTTGTTGGGGACCAGGGGGCGGGTCTCGCCGTAGCTGATCGCCCGCAACCGACCCGCTTCGATGTTCTTGGCCTTGCGCACGTACTCCAGGACCGAGATCGCCCGGCCCGCGCCCACCTCCCAGTTGAGTCGCGGATTGGACGAGCCCCGGTCGTCCGTGTGCCCGTGGAACTCCACCAGGCACTTGTTGTCCGCGATGACCAGGGAGAGGTCGTGGAGGAAGGGGAACGCGCCCGGAAGGATCTCGTCCGAGCCCTCGCCGAACAGCAGCCCCTCGTCCAGCACGATCCGCACGCTGTCCTTGGCGTGACCGATCTGGATGTGGTGGTCGCTGGAGTACTTGGCGAGCTCTTCGTCCACCGCGCGGTTGATGTTGGTGGGGGTGGCCTTCACGTCCGCGTGCAGGTCCCGCAACGCCACCAGCTCGGCACGGCCCTTGACCGTCTTGCCGCCGCCCTCCAGGACCCCCAACGCCCCCCGGAGGCTGCCCAGGGCGACCTTGATGCGCTCCTCCTGCATGGTCGACATGGCCACGAGCATGATGAAGAAGGTCAGCAGCAGGGTCATGAGGTCCGCGAAGGTGACCATCCACCCCGGGGCGCCATCCGGCTTCTCCGGAGGTTCGGGCTTCTTGCGGAGCAGCTCGGCCACCGGCTAGGCCCCCTGCTCCTGCTCGGGACGGTCGTTGGGCCGCAGGACCGACGCCAGCTTCTCCCGCATCACGTGGGGATCGTCGCCGGCCAGCAGCGCCAGGAAACCCTGGATCAACATCTCCTTGCGGAAGACCTCTTCCTTGGAGCGGACCTTGAGCTTTCCCGAGATGGGGATGAACACCACGTTGGCCACCAGGGCGC
Source organism: uncultured Rickettsiales bacterium (assembly GCA_964542165.1). GTDB lineage: Bacteria > Myxococcota_A > UBA796 > UBA9615 > CAYRNR01 > CAYTBN01. The sequence continues at coordinate 52,786 of CAZITQ010000003.1, forward strand.
CGTAGAACGTGGTCACGAGGGCGACCGCCATGGAGGGGCCGATGGTGGCCGGATCGTCCATGGTCTGCAGCATCTGGATCAGACCGATGATGGTCCCCAGCATGCCGAATGCAGGCGCGTACATACCGAGCTTCTCGAAGACCTCGGCGCCGAGCTGGTGCCGCTCGGTCGTGGCGTCGATCTCGGTGGTCAAGATGGACTGGATCACGTCCGCCTCACGGCCGTCGACCACCAGGGCCAGGCCCTTGCGGAAGAAGTCGTCTTCCAGCTCCTCCTCGGCCGACTGCAGGCTCAGCAGTCCCTCGCGGCGAGCCTTGCGGGCCAGCTGCTCGAACAGGACGATGATCTGGGAGTTGTCCGGGCTCTTGCCCAAGAAGGCCTTGCGCACCACGGCGAAGACCTTGAACACCACCCCGGCGGGGTAGGTGACCAGGACGGCCCCGACGGTGCCCCCCAGGACGATCATCGCCGACGGCACGTTGACGAAGATCGCCCCGCCTTCCCGTGTGAAGATCGCGAGGACGACCAGTCCGAAGCACGCCGCGATTCCAACTAGCGTGGTGAAGTCCACGTTCCACTCCGCTCCAGAGTTTGCTCGACCGTTATCCGAGCAACGAACGTGCCAGTTCCGAACGGGGGATCTCGGGACCGGAAGTGGGGGGGCGAACGCCCCGTAGGCGCGGGCCTCGCTCACCGGTTCGAGCGGGCCGGAATCGACGACAGTCGTGGGATCTCGGGGGGGGACCAGCGAGGTGGGCGTCCCCACGGCGGCCCTTCGGGGGGCGAGCCCAACGCGACGACCGCAGGTGTCGAGAATTCCTCACTTCCCGTCAGCTGCTTGTCGACCGTCAATGCCTTGACGCGCGACGGCGACGCTGGACGGAGGCTGGGTCCTGACCGACGGCTCTCCCCGGCTAGGCCACCGCCGCCCGGGGGGACAGGGCCATCATCACGCCGGCGAAGGTCGCCGCCGGCGCGTCCACCGCCGAGGCGAGGCGGTGGTCGTTGACCCCGCCGGAGACCATCGACTCGGCCCGGGCGACCAGCGCCGGGATCCCCCGGCGCGGTGGACGGCCCGCGCTCGAACCCACCGACTCCCGCAACGCCTTGGGCAGGGCCCAGCAGCGGGCGAGCTCGCGCCCCAGGCGGGATGCCACGGGGTGGTCCAGGTAGGGTTCGACTCCGCTGACCTCCAGGGCCGCCGCCACCTCGGGCAGACGGACCAGCCGCGACAGGGAGTGCAATACCAGGGCCCGACCCACGTCGTGGATCAGCCCGGCCGCGTAGGCCTCCTCCGGCGGCAGACCGGCGGCCCGCGCCAGGCGCCGCGCCAGACCTGCGACACACACGCTGTGGGCCGCCAGCCGTTCCGCGGGCTCCTCGAAGGGAGCGGGCAGGGGCATCGACGACGCGACGGACGCCTGCAGGAGGGCGCTGCACGCACCCTGCCCCAGCCGCTCCACCGCGTCGGGCAGCTCGGTCACCGGTTGGCCGGTGGGCTGCATGATGTTGGCTGCGGCCAGCGCCTGGCCCGCGAGCACCGGATCGGCGGCGAGCATCGAGAGCTCGGTCGCGTCGCCGGCCAATCCGTCCCCGGGCACCAGCATCGCGCCGATGCTGGGTCCAAGGGGCGGGAGCAGTCGGGTGAACGACTGTCGGGCCACGCCTGCGAGCATCCGCAGGACGGGTTCGGAGAGGCTTCGCGTATCGCCGGCGGCCAGATCGACCAGGGTGACGTCCATCAGTACCCCACTTCGACCCCAGTTGGAGTCAGAAGTGGTATCGGTCGAAGTCCACAGCTCTTGCGCCTTTTTTTCTGCGGCGGCGCGTTGCGGGCCCGTCCCGGGCGGGCGGCGCCCGCGCGCGGTGGGCCGCGCGCGAGCGCCCGGACGCCCTCGCTACATGATGTTCACGAGCTCCTGCAGCAGCTGGTCGGTCGTGCTCACAACCCGGGCCGCGGCCTGGTAGCCGCGCTGGGCGGTGATCATCGACACGAACTCGCTCTCGATGTCGACGTTCGATCCCTCGAGGGCGTACTGGTAGATGGAACCGCGACTCCCGCTCTCGGCGGCGCCCACCAGCGGTTCGCCGCTGGTCGAGGTGGCCAGCCAGAGGTTGTCCCCGGCCCGGTTCAGCCCCTCGGTACTGGTGAAGGTCGCCAGAGCGACCTGGCCCAGCAGCTGGGTCTGGCCGTTGGAGTACACCCCGGTGACCTCGCCGTCGGTGCCGACCTGCCAGTCGATCAGGTCCCCGTAGCCCCAGCCGTCCTGGCTCAGGCCGGAGACGGACGAGCCGTCGCCGTTGGCGTCGAATGCGCTGATCTCGCCCTCGGAGTCCGCGTCGGCCCCGAAGTCGAAGGCGATGGTCTGGGCCTCGGCCCCCGTGAAGGTCACCGCGGTCTGGGAGTCGACGGTGGCCGTCTCCAGCTCGCCGCTGCCGTCGAAGTCCAGGGTGCCGGCCTCGAGCGACACGATGTCCCCCTCGGTCCCGCCGGTCTCCCCGGCATCCACGGTCACGTGGTACTCCCAGGTGTTGGCCGCGTCGTCCGACTTCTGGAAGTAGACGATGACGTCGTGCTCGCCGCCCTTGCTGTCGTAGACCGTCAGCGAGGTGGAGAAGTCGCACTGGGCGGCCGCCTCGGTGTGGGTCGCGGGGATGGTGCCGCCCCAGGGGTAGTCCTGCTCGCTGACCGGGTCGTCCCGATCCAGGTTCGCCGAGACGATCACGTTCTCGGTCGCGGACGGATCCAGGGCTGCCGGGCCGATGTTGATGTCGCCCAGGCTACTGCCCAGCTCCCCGGTGGAGTCGGCGGTGTAGCCCTGCAGGGCGTAGCCACCCAGGGTCGTCAGGTTGTTGTCGGCGTCCACCGAGAAGGAACCCGCGCGGGTGTAGAACTGTCCCTCGGACGACTTGACGATGAAGAAGCCCGAGCCGTCCACGGCGAAGTCCGCGGTCCGGCCGGTGGTGGAGATCGATCCCTGGGTGAAGGAGTTGCTGACGCCTCCCAGGAAGGCGCCCAGCCCCAGCTGCGAGCTGCGGCTGGCGCCTGCCACGTCCTGGATGATCAGGTCCTGGAACTCGGCGCGGCTGCCCTTGAAGCCGATGGTGTTGAGGTTGGCCAGGTTGTCGCCGGACACCGCCAGCGAGGTGGAGTTGACACCCAGTCCCGTCACACCGGTATTGAGCGTACTGAACAGACCCATGGGTTCCTCCGAACGGACCCCACGCAGGGCGCGCGGTCCTTCGTCTCAGGTGGCAGCGCTTCAGTCGGTCCGCGCCGCCTGGCCCTTCTGACGCCCCATGGCGTTCAGTCCGGACCGTGTTGTCTCGCCTTCGTCGGCTCCCCGCGAATCGCGCGGGGGACCCTTCCTAAGGAGGTCGAAATCCGACCTCTAGTCGTCCAACCCCAGCACGATGGTGGAGTCGATGTTGGTGTAGACGCGGTCACCGGCGCCCTTGTGTGCCGTGATCACCGTGCGATTCGGCACGCTGACCACGAAGGCCACGCCGTCCATCAGGATCAGGGTCTCCTGGGAGCCCCGCTCCGATGCCTCGTCCACCGCCGTACTCAACCGATCCATCTCCTGGGGTTGCAGGTCCACGCCACGGCTCTCCAGCCGCCGCGCGGCATGCCCGCTGATCCGGAGCTTGTCGTCCAGCTCCCGGGCGAATTCGGCACCGTCGGGTGCCTTGCCCGACCGACTCCCCTGGCGCACCGCGCCCGGGTTCACCGCCGGTTGGATCGCGCTGGCGCCGTACGCCATCACTCACTCTCCTCGGCAGGAGCGCCCGCGAACACGGGGTCGGCGTCACCTCCGGCCAGGGCATCGAGCACCTCGGCCTGGGCGGCGTTCGAGCCCGGCAGTACGGCCAGGACCTGGTCCAGGCCCAGCGTCAGGTCGCCGACGACCAGCTGGACGATGCCCTCGGAGAAGTCGAGGCCCGTGACCGTGCCGCTCACCGCGGCCTGGGCGGTCACCTCGGCGTCCTCGAAGGTCGCCTCGACCATGATCTGGTAGCTCTCGCCCGCCTCGGCACCATTCCAGGTGAAGCTGTTGAGCCCCGCCTGGGCATCGCTGGCCGTGATGGTGTCCACCACCTCGCCCGCGGTGTCGAGGATCGACACCGTCACCGAGTCCGCCTCGCCACCGAGCACGTACCCCAGCTCCACGGAGCTCGTCTCCGCCGTGAACTCGTCGCCCGCGACCATCACCGAACGATCGATGAGCTGGACCGCCGACGCGTTGTTCAGCGACGCCATGCCCAGGATCAGCGACTGCAGGTTGTCGTTGGCCGCCTGCAGCTGCTCCACCTGATTCAGGGACGAGATCTGTTGCATCATCTGCGTCCCCTCCATCGGGCTCAGGGGATCCTGGTGTTGCAGCTGGGTCATCAGCAGGTTCAGGAAGTCCTGCTCGTCCAGCTCCTGGGACGGCGTGTCCGGAGGACCCGCGCCCGGCAGCTCGTTGAGATAACTCGTGTTGACCGAACCGACGCTCAATTCCCTCTCCTCTCCCGGTGGTCCTGGATTCGACCTAGAGGAACCAACCGGAGGCCACCGTCTCCTCCGGGCGTGCCGCGGCCGCGGCGGTTCCCTGTCCGGTGCGTTCACGCCCCATGCGCGAACGCGTCTCTGCTTCGTCCCTCGGATCGGGCTGGTCCGCGTCCCGCCCGCCGTCTCCGGCGAGCTGGGCCATGACCTCGTCCTCGAACCGCACGATGGCGCGCCCTTCGTGACGCACCACGAAGCTCTGCAGCTGGTACCCCTCCTCGGCCAGGCGAACCCTGAGGAGTTCGTGGGCCGAGGACATGGACTGGGCCGTGCCGCCTTCCTGGACGGCGAGGACCACCCGCACCGAGCGCGAGTCCGCATCCATGTACATGCGGCCCCGGACCGTCTCACCACCCGAGGTGGGGACGCGGATCCGGACCCCACCTGCCTCGGCTCCCGGATCGGCCTGGGCGAACCCCGTACCCGGGGAGGCGCCGGCGGCCGCCGTGGGCCCCGCGGGTGCTGCCGGCCCACTGGCCACCGTGCTCGCGGCGCCCGCGGGCGGCGCCGCCGCGCCGGCCACGGGGGTCACGACCTCGGCGGCCGCGGTGGTGGGGGCGGGGGCCTGGGTCGCGGGCGCGGCCTCGGTCCCCCCGGGTGCGCTCGCCGCCGCGAGCTGCTGGGGGGAACGGAGGGTTGCCGCCCAGCTCCTGGGCGCCTGGGTCTTCGCCGCCTCGCTCGCAGCCGCCCCCGTCGCACCCGCCAGCCCCTTGCCACTGGGCGCGCCCACGGCTCCGGGGGACGCCAAACCAGCGAGCTGTTGGCCGCCGCGAATCCGCCCCATGCGTTTGAGGTAGCTGCCCAGCGACTGGGGTCCCGCGTGCGCCGCCCCGGGTCCCTCGGTCGGCCCGTCCGCGCCGACCCCCGGCTCGCCGCTCGTCGAGCCGCTGGAGCCCTGCCACGCCCTCACCCAGGCTCGGATGCCCTCGCTGCCGCGGGTGGTCCGCCCCCGGAACGCGCCCGTGCGGATCGACTCGGCAAAGCTGTCCGGGTTTGCCGGCCCCTGGACCGCCCCCTGCGGGGACGCGCCGGGTCCGCCGGTGGCGGCCGGCGAGCCCTGGTCGGGTTGACCAGCGGCCGCCCGGACGGACGCCGCGCCAGCATCGGTGGGCGCCCGCTCCAAACGCCCCGTCAGCCGTGCCTGTCCATCCGGACGCCGCTGGCTCCGTGTCAGACCGTCGAGGACCGCGTCCACACCCCTGTGGCTCCTGGCGACCCTGTCCTCGCGCCCCGTCTCCATCGCGTTCGTCTTCCCGCAGTCGTCTGCCTGCCCCTGCTCGGTTTCCCGCGGAACGAAACGTTCCCGGGCCTGGTGTCCCTGCCCCTCGACACCCATCAGCTCCTGGAAGGCCGCCTCACCATTGGCGGGGGTCTCCTCACCGCGATCGACCGCGGCCGCGGTCCGGGTCGCCGCGGCACCGCTGGCCAGGGCGGAGGACAGCGCGTTGCGCACACGGCTCATGGAACCTCCTGACTCGACGGCTGGACCTCGATCGGGTCCACCGCCAGCGACGCGGACAGCTTCGCCGCGATTCTCGGGTCCATCCCACCCAGGATGCGGCCGGCCTGCCGCGGAGAGAGGCGCTCGAGGACCGCGGCTGCCAGCACCGTGTCCATCTGGCTCAGCATCGCGGCGGCGTCGCTCGACCGCATGGAGTTGACCATCTGCACCAGCGCGTCCGCCCCCTCCGCGCGGGCCGCCGCCCGGGCGTCGATGAGCTTCTCGATCTCGTCCCGCAGCTCCTGCAGCCGCTCCATCTCCGCCTGGACCTCCTCCTGTCGGGCCATCAGGGCCTGCTCCTGGAGCAGCACCAGCTCCTCCCGCTGGTCCAGCTCCCTGGACCTCGAGGCCATCAACTCGATCACCGTCAGCTCCTCGGGGAGCAGGCAGGGGTTGTCCTGCCACTCCGACGAAGCCAGCGAGTCCTGGCCCAGGGCGCCGGGGGCCGGTAGGGCCCACAACACCGCCAGGGAGAGCAGGGTGAGGATCCAGCGTCCGCCGGCGTTCATGTGCGGTCCTCCCCCTGGCCCCGGTGCCAGCGCCCGGTGGCCAGGTCGTCGTGTTGCGCTTCCTCGCGACGGTCCGCCTCGCCCCGCCGCTCCCGCTCCGCGGAGTCGTGCAGGTTGACCATCTGCCGGTGCTGGATCACCCGCTGCTCCAGGGCCTCCCGGGAGTTCAACAGCTCCTGCCGCTTCTCCTCGCGCTCCCCCTGCACCTGTCCCAGGGTCGCCCGCAGCCCGTGGAGATAGGCCTCGGACAGATCCCGTTCGAAGGGATCCGCCACGGAGCTACGCGCCTCCATCTCGGCGCGGTCGATCTCGGCCCGCAGCTCCTCGGCCCGCCCTTCCAGCATCGCCAGCTGGGAGGCGACCTTCCGCACGCCCACCGCCTCCTCGTCCCGCTTGTGACGGGCCAGGTCCCGCAGCAGCGCCCGCGAGTCGCGCGTCATCGGGTCGCCCCCGAGAGCTGCTCGGTGTCGATCCGGGCGGCCAGCTCGGCCAGGGCCCGGAGGGTCTCGTCGAAGGTGGGCGTCTCGTCCATCCCCTGGGTGAGGAAGGCCTCGACCGTGGGCATCAGCTCGATGGCGTGGTCCACCGCGGGATTGCTACCCGCGCGGTAGGCGCCGATCTGGATCATCTCCTCCGCCTCGGCATACACCGCCAGCAACCTGCGCAGTGTCGCCGCGTCTCGCTGGTGGTCCGGATCCGCAACGTCCCGCATGACCCGACTCACCGAGGCGAGCACGTCGATGGAGGGGTAGTGGCCCCGGGAGGCCAGCCGCCGGGAGAGCACCACGTGACCGTCGAGGATCGACCGGGCCGAGTCGGCGATGGGGTCGCGCATGTCGTCCCCCTCCACCAGCACGGTGAACAGGCCGGTGATCGACCCGCCGTTCTCCATGGCGCCGCAGCGCTCGAGGAGACGGGGCATCAGGCCGAAGACGCTCGGGGTGTACCCGCGGGCCGTCGGGGGCTCGCCAACCGCCAGGCCGATCTCCCGCTGGGCCATGGCGAAGCGGGTGAGCGAATCCATCATGAACACCACGTGCAGCCCCTGAGCCCGGAAATGCTCGGCGAAGGCCATGGCGACGAAGGCGCCCTTGACCCGGAGCACGGGGGACTGGTCGGAGGTCACCGCCACCACCACCGAACGCTCCATGCCCGCGGGTCCCAGATCACGCTCGATGAACTCGCGCACCTCGCGACCGCGCTCGCCGATCAGCGCGATCACGTTCACGTCCGCGGAGACCTCGCGGGCGATGGTCCCCAGCAGGGTCGACTTGCCCACACCCGCGCCGCTGAAGATGCCCAGGCGCTGGCCCTGCCCGCAGGTCAGCAGGCCGTCCATGGCCTTCACCCCCAGCTCCAGGGAGGTGTCGATCCGCGCGCGCTTCATGGGCGACACGTTCTCCGCGTAGACCGAGATCGAGGTCTCGGGTTCCACCGGCTCGCCGTCGTCGATGGGGCGGCCGAGTCCGTCCACCACCCGACCCAGCAGCTCACCGCCCACCGGGATCCGGAACGCTGTCCCCAGCACCTCCAGCGAGGATCCGTGGTACACCCCGGCGAGCTCACCGTAGGGCATCACCAGCACCGAACGACCCCGGAATCCCACCACCTCGCCCAGCAGCGTCTCGCGTCCGCCGTCGGCCCCCACCGCACACAGGCTGCCCAGCACGGCGCCCGGCGCGTTGCCCTCGATGATCGTCCCCACCACGTCGGACACCGAACCCTGGCGGCGGAACTGGGGGATCCCCGAGATGCGGTTCGCCACCCCCCTCAGCGGCCGTGCCATCGCGGGATTCACTGCGACTCCTCCCCGTCGGCGTCCTCGTCGGCGCGCAGGGCGTCCAGCTCCTGCCCGAGCCGGTTCAGGCGGTCCTCGACGGTGGCGTCCACCGTGCCCTCGGGGGCCTGCAGGAGGCAGCCGCCGGGCTGAATGCTGGCGTCGGGCTGGATGGTCAGATCCCAGGTGGCCCAGGCCTTGCGGCCCAGGCTCAACTCCGCGGTGAGGGTCTCGTGGTCCGAGGGGTTGACCAGGATGGTGATGGAGTCGCCGCCCTGGAAGTCCTCGAGGATGCCGTCGACCACCCTCACGATGAGCTCCCGGTCGTGCTCCAGGGTCGCCATGTGCAGCCAATCCATACAGGAAGCCAGCACGTCGACCATGTCGTTGCGCGACGAGGTCATCATCTGTGCCCGGGTCGTCTCCAGCTCGTGGACCAGCTCCCGCGCCAGCCCCACCAGACCGTCCAGCTCCTCCCGGCCCCGGGTCAGGCCCTCGGCGTAGCCGGCCTCGTACCCCTCCTCGTTCCCCCGGGCCGTCTGTTCGGCGAGCAGCTCCTCGGGGGTCGGGCCCTGGGGTTCCTCGCGCCGCTCCGGCTCCGGCTGAACCTCTGGCTCGCCGGCGAGGGGCTGGAACGGCTGCTGGCGCTGGGACAGCGCCTGGAAGCCGGTTCCCACGGAGCGGAGCGGACGGAAACTCACAGGATCATGTCCGCGTCGTCGGCGTTGACGAACATCAGCTTGGCCTGGCCCTCGAGCACCAGCGCCTGGGCCATGATCCGGCGCTGGGCCTCCTCGACGTCCTGCAGACGCATGGCGCCCAGGACCTCCAGGTCCTCCTGAAGGAACTGCGCGGCCCGGGTGGACATGTTGCGGAAGAACTTCTCCTGAACGTTGGGTGGGCTGCCCTTGAGCGCCACCGTCAGGTCCTTGCGGTCGACCATCTTCAGCAGCGCCTGGATGCCCTGATCGTTGGCGTAGTACAGCGTGTCGAAACTGTACATGGAGCGCATGATGGCCTCGCCCAGCTCCTCGTCCTCGGCGCGGATCCGCTTCAGGCACTCCTCGCGCTCGGCGGGGGAGAGGCTCTTGAGCACCGCCGCGGCGCTCTCCACGCCCTCCAGATCGGTGCTCTCGGCGTCCGCCTGCAACGGCACCGCCTGCAGGAGGACCTCTTCCAGCTCCCCGAGCACCTCCGCGGACAGGTCGCCCAGCTGGGCCTGTCGCATCAGCACCTGGTCCCGCAGCTCGTCGGGCAGCTGCTGGAGGATCCGGGCGGTGATCCGGGGCTCGGCCAGGGCACAGACCACGGCGATGGTCTGGGGGTGCTCGCGCCCGAGCACCGACGCCAGGGTCGCCGCCGGCATGGTGCTCAACCACGCTCGGATCGAACGGAGCTCCTTGCCGTCGATCTTGCGCACGATCTCCTGGGCCACCGAGGGGTCGGCGACCCTGGGGAAGACGTTTTGCAGATAGCGCCGTCCCTCGAGCCGCAGGGGCGCCGGCGAGACGATCCGGCCCACGAACTCCAGGCAGACCGCTTCGACCGTCTCACGGGAGAGCTCGGGGAGGTTGGCCACCGTGGTCCCCACCGCCTTGACCTGGTCCGCGTCGAGCTGCGACAGCAGCTGCCGGACCACGTCCTCGGGCAAGTTCATGACCAGCACCGCGGCCTTCTGCAGCGCCGTCAACGACTCGGCGGTTTCCATCGGGTCGATCGCCACGTTCACCTCAGCCCTCCTCGATCCAGTCGCGCAGGGCGCGAACCGAGACGGGGAGGTTGGTCTGCAGCACCGAGACCAGGGGATCGCCATCACCCTGGTGCCCCGTCAGCTGCACCAGCTGCCGCTGGAACTCGGGGCTCCGACCCTCGAGCAGGGCCAGGGGACTGTCCGGGTCGCCGAATTCATCCTCACGCACCGGCGTGACCACCGACTGCATCACCGGTCGGGCCACGTAGCGGTAGGCGAGGATCAGCAGGGTGATGACCACCAGCCAGCGCCCCGCCTTGCCCCAGGGCACCAGGGCGAAGATCGGCATCCCGGCCTCGGTGACCTCGCCCTGCGCCGCATCCACGAACGGCATGTCCACCACGGTGAGCACGTCCCCGCGGTTCAGCTCCACGCCCACGGCGGCGACGATGGCGTCGGTGATCTTCTGGATCTCGTCCTCGGTGCGCGGGGTGTAGCTGACCTCTCCGGTCTCCTCGTCCAGCAGCCTCTCCTGGTCCACGAGCACCGCCACGCTCAGCCGTTCCACCCGGCCCGCAGGCTGGTGGCTGTCGGTCGTGCGTGTCGGGGTCAGGAAGGTGTTCTCCTCGGACATCGAGCTGGACTCGGCCACACCTTCGGCCCCTCCCGCACCCGCACGGGCCTCGATCTCGGGCAGGTTGGAGCCGCTCCCGGGAACCCCGGACGCGGACGCGTTGCCGCCGCTCTCGTTGCGCTCGGTGAACGAGGAGTTGGACGGGGTGGCCTTGGTGCCGTCGTAGTCCACCGCCGAGACCTGGCTGGTCGCGGTGTCGACCCTCAGGGTGACCTGGACGTCGGTCCGGTCCTCGGCGTAGAGCCGGTTCAAGGCGGCCTTGGCCTTGGCCTGCAGCTCCTTTTCCCGCTGCCGGACGATCTCCAGCATCCGGTCGACCGCCGCCACGCCGTCCTCTTCCTCGATGGGACGGGTGTAGAGGACCCCGGTGGTGTCGGTGACCACCACGTCTCCAGGCCTGAGGTTGGGAACCGACGCGGCCACCAGGTTGGTCACCGCCCTGACCTGGGAGCTGGTCAGGCGCTGGCCCGACGCCAGCTCCAGGTCCACGCTGGCCCGGGCGTCGATCCGGTCCTCCCGGAACAGGGCGCTCTCGGGCATCACCAGGCGCACGCTGGCCCGCTTGACCCCCTCCATCCGGGACAGGGTTCGCGCGAGCTCCCCCTGCAGCGCGACCTGGAAGGTCACCTTCTCCTCGAAGCGGGTGATGCTCTTGCTGCCGTTCTCCAGCAGGTAGTCCATGCCCGGCAGCGTCGAGCCGAGCTCGCTGCCGTAGGCCACCAGCCGGGCCTCTTCCACCTGGGAGGCGGGCACGAGCAGGCGGTCGCCCTGGACCTTCACCTGGAAGTCCTGGTCCCTCAGGGTGCCCACCAGCGTCTGGGCCGTGGCCGGCTCCAGGCCGGCGATCACGGGGGTCCACCGGGGTCGTCCGGCCCAGACCGCCACGACGACGATCAGCGCCACGGAGACGCCGACGATCGCCAGCAGGGCCTGCCGCCGGCGGGGGCTCAGATCGGCATAGAACTCGCGCGTCCGGGCGTACAGCTGATTCAGGCCGTCCATTCGCGTCCTACCTCGTGGTCTCGAAAGGGTGGTGGGTCGTCATCCGTGTCACACCTGCAGTCGCATGATCTCTTCGTACGCCGAGACCGCGCGGTTGCGCAGCTGGACCACGAAGCGCATCCCCAGATCCGCCTCCTGGATCTTGACCATCGCCGTGTGCATGTCCGTCTCACCGCCGGTCATCAGGTCCACCACCGCGGAGTCCGCGGATCGTCCCGACTCCACGACCGAGCCGACCATCTCCTTGACCTTGCCGACGAATTCCGCCCCCCCGAGCTCCCCCGCGGCACCCACCCCGCCGGCTGCGGCGGTGGACAGGGTCTTCAACGCCTCCTGGGCGCCCTGGGTTCCGGCAGCGAACGACGTATCGACCTTCATCTCCGCCTCCTCACTTGCCGATCTCGAGGGCCTTGAGCAGCATCGAACGGGTGGTGGTGAGCGCCGAGACGTTGGCCTCGTACGAGCGCGAGGCGTTGATCAGGTCCACCATCTCCCGCATCACGTCCACGTTGGGCATCAGCACGTATCCGGTGGGATCCGCGTCGGGGTGGCCGGGGTCGTAGACCCGCCGCGGGCCACTCGGGTCGTCCTGCACGTCCTGGACGATCACCTGTTGCATGTGCCGGTTGAGCTCGGAACGGAACTCGCCGCCCGCGCCGGGGACCTCGGTGGACAGAAACACCGGCTCCTTGCGGATGTAGGGTCCACCTTCCGCGGTGCGCGTGGCCGAGGCGTTGGCCAGGTTGGCCGAGATCACCTCGAGGCGCAGCTGCTGGGCCGACAACCCGCTGGCGCTGATCTGGAGCAGTCCGACGAGATCCATCGTTCCTATCCCTTCCCCTCGGTGACCGCATAGCGCAGGAGACCGACGCGACGATTGAGGACCTCGACGGAGGCGCTGTACAGCATCTGGTTCTCCGTGAGGACCGCCATCTCCCGCTGTGGATCCACCGAGTTGCCGTCCGCGGCCCAGGCCGGGGGGTCCGCCAGCTTCACCTCCACCGCCTCACCCAGGGATCCGGATGTCGGACCGCCCTCGGCGGACCGCAGCAGATTCGCCAGGGAGCGGCCGAAGTCGATGTGCCGCGCACGGAATCCCGGCGTGTCGCTGTTCGCCAGGTTCGTGACGGTCATCGCGTGCTGACGGGTTCGCAGGTCGAGCACCTTCTCGATGGCCGCGCTGATCGGGTCGAGTAGGGTCGAGCTCATGGTTCCTCCGGCCCCACCACGGGGCACCGGAGGTCACAGCTTGCAAGCTACGTGCCTGACCGGAATCGGGGGACGTGAACGATGTGGGGGGTGGAGATTCGACGGGTGGCTGACGACGCCGTCAACGGTCTGACGGATGGCTGGCGCCGGTGGCGTCGGAGTCGAAGGCGCTGGGCACACCGATGAGCTTGTCCATGCGGCGGTACCACAGCATCTCGGCCGCCTCCTCGGTGGCGAGGCCGTTCCAGAAGGCGGGCTCCCCGCCCCGGGACGGATCGTCGAGCAGGGCGTGGGCCTCGTCCAGTCGACCCTGATCGCGCAGGACCTTGGCCCGCAGGTACAGGGCGGCCTCCCGCGAGGTGGCGGGAAGGTCCCCCGCGACGAGGGCCGTCAACCGCTCGTCGGCGGCCTGCAGTCGTCCGGCCCGGTAGAGTGCCCACGACTCGAGGAGCTGGTCCTCGGCGACCGGCTCCGCACCGGTGGCCCTCGCCCGGCCCAGCGCGTCGGCGGCGTCGGCCCAGCGCTCCTGGCGCAGCGCCACGTGCCCGGCGAGCCGCTCGGCGCGTGCCCGGATGTCCGCGGGGGCAGACCGCGCCTCCAGTACACCGGCGACCCGCTCCCCCGCCTCGCCGACGCGTCCGGCGCTCAGCAGCAGATTCGCCTCGAGCACATCGGCCTGCAGCATCCGGGAGGAGGTCGTGGCGGACTTGCGGAAATAGGCCACGGTCTCCAGGCCCGCGTCGAGGCGGTCCAGGGCGTGGTACAGCTCCGCCAGACGCAGGAGCACCTCCTCGCGCTGGTCGACGGTGATTCGCTCGTCGGCGAGCATCGAGGTCAGAGCCCGGCGGGCCTCCTCGTGCAGCTGCAGCGCCCGCAGGTCTCCAGCCACCTCCCACAGCAACGCTGGATCCGTGCAGGTGGCGGCATCCCGGCGGTCGACGAATTCCAGGTAGAGCCCGGCTGCGAGGACCTGGTTGTCCTCCTCGCGCGCCATCTGCATCAGCTCCGCGGCGGCGGAGCACATCCGGCCCTCGACCTGCAGTCGACCCATGAACTCGCCGTGGAAGCGCAGGGTCTCCTTGTCCAGCCGGCATCCGTCGAGCAGCATCCCGTTGTGGTGCAGGAAGGCGGCCTCGGCCAGAGCGATCTCCAGGGCCGTCGTCGGCTCCACCTGGCTCAACACGCGCAGATGGGCGATGGCGTCGGGGAATTCCAGCTCACCGCCGCCGGTGAGCAGATCCCACTCGAGCCGTCGCAGCCGCTCCATCAGGCTCGCGCGCCCCGTGGCGTCCGCCTTGAGCTCCCCGAGCCAGTAGCGCACGTCGGCCTCGTCGTCGCGCATCATCGCGCAGTCCACCAGTCGCACCAGGACCAGGTGCTGGCGCTCGGGGTCCTGGTCCAGGAGGCGAACGAGCAGGCTGGCGGCGTGCTTGGGTTCCGCCGCCCGGTACGCCAGCTCCGCTTCCAGCCAGGGATCGAACTCGATGTCCGGCCAGCCCCTCCGCAGGATCTCGACCGATGCGTTGGCCTCCTGCATCCGCTCCATGGCGGCAAACGTCGTCGCGAGCCCCGCCAGGGCGTTGCCCCGGGCCTCGTTCGGCAGCGCCTCCCCGGCCCGCTCCAGGTCGTCGATGGCCGAATCCAGCCGGCCCATCGCCTGGCGGGCCATCCCCTGGCCCAGCAGGTGCCAGCCCGCCCGCGGTGTGTAGGAGAACTGGCGCGCCGCTCTCTCGAAGTAGTAGGCCGCCTCGTCGTAGGCCCCGGCGAGGTAGAGACACTCGCCGGCCAGGGCCAGGGTCGACTCGTGGGTGAGATCGTCCTCCATCCGCGAGGCCACCAGCTGGAATCGTGCCCCGCACTCGTCCCACCAGGCCGGGTCCTCGCCGGCGTCCGCCTTGGCCCGCGCCTCCATCCCCGCCGCGAGGCTCGGGGTCACGATCAGCGAGGTGGTGGTCTCGATCTCCGCCGCGGCGGCGTCGTCGAGGGGGACCGTCGGCAGGATGACGCTGTCCCCCGCGGCCACGAAGGGACGCGAAACGAAGGACCAGGGGCTCGCCTCTCCCAGGGGCAGATAGCCCATGCCCTCGCCCGGGTGGGCGCGCCCTGGGTTGACCCCCTCGGCGAGCGATTCGCCCAACGCGGTGGGGTGCTCCCCCTCCTCCCGAGCACGCAGCTCCACCCGGAGCTCGCCGTCGGGCCCGAGACGGACGGTCGAACCGTCGACCACCTCGTCCAGGACCAGGACCACAACGGTGCTGCCGTCGTCCCGGATCTCGACCCTCGCGGCGTCCACGCGGTCGTGGCGCAGCACCTCCACCTGACGGAGCAGGTCGGGATCGCCGCGCCAGATCTGGATCCGCAGTTCGCCCCAGACCGGGCAGGGGTCCCAGGTCGCGCGAGCGTCCTCTCCCAGATCGAGGGTCACCGGGCCGCTGCGGCTCCGGGCGGCCGCCGGCAGGGCGGTGGTGATCGTCAGCAGGACGATCGGGAGGAGGCTCCTCATGCGGCGCCCACGCTCACCTCCTGGCTCATGCCCAGCCGCTTCAACCGCTCCACCAGGGTGGTGCGATTCATCCGCAGCAGACTCGCGGCCCGGTTCTTGTTCCACGACACCCGGTCCAGCACCTGCTCGAGGATGGCGCGCTGGAATCGCTCGGTCTCGGCGTAGAAGTCCAGTCCGTCCTCGGGCACGTTCAGGGCCAGATCGCCGGGGGTGCCCGCCCCCGTGTCCATGACCATCGGCGGAAGGTCGCAGGCGTCCAGCACCGGACCGTCCGCCAGGACCATCATCTGTTCGAGGGTGTGGAGCAGCTGCCGCACGTTGCCCGGCCACCGGAAGGCGCACAGGGCGTCCAGGCAGGCCTGGGTCATGCCCGCGATCTCCAGGGAGTACCGCTCGTTGATGTCCGCGGCCCAGTAGCGGATGAGGGCCGTGATGTCCCCTCGGCGTTCGCAGAGGGGCGGTAGCTCGAGGGGCACGACGTGAAGACGGTAGTACAGGTCCTCGCGGAAATTGCCCTGCTCCACCTCGCTCCACAGGTCGCGGTTGGTGGCCGCGACGATCCGGACGTCCACGTGGCGGGTCTGGCTGGAGCCCACGGGCGTGACCTCCCCGTCCTGCAGGGTCCGCAGGAACACGGCCTGGATCTCCATCGGCAGCTCCCCGATCTCGTCGATCAGCAGCGTGCCGCGGTCTGCGTTCTCGAACACGCCCTTGCGACGGGCCACCGCGCCGGTGAACGCGCCCTTCTCGTGGCCGAAGAGCTGGCTCTCCACCAGCTCGCGGGGGATGCTGCCCGCGTTGAGGGGCACGAAGGACTGGTCGGCGCGGCGGCTGGACTGATGGACCGCGCGGGCGACGAGCTCCTTGCCCGTCCCGGTCTCGCCGGTGACGAGACAGCAGGCGTCGGTCTTCGACACCTTCTCGATTCGCCGGTACACCTCCTTCATCGCCTTGGACTCGCCGACCAGGCAGCCGAAGTGCAGCTCGATGTCGTCGACACCGGCGGAGAAGTCCACCGCCAGCTCCTCGTGGTGTCCCGCCAGCTCGTCGCTGATGCTCTCCCGGACCAGGGGTCGGATGCGTCCCCGAAGCCAGGAGGGGAGCAGCCCGGTCAACTCCCCGCGAACCGCGGGGGTGCACAGCACCACCAGGCGCTCACCGGAACTCCGGGACATCCCCGAGAGGCTCGCGAGCAGGCGACGGTCCTCGCCTGCGTCACCGAACAACACGAAGATGGGCCCTTCGCCGTGGCCGTCCACGATCCTCTCGAGGTCCCTTGTGGTGGTGACGTACTGAAGGGAGGCTTCGGGGGCGATCTGTTGCGCCCACTCGCCGACCTGCTGGCCCAGAACCGTCCTACCCGAGATAACGACGTCCATCTTCCCCGGTTCCCTTCGGGGTCCAGACGTCACGGGGAACGCCGATGGCGGCGGCGTGCCCGGTGTCGCGTTGCCACGCCGGCTCTCAGGTCGGGGGATCGCCCTGCGAAGCCGTCATGGCTCCGCGCGGGCGTCCGAACAGAGTGCCGTCCTAGACTCCCAATTGTTGCATGCGCAGTAACTGGCTCTGATAACAAATGTACTGCAGGCGTGGGCAGGGGTCAATCGCTTTTTTTGGACCGCCAAGAAAATGGCTCCAACCCACGGAGATCGCTGGGGAAAGTCGATGGGCTGCGGCGAAGGGCGCTTCGCGCAGCCGCTTCAGGCGGGGCAGCAGACCTGGTTTCGACCGCTCTTCTTGGCCTGGTAGAGGGCCTGGTCCGCGCGCTTGAGGAGGTCCTCGGCCGCCTCCCCCGCCTTGGCCGAGGCGACGCCGAAGCTCGCGGTGCAGCGCAACGCGCCAGAGCCGGTGTCGACGGACAGGGCGGCGATGGCCTGACGGATCCGCTCGGCCACCGCGGCGCCGCCCGGCCCATCGGTGTCGGAAAGCAGGATCGCGAACTCCTCCCCGCCGAAGCGGGCGGCGTAGTCGGTCTTGCGCAGGACGTTCTCGGCCAGACACCGGCCGACGGTCGACAGCACCTTGTCCCCCACGTCGTGCCCGTAGGTGTCGTTGACGGACTTGAAGTGGTCCAGGTCGATCATGACCATGCACAGGTGGTCGTCCTCGACCCCGGGCAGGCGCTCGGACATGAACTCGTCCAGCCATCGGCGGCTGCAGACCCCGGTCAGCGCGTCGATCTGCAGCTTCTGCTCCGCGCGGGAGAGCTTGCTGCGCATCTTGCCCAGCTCCTTGTGCAGGGCCTTCTCCCGCCCCTTCTCCTGCTCGCGCTGCTTCTCGACCGACTCCGAGAGGCTCTTGACCTTCTTGCGCACGGTGTCGACCACGGACTCCAGGTCACCGAGTTCGGTGGCCTGGCGGATCTCGCCGATGACCTTCTCCATCTCCTGACGGGAGTCCTCGGCCTCCTGGACGCCCTGGATGAAGGCCGAAGAGATGTCCTCGACCAGGGATCCCAGGAGCTGCTCCCGGGCCTTGTTGAGGTGCAGTAGCTCCTGGACGAGTCCGCCGACCGTGACCCGAGCCTCCTTCTCGGCCGGGGCCTTTCCGTCCTTGAGCGTGGTGTCCAGGTCATCCAGCGAGCGGCGGAACTTGGTGAGCTCCTTGTAGGGCGAGTGCACGGCAAGGTGGCGGAAGGCGACCACCAGCGTCCTCGCTGTCCGCGAGAGAGCCTTGACCGCGATCTGCTGCTCCTCCATCAAGGAGCGGGCGGCCTGGCGGCGGTCCGCGGCCCCCGCGGGGCGCCCGCCGCCTTTCTTGCCACCCTGCTGCCACCAGGACATGCGTGCCCCTCTCGCGCGACCCACATTCGACCGATGATTATAAAGCCGGTTTGATGGGACCACCAGCCATGGCCACTGCGGCGCTCCCCCTCGATCGCCCCGTCGCGAGCAAAAAACGAGCCCCGGGCTAAAGGACTCGTACCTTGCGTCCGATACCTCCCCCATGGACCACCCCGACATCGATCACGCGCTCTGCCCCGACCTGCTGGTCTATGCCGGCCACGTCGACGACGTCGACGAGGACTCCGTCGTCGCCGCCCTCACCGAGACGGGGGTCCAGGTGAGGCGAGCGCGCACGGCACAGGAAGCGGCGGCGCTGGTGCGTTTTCTACCGGTGAGGCTGCTGGTGGTCGGCCTGGACGGCCCCGAGGATGTCTGGCGCCTGATCCGCGAGACGGCCAACGGCGAGCGACCGATCCCCGTGGCCTGCCTTTCCGCCACCGCGACCCGCAGCCGGGTCCTCGGCGCCGTGCGGCGGGGGGCCAGCAGCTATCTGGTGGGGCCGATCGACGGTTCGGCGGTAGCCACCTCGCTGACCCCGCTACTCAACGGCCACGCCCCTCCCCAGGAGTAGCCACCTCGCTGACCCCGCTACTCAACGGCCACGCCCCTCCCCAGGACGAGCCGTCGATCTCGCCCGGCGGCTCCCTCGAAGAACTCGCCTCCTGACCCGCGCTCACCCGACCAGCCACAGCTCCTTCTGGGGCGGTGACAGGAACCGGCAGCCGTCCGCTGTGACCACGACGATTTCCTCCACCGTCGCCACGCCATGGCCTTCGATGGGGAGCCTGGGCTCGATGGTGTAGACCTGGCCCTCGCGCACCTTCATGTGGGGGATGTCCCCGTACCGCTCCCACTCGGGCGCCAGGAGCCCGCCCCCGTCGTGGGCCTCGCGACCGATCTGGTGTCCCAGGGCATGGGGGTACTCCGGGTACCCTCGGTCGGTGATGTACCCGCGGGCGACGGCGTCGACCTCCTTGCCCGTCACACCGGGCCGGAGGAACTCGGCGGCGGCGTGGACCGCATCGACCACGGTGCGGAAACCGCGCTCCACCTCGGGAGGGGCAGTGTCCTCGCCGTCCCGGAGGAAGTACCAGGTCCGTTGCAGGTCGGAGCAGTAGTCGTCCACGCGGACGCCGAAATCGATGTTCAGGACGTGCCCCGGGTCCACCCGCCGGTCCGTGGGGCCCGCGTGGGCACCGGCCGAATCGGGTCCAGTGAACACGGCCGGGCAGTGCTCGGGATCCCAGGCCAGCCCCACCCCCTCACGCTCGACCTCGGCCAGCAGGAAGGCGGCGATCTCCTTCTCCGTCCGGCCCGCTCTCATGAAAGAAGACGCGCGCGCGAACAGATCGATCGTGAGGTCCACGGCGGCGCGAATCCTCGCCAGCTCGGTGGGCGTCTTGAGACCCCGGAGGTCCGCCAGCAGGGCCTCGGACGAGACGAACCGCTCCGGGTAGGGGGTGCCCTCCAGCAAATCCACCAGCTGCAAGTAGAGCCCGTGGCGAAGGCCGTCCGCCATGGGTGAGTTGCGCGAGTAGTTGAGGCCGACCCGGATCGGATCCAGCCGCGTGAGCTGCTCCCGCAGCGGATCCCGTACCGAGTTCACGTAGCCGGTGACCTCCGGGAAGGTGCCGGCCCCCTCCACGTTGGCGACGTCCAGGCTTCCCACCAGGGCGAACGTGTGCCCCGAACGGTGGATGCCGAAGGCCGACGACCAGGTCACGTTCGCCCCCAGGATCAGGTCCAGGGAGGGATCGGGGAGGCTGGCGCTCTCGGACACGAAGGTCAGCCACAGGTCCAGGCCGTGCTCGGAGAGCAGGGACACGGCCTGGTCGATCTTCTCGGTCCGGAGGCTCACGCCCGCTCCTCCCACAGCCGGATCAGGTGGACGCCCACGTCCACGGCTCGCTTCATGGTCTCGATCCCGACGTACTCGCGCAGGGAGTGGAAGTTGAGGCCGCCGGCGAAGATGTTGGGGGTCGGCAGACCCTCGTTGGTCAGCCGGGAGCCGTCGGTCCCACCGCGGATGGACGCGACCACCGGGTCGAGGCCCGCTCGCCGGATGGCCTCCTCCGCCCGTTCGTGCACCTCGGGGTGCTTCTCCAGCTCGTCTCGCATGTTTCGGTACTGCGTCTTGACCTCGATCTGAACCGCGCTCCCCGGGACCTGGGCCTCGGCCTGGCGCGCCAGGTCGTTGAGGTAGGCCTCCTGCTCCCGCAGGTCCTGGGTCACGAAGGAACGCAGCAGCACCTTGACGGTGACCTTGTCCACACCGCCCTCGATGGCGTAGGGGTGCACGTACTGTTCCATCCCCGCGGTGGTCTCCGGGCTCAGCCGGTCCTTGGGCAGACGATCCACGAAGGCGGCGGCCACCTTCACCGCGTTGATCATCTTGTCCTTGGCGAACCCCGGGTGAACGTTGACCCCGTTGCAGGTGACCACGGCCAGGTCGGCAGAGAAGGTCTCGATCTCCATCTGGCCCGCGGTGGTGCCGTCGAAGGTGTAGGCGGCCACGGCGCCCACCTTGTCCTTGTTCAGCTTGTCCACGCCGCGGCCGATCTCCTCGTCCACGGTGAACACGACCCGGACGGGTCCGCGCTTGATCTCCGGGTGACGGGCGAGGTGGGCCACTGCGTCCATGATCTCGGCGATGCCGGCCTTGTCGTCTGCACCCAGCAGGGTCGTTCCGTCGCTGGTGATCACCTGGGTCCCGACCAGGTCGTTCAGATGGGGGTTGTCCGCCACCGCGATGACCATGTCCGGTGCGCCCGGCAGGACGAGGTCACCGCCCTCGTAATCGTGGATGATGGGGTTGACGTTCACCCCCGGAGCGTCCGGGGAGGTGTCCTGGTGGGCGAGCAGGGCGATGGTGGGGACGTCCTTGTCGCTGTTGGAGGGGAGCAGTCCGTAGACGTAGCCGTTGTCGTCCAGCTCGGCCTCCAGGCCCAGCTCGTTGAGCTCCTGGACCAGGAGCCGGCCCAGCACCTTCTGCTTCTCGGTGCTGGGGCAGGTCGGGGAACTCTCGTCAGCCTGGGTGTCGATCTGGACGTAGCGCAGGAATCGGTCCACCACGGTGTAATCGATCTCGCTCATGGGACGGCCTTCCGGGTTGGGGTTGCGGCAGCCCCACGCCGGGCAGCGGGCAGCGGGGCGGGGGGCAGAGACTATCGGAACGCGGGAGGGCCGGCAAGCGGTCCGCCGGCGTCCTCCCACGCCGATCCGATATACTCCGTTGACGAGGTCCACATGCGCGACGGATTCCTTTGGCTGGCACTCGCACTCGCCCTCGGATCACTGTTCGGGGCAGCCTGCGATCCCCCCCCCTGGGAGATGCCCTGCCCGGAGGGCTGGGTGATGGACGCCGATCAGAACTGCTACGACCCCGCGGGGGACGACGATTCGGCTTCGGACGAGGCCGAGGAGTGATCCCACGCCGCTCCCGTTCGGGAAACGGCGGCGAAAACGTGGACCCGGACGTCATCGTTTCGCTACACTGCTAGGAACCCGAGGCATGAGGCCGCGGATCGTTTTGCGCGCACAGGCACGCAGGACGTGGACGTGGACGCATGCAGGCGAGAATAAAAGGGGCTCTCGAACGACCCGTTCTCGAGGGAGGACCACGTGGCAAACAAGCGTAGAGGTTGGATTCATCAGGTCGCTCAGTTCGCGCTGGCCAGCTGGCTCGTGACGATGCTGATCTCGACCGGCTGCTCCGAGCAGGTCGTGACCGGCCTCAAGGGCAGGCTCACCGTCAATCCGGGGGCCGTGCACTTCGGCATGGTGGCCATCGGAGCGACCGCCGAGTTCCCGCTCAAACTCGACAACGTGGGCAGCGCGGAGATGTCGGTGACCTCGATCTCCCTGGCCGAATCCAGCGACGTGTTCGCCCTGGCCACCGAGTTCACCGGAGTGATCCCCAAGGGCCAGAGCGAGACGATCTCGGTGACGTACACGCCCACCGAGGACCGCGAGGACGAGGCCACACTGGTCATCACCACCGATGGCTCGATCGAGAAGGTCAACGTGGCCCTGGTCGGTAGCGGCCGCGAGGGCACCATCACGGCCTATCCCTACGTGGTCGACTTCGGTCCGGTGGACGCCGGGGACGAAGAAGAGCGCGCGGTCGTCGTCCGCAACGACGGGGTCGTGGCCTTCGCCGTGACGGGCCTGACGGTCGAGGCGGACAGCGGCGCGTTCACCGCCGAAGCGGACGAAGAAGACCTCCCCACCACCCTCCTGGCGGGTCAGGAGATGGCGGTGGTGGTGACCTTCGTCGCTGCGGACGAGGAGCCGGACTTCGGGACCCTCCACGTGGAGACCGACGCGGGTGCCCTGCTCAACACGACGGTGGACCTGTACGCCAACGACTGCGACGCCACCTGGTCGTTCGAGTACGACGGGGACGAGGACGGACACGCCGTCTGCGCCGACGACTGCGACGACGGGGACGAGACCGTCTTCCCGGGCAACCCGGAGGTGGAGGACGGCGCCGACAACGACTGCAACGGCATCGTCGACGACAACACCAACGCGTACGACGACGACGGCGACGGCTACAGCGAGAACGACGGCGACTGCAACGACGGCGACGCGGACGTGAACCCCGACCAGAGCGAGCTGCCCAACGGCGTGGATGACAACTGCGACGGCATCATCGACGAGGGCACCATCTCCACGGACGACGACGGCGACGGCTACGCCGAGCAGGGCGGAGACTGCGACGACGACAACCCGGTGATCTACCCCCACGGCCCCGAGACCGCCGACGGCCTCGACAACGACTGCGACGGCATCGTCGACGAGGGCACCGACTACTACGACGACGACGGCGATGGCTTCGCGGAGATCGACGGCGACTGCAACGACGGCGACGATCAGGTCTACCCCGACGCGCCGGATCAGGGCCCGGGCGTGGACTGGGACTGCACGGGTCTGGGCGCCGACATCACCGACGAGGACTCGGACGGGTACGGCGGCGACTTCGGCGACTGTGACGACTTCGACGACACGGTCTTCCCGGGCGCGCCGGAGATCGAGGACGGCATCGACAACGACTGCGACGGCATCGTCGACGAGGAGACCAACGCCTTCGACGACGACGGCGACGGTTTCAGCGAGAACGAAGGCGACTGCAACGACGGCGACGCCGGCGCCTACCCCGGCGCCACCGAGACCGCCGACTGGGTGGACAACGACTGCGACACCATGGTCGACGAGGGCACCATCTACGCCGACGACGACAACGACGGTGCCACCGAGATGGGCGGCGACTGCGACGACGGCGACCCCGACATCGGTCCGCACATGCTCGAGGTCCCGGCCAACGGCATCGACGACGACTGCGACGGCTTCACCGACTGATCGGACGTCGACGCATTCCCCCCCCTCCCCTTCCCTTCCCACGCCCTGACGGCCACAATCCTCGGCGATGCTCCGGACCCTCGCCACCGTCCTGTGCTCGCTGACGACCTTCTACTGGTGGGTGCACCTCGCCGCTGCGGCGGCCCGTCTGCGGCGCGCCCGCTTCCTCCTCGGCCCGGACACCCACCCGCCGGACGACCGGGAAGCCCCCCGGCTCAGCGTTCTGATCCCCGCGCGTGACGAGGCGGAGACCCTCGGCGCCTGCCTGGCGGGGGTGCAGGCCCAGGACACGGCGATCCACGAGATCCTGGTCCTGGACGACCGCAGCACCGACGGCACGGCCGCGATCGTGGACGCGATGGCGGAGGAGGATCCCCGGATCCGCCGCCTGTCGGGTGGTGAGCTGCCCCGCGGCTGGCTGGGCAAGAACCACGCCCTGGCGCAGGCGGCCCGGGAGGCAAGCGGAGACTGGCTGCTGTTCCTGGACGCCGACGTGTCCCTGGCTCCCCAGGCGATCCGCCAGGCGCTGGCCGAGGCCCGCAGCAGCGGGGCGGACATGCTGTCGTGGTTCGCCGGCCTGGAGATGCGGACCTTCTGGGAACGCTGCCTGATGCCGTTCGTGGCCGACTTCATCGTGCTGTTCAGCCCGCTGCACAAGGTCAACGAACCGTCGAATCCCCAGTGCATCGCCAACGGTCAGTTCATCCTGATCCGCCGCACCGTCTACGACCGCATCGGCGGCCACGCCGCCAACCGGGCATCGATCATCGACGACGTGAGCCTGGCCCGCGCGGTCAAGTTCGGGGGCTGGCGACTGCGGATGGTGTTCGCGCCCGAGCTGATGCGGACCCGCATGTACAGCACCTTCGGAGCCATCTGGCGGGGCTGGGCCAAGAACATGTACCCGGCGATGAAGTACGAACCCGCAGTGGCGGCCGGTGCCCTGGTCTACCTCCTGTTCAGCGGGCTCGTGCCCTGTCTGCTGGTCCCGGTGGCGCTGGCGTCGATCGCGGTGGGCAACGTCGAGGCCTTCGAGGTGCTCGCCCTGGCGGCCGCGGCGGGAATCGTGGCCTACAGGACCCTCATCCACCGGGTCGAGCCCTCGGCCTACCCCTGGGTCTATGGGCTTCTCCACCCTTTGCAGGCGGCGGTGCTCGGCGGCATCATTATCGATTCGATGCTGCAGGACGCGGGCCTGCGCCGAACGCGCTGGAAGGGCCGCACCTACGGCCGGGACACGGTGGAACCGACATGAACTGGAAGCTGATCGACCGCATCGAGGAGGTCGTCCCCTTCGAACGCGCGGTGGCCACCAAGCGGCTCTCGCCGGAGCTGCCCCTGTTCCGGGACCACTTTCCCGGGTTCCCGGTCATCCCGGGGGTTCTGCTGGTGGAGATGCTGGCCCAGGTGGCGGGGAAGTTGCTGGAGGTGAGCGTCTACCTGGAGCGCGAGGTCTGGGTCTTCCCGATTCTCAGCATCGTCCGCGAGGCCAAGTTCCGGTCCTTCATCCACCCCGAGCACGAGGTACGACTCGAGGTGCGGCTCAAGGCACTGCGCCACGAGTCCGGTGTGGTGCGGGGTACCGTGTTCGCCGAAGGCCGGCGCAAGGGCAACGTGGAGCTGATGTTCGCCTTCGATCCCGAGGGGGTGCCCACCCTGGTGGACGGCCTTACGCTGGAGCAGTACGAACGCCGGGAGATGATCCGGCTGGGCTGCCCCATGGAGGGGATCGAGGAGGCCTACGCCGCCGGTGGCGCAAAGATCCCCGAGTAACCGCTAGGTCGAGAGGGAGACGGGTGGGCGACAGACACCGAGTCGCGGTCACGGGACTGGGGACGGTCACCCCGCTGGGGCCAGACCTGTCGACGTCCTGGGATCGGCTCCTGGCCGGCGATATCGCCGTGGATCGCATCCAGGCCTGGGATCCCTCCGGTTTTCCCGTCCGCATCGCCGCGGAGGTCCGCGAGGAGCGGGCCTTGGCCGCCCTCGACGAGGACTGGGTGGGACCGCACCGCCTGGACCGCCGCATCCGCTTCGCGATGCAGGCCGCAGACGAGGCCTGGCGGATGGCCGGCCTGCACGACGATCCTCCGGACGCCGAACGGGTCGGGCTCAGCGTGGGCGCGGAGGCGGGGCGCAAGCTCCTGCAGAAGGTCTCGGCCGACTACGCCCGCTGGCGCCACCTGGACTCCCTGGAGCCGGTGCTGCCCCACATCGATCCCCACGACTACCCGCGGCTCCAACCCTGGGCGCCCACACGGCTCCTGGTCCGCCAGTTCGGCATCCTGGGCCCCTCACGCACCTCCTCCACCGCCTGTACCAGCGGCGCCCAGGCCCTGGGCCGGGGATTGCAGATGCTGCGGCGGGGGGACGCAGACGTCGTGCTCGCCGGCGGCACCGACGCTCTGGTCGAGGCCTTCATGGTCACCGGATTCGCCCTGATCAGCGCGCTGTCGGAGCGGAACGACGACCCGCGCCGCGCCAGCCGCCCCTTCGACCTGGACCGCGACGGATTCGTCCTGGCCGAAGGGGCCGGCTTCGCCGTACTCGAGGATGGCGAGCGGGCCCTGGCGCGGGGCGCGCCGATCCTCGGCTGGTTGTCGGGCTACGGCTCGAGCCTCAACGCCTACCGGATCACCGACTCGCCGCCGGACGGGAGCGGAGCCTACCAGGCGGTGCGCGACGCGCTGCGGGACGCGGACCTGCGACCGGAGCAGGTGGACTACGTCAACGCCCACGGCACCTCGACGGTGATGAACGACCTGTCGGAGACCCGCGCCCTGCGCCGGGCCTTTGGCGACCACTGCGATCGCCTCGCGGTGTCGTCGAACAAGGGCCAGATGGGCCACCTGGTGGCCGCCGCCGGCGCCGTCGAGGCGGTGTTCGGTTGGTGCGCCCTGCGCCACGGTGTGCTGCCCGCCACCGCCAACCTCGACCGCCCCGATCCCCAGTGCGACCTGGACCACGTGGCCGGGGAGCCCCGGAGGGCCGCGGCAAGGCGGGCGGTGAGCAACTCCTTCGGATTCGGCGGCAGCAACGCAACGCTGGTGCTGGAGCGGGACGAAACGTGAGCGCGGCGCCCGACGGTCCGGTGATCACCGGTGTGGGGATGATCACACCGCTGGGGCTGGACCGCGAAGCCACCCTGGTGCGCCACGACGTGGGTGGGACGGCCATCGGGCCCATCGAACGCTTCGACGCCAGCGACTTTCCCTGGTCAGCCGCTGCCGAGGTGCGGGATTTCGTGCCTCGCAAGCGGCTCCCGGACCGCAAGGCGGTCAAGCTGATGAGTCCACCGGCGCGGCTGGCGGTGGCCGCCGCGCTGGACGCGCGGACCCACGCGGGGGACGTCGATCCCCCCGACGCCCGGGACGGCGGGCTGTTCGTGGCCGCGGGCTACGAGACCATCGACCTGGATTCGGTGTTGAGGATGATGGCCGCCTGTCGGCCCGAGGAGGCCGACGCCGACGCCGCGGACGCCATCGACGTGGTCCGGCTCTGGCGCGAAGCCCGGTACCGGATGAACCCCCTCAATGCGCTGAAGATCCTGCCCAACATGGCCCTGGCGCACGTGTCCATCGCGCTGGGTCTGCAGGGGGCGAACAGCTCCATTGGGCCCCACGGGGCCTCGGGTCTGCAGGCCCTGTCGGACGCCCGGAGGGCCGTGGGGAGCGGCGAGGCCCCCTTCGCCGTCGCCGGCGGGACGGACTCGCCGATCAACGTGTTCATGGTCAGCTACTTCGGCGTCGAAGGTCTGCTCAGCCCCTCGGGTCGCTGCAGGCCGTTCGCCACCGACGCCGACGGCACCGTGCCCGGCGAGGCGGCGGCGATGCTGTGGATCGAGGATGCCCACCGGGCGGCCGACCGGGGCGCCACGGCCCTGGCGCGCATCCTGGGGTACGGAGAGGCCCACCACGACGGCGCCTACGGCCCTCCCGTCGACTCCACGGTCTACCGCGAGGCCGGGGAGCGGGCCCTGGCCGATGCGGGCCTGCGCGCCGAGGACCTCCGCCGCTGGGTCGCCGACGGCTGGGGTGTACCTCCGTCGGATCGCGCGGAGGAGGAGGCCGCCCACGGACTCTTCCACGGTCGGATCCCCCCCCGGCGGGCAGGAAAGGCACGGTACGGGCACTGTTTCGCGGCCGCGGGCGCCGTGGAGGTGGCCCTGTCGGTCTGCCAGCCCGCGGACGGCCCGGAGCTGATCTGGGGCGCGGGCGTGGACGGATCGGTGGCGGCGGTGGTCCTCGAACCTCTCTCCAGGGGGGCGGTCGCGTGAGCGGGGGCCGGCGCGTGGCGATCACCGGGGTGGGCGTGATCTGCCCACTCGGGGACCACCCGGACCGGGTCATGGACGCCATCGTCGAGGGCCGCAGCGGGATCGGCCCCCTCGATCGCTTCCCCACGGACGGCTTCGAGATCCGCGCCGCGGCCCAGGTGCGAGGCTTTGACCTGGCGGACCACGTCCAGGGCCCCGAGGCGGACTTCCTGGCGGGCAAGGAGGACCTGAAGACCGAGCTGGGGCTCGCCGCCTGCGAGCTGGCCCTGCGGGACGCACACGGCGACGCCCAACCGGCCAAGGTCTCCCCCGAAGCTCGCGGGTTGTTCCTGGCGACCGGGCTGGGCAGCAACGTCGTGTCGGAGACCGAAGAGGACTTCCTCCCCCACATCGGTGACCGCGGAGCCTTCGACTACGGCAGCGCGGGCCGCCGGGTCGGCGCCGCGGACAGCCCTTACCGCTGGCGCCACCTCAGCGACCTGGCCGTGCATCTGGTGGCCCGCCGCCACGACGTGCGCGGGCCGGTGGTCACCAACTACTCGGCCTGCGCCGCGGGCGCGATGTCCATCGGCCAGGCCTTCCGCGAGGTGCGGGCTGGCCGGTTGGACCACGCCCTGGCCGGCGGCTTCGAGTCGATGATCCACCCCTTCGGAGTGCTCTCTTTTCAGCTTCTGGGGGCGCTGAGCGAGAGCGAACGCCCGCTCCAGGAGATCTCCCGGCCCTTCGACCGGGCGCGGGACGGATTCGTGATCGGCGAGGGAGCGGCCGCCCTGGTCCTCGAACCCATGGACCGGGTGCGGGGACGAAGGGTGTACGGGGAGCTCGTGGGTGTGGGCACCTCGGTGGACGCCCACCGGGTCACCGCCCCCTGCCCGGACGGCGCCGGGGCGGCCCTCTGCATGGCGCGGGCCCTGCGCGACGCGGGGCGCGCTCCGGGGGACGTGGACTACGTCAACGCCCACGGCACCTCCACCCTGCTCAACGACGTGGCCGAGACCCTGGCCATCAAGCGGGTCTTCGGTGGGGCCGCCGGGGCGCCCCCCGTCAGCAGCACCAAGTCGATGATCGGCCACGCGGTGGCCGCGGCGGGCAACGTGGAGATGCTGGCGGTCCTCGCCGCGCTGAGGGACCAGGCCCTGCCGCCCACCCTCAACCTGGACGACCCGGACCCCGAGTGCGACCTGGACTACGTCCCGCGACGCGCCAGGGGGGCGGCGGTGGACCTGGTCCTGAGCAACTCCTTCGGATTCGGCGGACAGAACGCCTGCCTGGCCGTGGCCCGGGCCGGGGAGGTCCCATGACCCCGATCGTCATCACCGGTTGCGGCGTGTTCTGCTCCCTGGGCAAGGATCTGGCCCAGCTGCGGCGGGCGTGGGCCGCTGGTGAGAGCGGCATCCGCCCGATCACGGTCATCGATGAACCCTGGTACCCCGCCGCGGTCGGAGGGGAGATCCCCGACTTGGTGCCCCTGGACTCGGTGGAGAAGCGGCAGCGCAAGCACCTCAAGGTGATGACCCGGCCCGTGCGGATCGGCCTGGCGGCGGCGAGGGCGGCGTGGTTCGAGCGCATCCGACACGCCCCGCCACCCGACCCCGAGCGGCGGGGCGCCTTCGCGGGTGCCGGCCTGGCCGTGGACGAAGGCGGCGACTTCGTCGAACCCCTCCGGCGGTCCTACACCGGGGACGGCCAGTTCGCCCTGCGCCGCTGGGCCGACGACGGCATCCCGGTGCTCAACCCGTTGTGGCTGATCAAGGGGCTGAGCAACAACGTGCTGGCGTTCGCGAGCCTCTTCCTCGACCTGCAGGGCGTGAACGACAACCTCTGCGACGGCGAGGTGGCCGGTCTGCTGGCGGTGGGCGAGGCCATGGCCGCCTTGCGGGAGCGGCGGAGCGACCTCTGCCTGGCCGGCGGGTACGGGACCTACCTGACCCTGGAGGATCAGACCGGCCTGGTGCGCGGCGGGCGCCTGGACGAGGGCCTGATCCCCGGTGAGGGCGGCGCGTTCTTCGCCCTGGAGCGCGAGGAGGACGCCGACCGGGACGGAGTGCCCGTCGTGGCGACCCTGCTGGGCTTCGGCTCGGCGCAGCGCAGGGACCTCGCCATGCGACGGGCGCTGGACGACGCGGGCCTGGCGAGCGACGCCGATGTCCCGGTGCTGGCGGACGTCGGCCCCCGGGTCGGACACTGCCACGGAGGGCACGGGGCGATGCTGCTGGCCGTGGCGCTGTGTCACGGGGGACAGCGGCTCGCCGTGTCCTGGGCCAACCCGGAGGGCGTCTCCGCGGCGCTGGTCCTGGAGGTGGCGCCGTGCTGAGGCGCGCACTGACCCCGATCCGGGTAGGCCCGCTGCGGGCCGCCAGCCGGATCGTGATGGCGCCCATGGACGTGGCCCTGGACGAAGCCAACCGCATCGGCGACCGCTACATCGAGTTTCTGGCCCGCCGCGCGGGTACCGGACTGGGATGGGTCGCCACCGGTGGGCTGGCGGTGCGGGCGGACGGGCTCTCGTCCCCGCACCAGATACGCCTCGATGCGGAAGGGGACGTCGACGGCCTCCTGATGCTCGCCGACCGGGTGCACCAGGAGGGGGGCAAGCTGGTGGTCCAGCTCACCCACGCGGGGCGGCAGACCCTGTCGTCCACCATCGGCTGCGAGCCGGTCGCCCCCTCGGCCATCCCCTGCCCGATGATGCGCCAGCGTCCCCGGGCCCTGGCGGCCGAGGAGATGCCTGCCCTGGTGGAGGCCTTCGCCGGGGCCGCGACGCGGGCCGCCCGAGCCGGTGCCGACGGCGTCGAGCTGCACATGGGGCACGGGTACCTGCTCAACCAGTTCCTCTCCCCCGCCAGCAACACGCGCGACGACGCGTTCGGAGGCGACCTCCATCGACGTTGTCGGCTCCCCCTGGACGTGCTGGTGGCGGTCCGCCGGGTGGTGGGCACCGGCGTCGCCGTGATCGTGCGGATCTCGGCGGACGAGAAGATGGAAGGGGGCATCGAGCCGGGCGAGGCGCAGGAGATCGCGCGCAAGATGGAGATCGCGGGCGCGGACGCGATCCACGTCAGCGCCTGCACCTACGGCTCCATGGTGTGGAACATCCCGGTCTACCTCCTGCCTGGAGCGGGTTTCCGGCCCCTGGCCCGGGCGGTGAAGAGGGCGGTGAAGATCCCGGTGATCGCGGTGGGGAGGCTCCACACCCCCGACCTGATGGAACAGGTGGTCGCCACCGGTGACGCGGACCTGGTCTCCGTCGGCCGACCCGTGCTTGCGGATCCCGACTACATGACCCAGCTGCGCCAGGGCAGGAGCCCGCGCCCCTGCCTCAGCTGCAACCGCTGCATCAACTCGGTGGGCTACGGACCGGTGACCTGCTCGGTGAACCCCGGAGCTTCCCGGGGGGACGTCCCCCCCCGGCGGGGTCGCACCCACCTGCGCGTCCTGGTGGCGGGTGGCGGGCCGGCGGGGATGCATGCCGCCACCCTGGCCGCCAGCATGGGCCACGAGGTGACGTTGGCGGAGCGCAGATCCACCCTCGGCGGCCAGCTCGACCTGGCCTCCACAGGTCCCCACAAGGACGCCGTCCACCGCCTCTGGCGG
Source organism: uncultured Rickettsiales bacterium (assembly GCA_964542165.1). Lineage (GTDB taxonomy): Bacteria > Myxococcota_A > UBA796 > UBA9615 > CAYRNR01 > CAYTBN01. The sequence continues at coordinate 84,180 of CAZITQ010000003.1, forward strand.
CACCTGGAGGACCAGACGCGGGCGGCCGGGATCGAGATCCTCACCGACACCGAGGTGGATGCGGCCCTCGTCTCCCACCTGGCTCCGGAACGGATCATCGACGCCACCGGCAGCGCCCCCCGGCGTGCCCCCCTGTCCGGCAGTCCCTCCTTCCCCGTGAGGACGGTGGACGAAGCCCTGCGGACCTCGTTGCCCGGGGAGGGCACGGTCGTGGTCCTCGGCGGGGGGCCCGGCGGCGTCGAGACCGCCCACGCACTCGCCCCGCGGGCCGCGCGCGTCGTCCTCGTGGAGGCCCGGCCGAAGATCGGCGTGGGCATGGTGCCGCACACCCGTTTCCACGCGGAACGGCTGCTCCGGGAGGATGGCGTGGAGCTGATCACCCGGGTCCAGACGGCCCGGGCTGACGGAGACCGCCTCGATCTCACCCTGCGCCGCGGCGAGACCGCGATCGAGGGGGTGTGCCTGCTGGTGCTGGCGATAGGACGGGAGTCAATCGGCCTCGACCCTGCTATATATGCACCTTCACGCGCGTGCGTGGTGAAAGTCGGAGACGCGGTCCGGCCGGCCTCGATTCTCGAGGCGCTGGAGACCGCGCGGCGCAGCGCCGAGGAACTGGAAGAGATACCGACCACCGGCGGGTGAGCGCCCCGGCGACACCCGCAGCCCCACAACGTCGAGGAGTCCCATGCCCGTGGATCGTGACGAGGTCTTCAAGGTCGTCCAGAGCTGCTTCGCAGACGCACTGGGACTGGACGACGACGAGGTGACCCTCGACGCCTACGTGATCGACGACCTGGGCGCGGAGTCCCTGGACTTCCTGGACATCGCCTTCCGCCTCGAGGAGGCCTTCGAGATCAAGATCCCGCGCGGCGAGATCCAGGAGAAGGCCGAGGCCGAGGCCGCCGCGGGTGACGAACCCTTCGAGATCGATGGAGTATTGACGCCCACGGGGCTGGCCAAGCTCCGCGAAGCCCTCCCCGAGGTCCCGGACGACCAGTTCCGCGACGACCTGACGGTCCGCGAGATCCCGACTCTGTTCACCGTCGAGACCTTCGTGAACCTGGTGGTCCGCCTGCTCGAGGAGAAGGAGGCCGCCGCGTGAGCCGATCCCGCCCGCCGCGGGAGACGCTCCTGATCGCCCTGTTCGACGTCTGCTGGTGCCTGGGTGCGATCTGGGTCTACGGGGTGCCCTCCCTGGGGATCATCGTCCTGCTGAGGACCCTGTCGTTCAACGTGGGCTGGTGGGCCGTTCCCCTGGCGTTCCCCCTGGCGTGGTTGCTCTTCCTGACCGGGACGATCCTGTGCGCCGGGGCCCTGCGGATGGTGCTCCCCCGGCCCCGCAGGGGAACGAGCAAGGTGTTCGTGGGCCGTGACTTCGCTGCCTTCCTGGGCACCTGGGGCCTGGAGAACTACTTTCCACGGCCGCTGCTGAACCACATCCAGCTGCTGACCTTCCTGCGGTACCTCCACGGGCGCGCGCTCGGGATGCGGATGCACTGGTCGACCCACATCTCGCCGGGTACCGAGCTGCACAGCTATCCGTTGATCACCCTGGGGCGTTTCACCTACCTCGGGGAGGGCACCGGGATCACCGCCCACCTCAGCCGGGGCGACAAGCTCCATCAGGCCCCGGTCCGCTTCGGCGACCACTGCAACGTGGGAGCGCGGACCAACATCGGGCCGGGGTGCACCTTCGGCGACCGCGTCCGCATCGGGGCGCTGGTGGACATGGCCCCGGGGGTGGAGATCGAGGACGACGTGGAGATCGAACCCCGCTGCCACTTCGGCATGGGGGTGAGGGTCGAACGCGGCGCCTACATCGAGGCACGCTCCTACCTTCCGACCTACATGATCATCCCGGCCGGTGAGCGCTGGGGGGGGGATCCGATCCGAAAGCTCGGCGAGGTGGTGCCCCGGGACGAGCGGGGCCGCCGGCGCTCGACGCGGCGGCGCTCGCTCTCCGTGGACGAGGGGGACGGGGAGGAGTAGAGGGGTCAGGCGCCCCGGTGGCGGCGGCTGCCCTTGCGCATTCGAAGGTCGACCTCGTAGCTCTCTTCCCCGGAAGGGAAGGCCCACTCGGCGATGGTGTCGTTGACGCAGCTGCGCTCGCCCCGGCTCCACGTCCCCTGGAAGAAGTCGACGGAACGGCTCTCCGCCTTGCCGTCCAGGCCCACCATCAGGTTGATCCGATGGGTCTCCTCACCCTCCAGGCACCCCAACAGGCTGCGCTCGAGGGCGTTGACCGAGTCCACCCGGTCCGCGTACCCGTCGTCCGTACCACCGCCGGCACCGAACCCGCCGGCGCCGCCGGACTTACGTCCCTTGACGCCACGGTCGTCACCCGTGGCCGACGCATCGCCATCACCCGTGGCCTGCGGGCTGCCGTCGTCGACCCGAGCGCCGGTGTCCGCGTCGGTCGTCTCCTCGGGGGTGGTGTCCGCGGGGGCGCTCTCGGGCGTCTCCACGGGCGGCTGGACCGCTGACGCGTCCCCGTCGTCCTGGGGCTCCGGCGCGCTCTCGGGTGCGGTCTCCTCGGCCGCGGCCTCGGGCTGTTCCGGCGCCGCCGGGGCCTCGTCCACGGACGCGTCTTCCTCGTCCGCGGCGTCCTCGGGCACCGGGGCGGGTGGGGTCGGACGGGACATCCAGGCGCCGAAGTTCACGCCGGCGGCCTGCTCGCCGTCGCCGAGGGAGGCCACCCGTTCCAGGTCTCCGCCCTGGCCCAGGGCACCGTCGCCGAGGGCGAGGACCCGGGGGTCGCCGCGCACCGTGGTCGATGCCCACATCCCGAAGGTCGCCAGACCCAGGGTCACGGAGAGGGCCAGCCACAGCACGGGCAGGGCCCGGGCGACGAGCCACCGGGGTCCCTGCAGGGGATCCCGGCCGGCGAACCGCTCCGGGCGCGTCGGCCACAGCCGCAGCCAGGCCTCGCCCTCCCCCCGGAGGGTGACCCCGGCATCCCAGTCACACAGCCGGATCGTGCGGTCGCCGCGGCCGTTGCCGGGGCCGTCCCGGTCCACACCGTCGGGCACCCGCACGACCCAGGCGCCGTCCACGCGCTCGACCAGGTCTGCGGGATCGCAGGTGAAGGGCAGGTCGCAGGTCGAACTCCCGCCCACCCGCAGCGAGCGGTTCGGAGCGACCAGGACGGTATCGAGGGTGATCGTGCCCAGGCCCACGGAGGCGGCCAGGGTCGGTCGATGCTGGGAAGGTCCGGGATGGGTGGCTGGCTGTGTCATCGTTCTGTCCCCTACCTTATCGGCACGCGCTATCGAATGTCTGGAACTTGAGACGAAGCACCGACCGGTTTTCTTCACCGGCGCAGCCGCGGGATATCCGCGGGCCGCACTGATAGAGTGCGGGCGGCCGGGAGGTCCACATCATGGGACGCCGAGACGACAGGGACCGGGACGACCGCCCCTCGTGGCGGGACATCGATCGCAAGCGCGACCGCAGCCTGCACACGGATCAGCACAAGCCCATCGCAGGCGGTGGGGGCGGTGGCCGTCCGGGCGCCGATCGGTACTACAAGGCGGCCCTCGAGAAGGCGATGAAGCAGCGCCTGGACGCGGTGTTCGCGGATCCCGAGCGCGACGGGCTCGCGCGCGCGGTGCGCGAAGCCACCACCGGGGCCGAGCGCAAGGAGGCCACCGAGGCCTACCTGGCCGAGTACGGAGTCCCCGACGACTTCGAGACCCTGATGGGCATGGCCGAGGTCAAGGATGACGCGGTGTTCGCCCAGGTGGTTCCGCCGATGGCGGAGCAGTGGGACGAGCAGCCGGTGACCCGACGCAAGGTCGCCAAGGAGATGTTGCAGCTGAGGCTGATGCGGGTCCGGGACAAGGAGGCCCGCAAGGTGGCCATGGAGATGATCCGCAAGGGGTGAGCCGGGGTTTTTTTCCTGCTCCGGGGAATAGGCGTCCGCGCCCTCCGTAGCATGGCCTGCCATGGGGATCGCGATGACCACCGCCGCCGAACCAGTCGCCACACCCCGCGATCGAATCGCGTGGTTCGAGCAGATCGTCCGCCACTACCAGCGCCGCGCGTTCCTGGCGGCGCTCGGGTTCATGGGCAATCCGGAGGACGCCCGCGAGGCCAGCCAGGAGGCCTTCGCCCGGGCCTTCCGGGCGCTCCACTCCTACGACGCCAACCGGCCCTTCTATCCCTGGTACTACAGGATCCTCAAGAACCTGTGCCTGGACCGGATCGCCAAGCGCCGGCGTACCCCCATCCCCACCGAGCACGTGGACCGCGTGACCGCGTCGCCCACATCCCTGCTGGGCCGCACCCCGGAGACGTCGACCATCCACTTCGACCGCCAGCTCCGGGTACAGCGCGCCATCGATCGCCTCTCGGTCGACCACCGGGAGATCATCTACATGCGCCACTACCAGGACCTCTCCTACGAGGAGATGGCCGAGGCCCTCGGCGTCGCGATGGGGACGGTGATGAGCCGCCTGTACCGGGCCCGAAAGGCCCTGCGCACGATCCTGGTCGAGGAGGAGTCGGTCCATGACGTGTGAACACGCCCGCATCCTCATGATGCAGAAGGTGGACGGAGTCATCGACCACGAGGACGTCCGGACCCTCGAGGAGCACCTCCAGAGCTGCGAGAGCTGCCGCGAGGAGATGGGCGATTTCGAGGAACACAAGCAGGTCACCGACCTGATCCGCGAACGGCTCGAGTACGACAAGGCCCTGGATCGCTACTGGGGGGGCGTCTACAACCGCCTGGAACAGCGGGTCGGCTGGAGCCTGGTGTTGATCGGCCTGGCGATCCTCGCGGGGTTCGGTCTCGTCCACCTGTGCATCGATCCCGGGGTCCCGCTCTGGCTCCGGATCGGTGTGGGGACCGCGGGGGCGGGGTGCCTGGTGCTCCTGGTGAGCGCGATCCGGTGGCGCCTGACCACCGGCCGCAAGGACAAGTACACGGAGGTCGTGCGATGAACCAGCTGCCCGTACCCATCGGCGGAATCACCCTCACCGAGAGCGGCGGCGTGCTGCTGGTGACCAACCACGAGATCCCCGGCTACCGCATCGTCCGGTCCATCGGGCTGGTGCGGGGCAACACCGTGCGGACTCGGCACGCCGGCCACGACATCATGGCGGTCTTCAAGAACCTGGTCGGCGGTGAGGTCGAGAACTACACCAAGATGATCGCCGAGTCCCGGGAGCAAGCGCTGGACCGCATGGCCCAGGAGGCCCGGGACAAGGGGGGGAACGCGGTGATCGGCGTCCGCTTCTCCACCTCGTCGATCATGGCAGGCGCAGCCGAGCTGCTGGCCTACGGTACCGCGGTGGTGATCGAGGAGATCTGAGCGACCTCGCCCGGCCGTTTCGGCGGCGATTCCCCATCTCGTCATTGAGGTATACTCGGGCCCACAATTCCGGCCGATGAAGGCCGGAACGCCTCCTGGGGGGCTGTTGAGCGAAGGCCGACCGGCGACACTGTCCACCACAGGCAGGGCGGGCCCCTCGGCCTGGTCGGTGGCCGACTGGCTCTTCGAGCGGTTCCTCGAGATCTTCGTCTATTCCAGTCTCTGGCTGGCGGGAGGCATGGCCGCGCTGGTGTTGTTCGCCCAGCGGGTCCTCGGCCTCGGGTTCGACCTCCGACCCGCCGCGCTGATCCTTCTGTCCGCCCTGTTCATCTACAACCTGGACCACGTCATCGACTCGCGGGTCCAGCAGGTCCCCGAGGCCAAGGCTCGGCGCTACTTCAAGCACCCGGGGCTGCTGATCCTGCTGGTCGCGGCGGCCGTCGGGACCGGGATCCTGGCCGGGACCGCGCCGGTGGCGGTCAAGGCGGTGTTCGCGGGCTACATGTCCATCGGTCTGCTCTACGGCTTGCCGGTCGTCCCGGTCCGCCACGGCGGCGAACGTCACTGGTACCGGCTCAAGGACATCCCGCTGATGAAGGCCTGGCTGGTGGCGTTCACCGTCACCTGTGCCGTGGTCGGTCTGACGGTGACCTACGCGGGCGCCGGCTGGAGCCCGGACGCCTGGGCCTTCGGGGTGTTCGTGCTGATCTTCGGCCTCACGAACACCCACATGTCCGACGTGCGAGACATCGACTCGGACCGCGACGCGCGGGTCTTCACCCTACCGATCGCGCTGGGGCACAGGCGAACCCGCCTCGCCCTGGTCGCCCTGAACCTGGTCCTGCTGGCCCTGTGGATGGCGGGCTGGTCCAGGCCGATGGTCACCGAACACCCGGCCATGATCGTCGCCGTCGTGGCGACCCTCGTCTACGTGTTGTACCTCGATGTGCGGACACCGCCGACCGTCTTCCGGGTGGTGGTCGACGGCTGCCCGTACCTGCCCTGGATCCTCGCCCTACTCATCGATGTCGCCCGCTGATCCCCACACGCCGGCCGAGGAGGCCGTCCGTCGCCAGCGCAGCGATCAGCGACGCTCCCTGGAGGAGAGTCGTACGCGGGGATTTCTGTGGACCCAGACCGCCCTGCTCGCCATCGGCGCGGTCCTGTCAGTCAGCACCGCCCTGACCGGGACCACCACCCAGCTCGTCCTGATCCAGACGCTGGTCTTCTCCAGCCTCTTCGGCGTGCTCACCGCCCTGGGCTGGTTCCTGTTCCTACGGCGCAAGGCGACCACCTCCGTGGTGATCGGGCTGCTGTACGTGGACTCGATCGTCGCGCTGTTCCTGCTGTACGTCGCCGGCGAGTTCGAGGTGGCCATCGGCTTGCTGTGGTTCGCGATCATCATGGCCCCGATCTACGCCCACAAGAAGCACGCCTGGGGCCTCGCGTTCTTCCAGATCGGCGTGTACCTGGTGCTCATGACGACCCGGCAGATGCAGCTGTTGCCCTACGGTCAGCTCCTGCCCTACGAGGCCGTGACCCAGTGGCCCTTCGTCATCGACTCGGTCAGCGCGTTCATCGGCATCACCCTGGGCATGGCCTACCTCGCCGGTCAGGCGTCGATGGACATCGTCTCGAGCCAGCAACAGCTGGAGGAGGCGGTGGACGAGCAGACCCGCCTCCTCGCCGACGCCAACGCCGAACTCGCGGCGGCGAGCCGGGCCCTCAAGCGAAGCAACCGGGCCCTCTCCGAGCGCAACGAGCAGCTGGCGGACACCAACACCGATCTGCAGAGCAGCAACGCGGCGCTGGACCAGTTCAACGCCGCGGTGAGCCACGACCTGCGGTCCCCCTTGCAGACGGTGACCGGCGCAGTCGAGCTGTTGACGGTCACCGAACCGGAGATCTCCCGACGGGGTCACGAACGACTCCGTCAGCTGGCGGACGCGACCGACCGGATGGCGCGGATGATCCGCGAGCTGCGCCACCTGTCCCAGGTGGGCGAGGCGCCGAAATTCGAGCCGCTCGTGTCCCTGGACGACTGCGTGGACGAGGCCCGGCGGGACCTGGAGATGCGCATCAAGAACGCCTCGGCGCGGGTCGAGATCGACGGGCCGCTCCCCTCTGCCCGGGGAAGCGCGGGTCTGCTCAAGCAGGTGTTCCAGAACCTGCTGGAGAACGCCATCAAGTACGGCGCTCCCGGTGGACCGAAGGTCCGAGTGGTCCCCGCTCCGGCGCGGGATCGGCGGGTCGCGGTGGCGGTGGAGGACGACGGCGAGGGCATCGAGCCCGCCGAGATGCCCGCGGTGTTCCAGATGTTCCGGCGGCTGGATCGGCACGCGGGCACCGACGGGATCGGGGCGGGACTGGCCATCGTCCAGCGCATCGTGCTGGCCCACAGGGGGTCCATCGCCGTAGAGCGCAGTGAGACGCTCGGGGGAGCCCGGTTCGTGGTCGAGCTCCCCGCCCCCGGCGAGTCATCGGCGGAGATCGTCGCCCCGTCCCTCGACGACTGACCCCCTCCTCCGTGGCGTCCCCAGGAGCTGCAGCGCCACGAGACGGAAGAACCCCAGGTCGTCGACCAGGTACCTGCGGGCCAGCCGCCGCGGTTCCTGGGCCAGCCGGTAGGTCCACTCCAGCCCCGCGCGGGCCATCCAGCGCGGCGCGCGTCGGGTCCGGCCGGCGGCGATGTCGAAGGCCCCGCCGACGCCGAGCACGAAGGGCACCGATTCCAGCCGCGATCGTTGACGCGCGACGAACCGCTCCTTCTTGGGCGAGCTGATCCCGATGAAGAGCAGCTGGGCCCCCGAATCCCGGATCTCCTCCGCGATGCGGGCCTCCTCCTCCGGATCGAAGTAGCCGTGGTGATGCCCCACCACCCTCAGGTCGGGGTCCCGCCTGCGGTACCACCGGAGGGCCCGGTCCAGCACCTCCTGGCGGGCGCCGAGCAGGTACACCCCCCAGCCCCGATGAGCGGCGATCTCCAGCAGGGCGTCGAACAGATCGATGGCCGGGACGCGCTCGGGCAACGGTCGCCCCAGCCAACCCGACGCCCAGACCACCGGAGTACCGTCCGCCGTCACCAGGTCGCAGCGAGCCACCAGGTCCCGGAACTCCGGATCCCGGTCCATCTTGATCAGCTGGTCGACGTTGACCCCGCAGCCCTGATGGAAACCCCCTCGTTCGACGAAGTCCTCGACCCGCTCCACTGCCTGACGCAGGTCGACGACGTCGAAGCGACAGCCGAGGAGGTCGACGCGGTCAGACATCCACGCCGTCGAGGTAGCCGTGTCCCTTGAGGTAGGCGATGACACGGTCCGCGCTCTCGTCCGGGGTCTCCCCGTCGGTATCGAGGGCGAGCTCCGGGGCGGCGGGTGGCTCGTAGGGAGCGGTCTCGGCGATCCCGGTGAAGTTCTTGATCTCACCGGCCCGCGCGCGGGCGTACAGCCCCTTGGGATCCCGCTCCTCGCAGACCGAGAGCGGACTGTTGACGAAGACCTCGATGAAGTCGCCCGCGGCCTGGATCTCGCGGTTCATGTCCCGGTCCTCGCGGTAGGGAGAGATGAAGGCGGTCAGGTTCACGATGCCGGCCTGGGTGAACAGTCGCGCGACCTCTCCGATGCGGCGGATGTTCTCGGTGCGATCCTCGGGGCTGAAACCCAGATCCCGGTTCAGTCCGTGGCGCACGTTGTCCCCATCGAGGACGTAGCAGTGCACGCCCATCTCCGTCAGTTTCTGATCCACCAAGGTCGCGACCGTCGACTTGCCCGACGCGCTCAGGCCGGTGAACCATACCGTGACGCCCCTGTGCCCCATGCGGTCCTCCCGCTGTTCCCGGGACACGTGGAGCTGGTGGCGAACGATGTTCTTGCTCTTGGGCTGCATGGATCTCCCGTTTCCTACGGCGTCCGCTGGGTGGGTTGAGGCCGTCCCCCGTCACTGTTGTGGGGTTCTAGTCATTTGTGCCGTCGAGTTCAACTGGAGCGGTCAGGGTCCGCGCCCCAGCCGCAGCTCGGCCCCGAGTCGAGCCATCTCCAGCGAAACGCGGGAGATCCGCTGCCAGGACAGCACCTTGGAGCTTCCGGCGCGACGAGGACGGATGTGGAGGGTCGTCTCGGCCACGGCGGCGCCCGCCCGGATGGCGCGGATCGGGAGCTCCAGGTTCAGGAAGAACGTCTCGGACGTCAGGGTCATCCGCGTCAGGTACGAGCGGCGGATCAGGTAGGCCCCGTCCAGGCGGTTGGACACGCCGGTGGCTGCGAAGGTCAACGCACGCAGCCCCCGGCTGAGCACCTTGCGTCCCAGGTTGTCCGCCTCGCGGAAGCGGTCCGGGTAGTGGCAGATCACCAGGTCCACGCCCTCGGCGGCCTCGAGGAAGCGGTCGATCTGTTCCGGGGGGACCTGGCCGTCCGCCGGGAGGAGGGTCACCCAGTCCAGGGTCGCCGCGCCGAACCCCGACCGCAGCGCCGCGCCGATCCCCCGGTTGCGGTCGTGGGAGATCACCTTGACCCCGGGATCGGCGGCGGCCACCTCCTCGGCCCGCTGGCGGGTGAGGTCCGTGGAACCGTCGTCGACGAAGATCAACTCGTAGCGGGCGACGCGACCGCGCAGGTAGGCCAGCGCCTCCTCCATCACCGGCGCGACGTTCTCCTGCTCGTTGTAGCCGAACATCACGACGGATAGCTCGAAGGTCACGGCCCGTTCCTCTCTCGTCGGATCCGCCGCCGCACGCGGGGGACGACGAAGGATAAGATCGTCGGCGCTGGGAGGCCAGATGCTTCGGTGGTTTCTGTGGGCGGTGATCGCCCTCTCATTGGCGCCCGCGCTCCCCACCCGGGCGGAGGACGACGCGGAGGAGCTCGCGCGGAGGGTGGCCCTGGCCCTGGGCGGCCGCGCCAGGCTGGCCGAGCTCACGGGATTCCGGGCCGTCGCCGACGTGCAGGGGCTGGGGCTGGAAGGTCGGTCCACGGTCTGGTCGGCCTTCCCGGATCGCCAGCGGAGCGAGCTCGACCTGGGCCCCTTGTCGCTGCTGCTGGTGGCCGCCGGGGGCGAGGCCTGGCACCGGGATCACAATGGCACCGTCGTCCGCCTGAACCCTCAGCAGCAGGCGGACGTGCACACCTCGCTGTTCGCGGACGCCTATCGCCCCTGGCTCGATCCCGTGGCGGTCAGCGGCCTGACCGTCCTGGGGGAGGAGGCGATCGAGGGGCGGCGCCTGATCCGCGGGCGAATTGCCCCCGCGGGGGGCAACCCCGCCGACCTGTGGATCGACGCCGAGACCGGGCTGCCGGCGCGGACGGCGCAACGGGACGAGAGCGGCCTGGGGTGGGACGTGGTGCGGATGTCGGACTACCGGGAGGTGGACGGGGTCCAGGTCCCCTTCCTGCTCGAGTCCTTCAACGACCAGCTCCCCGACAACGCCTCGACCTACCGCATCCGGGAGATGGTGTGGAACGCGCCGGCGGATCCGGGGCTGTTCACCCGGCCCAACGAGCAGGGGGACGTCACCTTCCCGCCCGGGGTGACCTCCCTCTCCCTGCCCATGACGGTGGAGGCGCGCCATCTCTTCGTCCGCGGCCACCTGGTGGGGGACGGCGCGGGGGAGGACGGGTTGTTCCTGCTGGACACGGCCACCACCCTCACGATGCTGGACCGCGCGGTGGTCGAGGCCATTGGCCTGCAGACCGACGGCGAGCTGCAGGGGCTGGCGGTGGGCGGGACGATGGAGGTGGCGCTGGTCGAGCTGCCGTTCCTGAAGGTCGGCGGAGTGTACCTGGAGGGTCAGGTGGTCGGTGTCACCGACCTGTCCGCCGTCCAGGAGCAGATGGGGCTCCCGGTGGTCGGCCTGCTCGGGTACGACTTCTTCAGCCGGATGGTGGTGACCCTGGACTACAGCGGCCAGTGCACGCTCCACCACGGCAACACCTGGCGGGTGCCCGAAGGCGGCGTGACCCTGCCGCTGCGGTTCATGGACCAGCAGCCCACGGTGCGGGCCACCCTCGACGGGGTGCACGCGGGGGACTGGCGACTGGACACGGGGGCGGATGCGCTGACGGTCCACGCACCGGCGGCGGAGGCCTGGTCCCTCGAAGAGCGCCACGGCCCCGGTTTCGCCATCGGCGCCCAGGGCATGGGCGGCGAGACCGCTTCTCGTGTGCTCGAGGCCCGGCGATTCCAGCTCGGTCCCTACGCGGTCGACCGCCCCTCCCTCATCGTCCCCCACGACCCCGACGGGGTGCTGCGGGCCGAGGGTACGGTGGGAAACCTGGGCAACTCGGTGCTGGAGCACTTCACCGTGACCGTGGACTTCTCCGGGCAGCGGGTGCACCTCCAGCCCGGACCCAGGGCCGGCGACACCCTGACCGTGCACACGGCGGACTTCGATGTCGGCTGGATGGGGGCGGGCGTCGAGGTGCTGTGGGTGTTGCCGGGAGGAACGAGTGATGGAGCGGGGCTCCAGGCCGGTCAACGGGTCCTGCGCATCGACGGGCGCCGCGCCGTGACCTGGACCGAGGGGGAGATCGACGCGCTGCTGGGCGGGGCTGGATCCCCCTCGACGAGACTCGTCGTCCGGGACGACGTCGGACGTCGACGGGTCACCCTCGCCATCCCGCCGGCGCCCTGAGCACGCGGCTGGATCGGACCCCGCCCGTGCGGGAAGATAGCGCGTCAGGGGCCGACGATTGCCGACGACGTTCCGATACTCGAGAGCCGGCTCACACGCCGACCCGTCACCCAGGCGGCGAGGGCATCGCGCCCCCTGGACCCTCCTCGCCCTCCTCCTCATCGCCGGGCTCTCCCCGGTGCCGTCGCTCGCGGCGCCCGCGATCCAGGCTCGTCCCCGGTTCTTCGCCGGGGAAGGGCCGCGGGAGATCTCGAGCCTGGCGGTCTCGCCGGATGGACGGCGAGTCGCCACCGGCGGGGAGATGGGGACGGTCAGTGTTTGGGACGTGGCCACCGGCGCCGAGGTGCACCGATTCGCCCTCCATCCCCGCTGGCAGGCGCCGGTTCTCGCCATCGCGTTCTCGCCGGACGGCGCATCCCTGGCCGCTTCCCGGGAGCGGGGGATCATCCGCCACTGGAGCCTGGTGGACGGATCCACGCTGGCGGAGCTGTCGTTCGAAGGCCACCCGCGATGGATCGCGTTCTCGGGTGACGGCACGGAGATCCACGTCGGTGCGGAGGGCGGGATCCTGCGGTGGCGAACCGCGGATGGCGCGGGCCTCGACACCGTCGAGCTGACCGGTACGCCGATTGCCATCTCGGCGTCGGGGGCGGGTTTCGTGACCCAGGAGGAGCGCTGTGGACCGCTGTGGGCGTGTCCGGAGGGCGCAGCGTCCTGCCGACAGCTGACCGCTCCGCAGGCCTCGGGGTGCGTCTCTGTGGCCATCTCCCCGGACGGCACCCGCCTGGCCACCGGCGGCTGGGAGGAGGTCACCACGGTCTGGGACGCCGCGCGAGGTAGGCCGATTCGGGATCTCACCGGCCACGAGCGCTACGTGACGGCCATCGCCTTCTCCCCCGACGGGTACCGGCTGGCGACCGCCGGGGACGACCAGACCGTCTGGGTATGGGAGGTGGCCACGGGTACTGCGCTTGCGGTCCTGGAGGGGTATTCCAGCGCGATGGACGAGCTGGCCTTCGCTCCCGACGGGAGCTGGCTGGCCACCAGCGGCGAGGACGGTACCGTTCGGATCTGGGACACCAGCAATGGACGTGAGATTCGGCGCCTGGGAGACAGGACCCTCCAGTACGGCCACATGGCGCTCTCCGCCGACGGCCGTCGGCTGGCCCTGGCCGCGCCGGGAACCGACGGTGGAACCGCGGTGGTCTGGGACCTGCGGACCGGGCGAGAGATCGCCCGCTACCCGGGGGACGAGAATTCTCGGTGGACGGCGGCTCTCTCGCCGGACGGGGCCGAGCTGCTGGTCGATGGTGGTGACTCGCACGTCGCCCTGTTCGACGTCTCGGGTTCATGGACGCCCCTGGCGTGGGAGACCGAGGGTCCGGTCATGTCGGCGGCGTTCTCCGGCGACGGCTCGCGGTTTCACGTCGGTACGGCGTACGGACACGTGCAGACCTTCGACCTCTCGACGGGCCTCCAGCTCTCGGACGTCGACCTGGACCACGCCGACATTCGCGCCCTGGTATCCGACCGCCGAAGGCCCCGGCTGTACGGTGCCGCAGGCAAGACGATGCATGCCTGGGATGGACGCCTCCCCGAGACGGTCTGGTCCGTCCAGGCCTTTGCCGACTCCGAGGAGCACGTCACCGAACTGACCCTGTCCCGCGATGGACGCCGGATCGCGGGCGCCGGCGAAAAGGAGATCGCGGTCTGGGATGCCGGCGACGGGCGCAAGCTCCACGAACTCCTCTTCTCGGGCCACGTCGTGTGGGACCTGGCCCTCGGCCCCCGATCGGGCGCTCTGCTGGCGGCCGGCCCGTATGCCATTCAGTACTGGCGGGACCCCCGCAAGCCGGACTCGCACCTGTGGTGGGGGCACGTGGACGCGGTCGCCGGAGTGGCCTTCACCGATGACGAACGCCGCGCCATCTCCGCGTCCCGCGACGGGAGCGCCCGGATCTGGGACACGCGCACTGGGCGCGAACTCTGTCGGTTCTACTCCTTCCGCGAAGGCGGCTGGGCGGTGCTGGATCGGGACGGGCGGTTCGACGCCTCGGACCTGAACGGCCTGCGGGGCCTGGTGTCGGTGGTCGACGGCGAGCTGGTCCCGTTGCGGGATTTCGCGGACACCTTCCACCTCCCCGGCCTGCTGGGAAAGGTCCTGCGCGGTGAACGCCTGAAGGCGGTCCCCGACGGGTCGGGATTCCAGGTGTTCGAGGCCGAACCCGGACCGGAGCCGGGGGATGGCGGGGGGGAGCCGTGATTCCTCGCAGGCGCGCCATCGCGAGACGAGGAGCGGGACCGTGGGTCTGCGTGATCGCCATGATCCTCAGCCCGGCGCTGCTCGCCAAGCGACCGGCGGGTCCGGTGACCGACACGGGGTCGACCGCCCCGGCGACCGAGATCCGCCTGATCCAGCTCCCGCCCGGCGAGTTCGTCGCCAACGACCGGCTCGATCCCATCGAGCTCGGCTGGAATCACGACCGGGAAGTGCCCCCGGCGGCTCGCATCCGGCTCACGCGTCCCTTCGCCCTGGGCGCGACCGAGGTGACCCAGGCGCAGTGGCGGCGGGTGATGGGAGGCATCCCCCGCCTGGACGAGGAGGAACTGGAGACGCTGAGGTCCGCGGTGGGCACCGACGAATCGGCGGTCGTCGCCGACGCGCTCCCCGTCGTTGGCATGACCTGGCACGACGCCGTCGAATTCTGCAACCGACTCTCGGCGATGGAGGGGTACGAACCCGCATACGTCATGCTCGGAGGGGGCGATCTCGTCCGCTGGAACCGGGATGCTGCGGGCTACCGCCTCCCGACCCGGGCCGAGTGGGAGTATGCGGCCCGCGCCGGCACCCCGTGGCGGTTCGCCGGGACCGACGACGAAGGGGAGTTGTGCGGGTTCGCCAACGTCCGGGACGCCACCCTCGGCCCCCCGGGTGAGTGGATGTGGACCGAGGGTGGCGTGGCGGAGTGTGACGACGGGTTCGCGGGGCCGGGCCCGGTGGGGTCGCTGGAACCCAACGGGTGGGGGTTCTTCGACCTGAGCGGCAACGTCGGGGAGTGGGTCTGGGACCTGTGCTGCGAGGACCCCGAGGATGGAGCGCAGGATCCCACGGGCGCCGTCTGGGGCGGCGGGTGGCCCTGCCGCAGGACCTGCGGGGGCAGCTGGTGGGACGGCCCGACCCGGGCCCGCGCGGACATGGCCGGGATCGAGAGCGCGGACGAGGGTGGGTTCGCCCTCGGTCTTCGAGTCGCTCGAACGCTGACCCCTTCGGGGGGTGCGCCGTGACCGGTGTGTCCGCCGAGCGCCACTACCTGGCGACCCTCGCCCTGATCTTGGCCCTGGTCGGGACCCCGGGAACACGGGCCGAAGAGGGCATTGCGGCCCCGGCGACCGCAGATCCGCTGGCCGCCCTCGAACCCCTGTTCCTTCAGTGCGGCGGCGGGAGCGAGCCGGCGTGCGAGGAGCTCCGCGACTGGCGGAGGGCGCAGGACGGATCGTCGCCGCACCTCGCGCGATATCGGGACCGCATGGAGCGGGCCCTCGAGAGCGCCTGCGTGGCGATGAACGCGAAGGCCTGCATCGAGGCGGGGGGGGACCTGCTCGACTGGATGCGCGGAGGCCGGGACACGGACCGGGGCGTCTCCCTGCTCGAGCGGGCCTGCGATGTGGGGGGGCCACGGGACTGCCTCGCGTCCGCCTGGATTCTCGCCCAGCGCGGGATGCCGGGCGCGCACGACGCCACCCGGGCCCGCCTACTCGAGCGTGCTTGTGACGGAGATCTGGGCGAGGGCTGCAACCAGCTGGGGGTGGTGCTCAGCAAGGATGAGGGTGTCCCGGCCGATCTTCCGCGGGCCCTCGAGCTGTTCGACAGGGCCTGCGAACTCGACATGCCCTGGGGTTGCTACAACGCCGCAATGGCCTACCTCGAGGGGCTGGGGACGGATCCGGACCTCGCCCGCGCCCGGGAGGGACTTCAGCGGGCCTGTGACGCGGGTGTGGGCAACGCCTGCTTCGCGCAGGGGCGGCTGGACTTCGACTCCGGCGCCGGGGTCGAGGCGATCCCCCGATTCGAGGAGGCCTGCCACAACGGCGACCGGCATGGCTGCACCGCGGCCGGTGCGCTCTACCGGAGGTTCCACCCCCGAGACATCCGCGGCGAGCGATACCTCGACCGAGCGTGCGACGCCGGCGTCCCCGACGGCTGCCACGAACTGGCGATGTTGCTGGTGGACAGGGGACAGCAGGCGGAGGCGGTGCCGTACTTCCAGCGCGCGGTGGACTACCGGAGGCGCAACGACGGACACCGCCACGCCGACACCTGCGCGGCGCACCGCAACCTCGGCGTCGTTCTGGACATGGCGGGGTACCCCGAACTGGCCGTCGAGGAGCTGAACGCCGCGCTCGCGTGCAGCGAGGAGGCCCTGGGGTCCCGCACTCCGGGGACCGGCAGCGTCCGCGCCGCCCTGGGCCGGGCCCTGGACGATCTGGGCCGGACGGTCGAAGCCATCGCACAGCTCGAGGGGGCCATCGATGTCCTCGACGAGAGTCTGGGACCGGACCACGACGACACCGTGAGCGCCATGCACGATCTGGCCATGGTCCGGTTCAGCGCGGGAGACCATCCCGCGGGAATCGACCTCGAAGCGCGGGTCCACGACAGGCGCCTCGCCACCCACGGCGAGCTCCACCCGGCCACGGCCCGCTCGGCGAGCAACCTGGGACTGATGCTGCTCGAGAGCGGGGACGCGGAGGGGGCGCTGCCGTACCTGGAGTCCGCCCTGACGACCCGGGAGCTGCTCCTGGGCGATGGCGATCTAGCCACGGTGGACGCCTACAACAACCTGGCCACCGCGCTGGCGGGCGTGGGCCGCTACGTCGAGGCCGAGGCCCTGCAGCGGGTGGCCTGCGACCTCCGCGCCGCCCTCCAGGGCGAGGACCACGTCGACAGCGTGATGATGCGGTTCAACCTGGCGGGGCTGCTCGACGACCAGGGGAAGTACGTCGAGGCGCTGGCGATCGTGGACGCGGCGCTGCCGGCGGTGGCGGCCTTCGAGGCCCAGGCGCCGGTCATGGCCGGGCGGGCGTACACCCAGGCGGGCAAGGTCGTCCTGTCCACCGGCGATCGCACCCGGGCCCGCACCCTCTCGGAGCGGGGACGTGAGATCCTGAGCGGGATCCTGGGGCCTGCGAATCCGATCACCGTCCAGGCGACGGCCAACGTCGCAGCCTGCATGCTGCTGGAGCGCGATCTGGAGGGGGCCGAGCAGCTCCTGGCGGAGGCCCACGATGCCGCCGTCGCGGCCCTCGGTCCCGACCACCCGCACACGGCGTCGATGTTGAACAACCTCGCGACGGTGCTCGCGGAGGCGGGTGAGTTCACCCGCGCCGCCGAGATGTTCGAGGACGTCGCCGTGATCCGCCACCGACGGCTCGGTGACGCCCACCCCGAGACCCTGCTGACCGAGTGCAACCTGGGGGTGATCGAGGGGTACCTCGGAAGGACCGACGAGTCCTTCGTCAGGCTCGAAGGGGCCCTCGCCCTGGCCGAGGCCCACCTCAGCCCGGACCACAACACGACCGCCCTGCTCCGGGCCAACCTGGCGTGGATGTACGAGGCCCGCGGCGAGTTCGAGGGCGCGCTCGCGATCCTGGACCGCTCCCTCGCGGCCACCGAGGAGGTCAAGGGCGCGGACCACCCGGACTGTGCCCTGCCCCTGCACTCGCTGGCCCGCATCCGGCTGACTCTCGGGGAGTCCCGGGCGGCCATCGACCTGGCCGAGCGTGCGATCGAGCTGCTGCAGGGCGAGGCGGGAGCGCCCCAGCCGATCCTGGGCTTCGCGTGGGGGATCCTGGCCCGGGCTCACGAGGCCAGGGGGGACCTGGATGCGGCGCTCGAGGCCGACCGCGAGGCCGGTGCGATCCTGGAGGCCGCGCTCGCGGCGGACGATCCCCGCCTCGCCGGTCACTGGAACAACCTGGGCCTGCACGCCGCCCGCTCGGGCGACCTGGAGACCGCCCAGGAGATGTACTCCAGGGCGCTCGCGCTGTTCGCGGGCGATGGAGCGAGCGGAGGGCACGAGAAACGCCTCGTGCTGCAGAACCTCACGCTCACGCAGATCCAGCTGGGGGATCCGTTGGCGGCGGGGGCTTCCCTCGACGCGCTGCTGGCCGAGGAGGAGGGCATGCTCGCCCGCCACCTGGCCATCGGGTCGTCCGAGGAGTCGATGACCTTCGCCCAGCTGTTCACCGAGAGCACCACGATGGTGGTCTCGTGGAACCTCACGGTTCGCCCCGACGACGCCGCGGCCACCCGGAGGTCACTGCAGACCCTCGTGCGGCGCAAGGGGCGCGTGCTGGACTCCGAGTCCGGGATCATCCGCCGCGCGCGGGCCGATCTCGACCAGGAGTCGACCGCGCTGCTGGACGACCTGCGGCGGGCGATGACCGAGCTGGACGCGCTGAACCGCCGGCCCGCCGCAGAGACATCTCCCGATCTGAAGCGCGCCTCGCTCCTGCGCAAGCGGGAGGAGGTGGTGGGCCTGCGTCAGGCCCTGGCGCGTCGGGGAGCCGGACTCGATCCCGAGGCCGAGGCGGTCGACCTGGAGCGGGTGGGGATCCACATCCCCGACGCTGCCGCCCTGGTCGAGTACGTGCTCTACGAGCCCATGGTGTTCCCGGACGTCCCGGGGCAGGCAGTCTCCTGGGGGTTGCCCCGCTACGGCGTGTACGTCCTGTTCCCCGACGGCAGGATCCACGCGGTGGATCTGGGCGGCGCCGGCGCCATCCACCTGCGCATGGCCGAGCTGAGGGGCGCCCTCCAGCGGCGAGAGGATCCCCGGGGGCCGGCCACCGCGCTCCACGCCGCCCTGCTGGCCCCCCTGGAGGAGTCCCTCGCCGGGGTGGACCACCTGATCGTCTCGCCCGACGGCGAACTGGGGTTGCTGCCGTGGGGTGCCCTGGTCGACGGGGAGGGGCGGTACCTCGGGCTGGGTGATCGGTTGATCACCACGGTGACCAGCGGCCGGGACCTGCTGCACCTGGCGGAGCCGGCCGAGGTGGGGGGGGCGGCGCTGGTGATCGCCGACGTGGACTTCGACGGGCACGGATCGCGCGCCGATGCGGACGACCTGCCGGCGGGGCCGACCGCGCCCCACCCCGGCCCGGTCGAATCCTGTGGCGGTCCGTGGGCGCGCTTGCCCCACACGGCCGAGGAGGGGGCGCGCATCGCCGGGCTCCTGCCCGGGAGCACTCTGCTCCGGGGTTCCGAGGCGACGGAGACGGCCCTCAAGGAGACCCGCGCGCCGCGGGTCTTGCACGTCGCATCCCACGGCTGCTTCGCAGGGGCCGAGCGGGACGGGTTGCCCTCCGGGGGGCGCGGCGCTCGGCGGACGACCGGCGCGAGGGACTCGATCCCCCTGCTGTCCGCCCTGGGATTACTCGCGAATCCGGGCGGTGGTGAGGTCCTCCTGGACAGCGGGATCGTGCTGGCCGGCGCGAACGGGTCCTGGGCGTCGGACGACAACGGGTTCCTGAGCGCCGCCGAGCTCTCGCTGCTGGATCTTCGGGGCACCGAGCTCGCCGTGCTCAGCGCCTGCGAGACCGGGGTCGGCGAGGTCCGCTTCGGCGAGGGGGTCATGGGCCTGCGTCGGGCGCTCCTGCTCGCCGGCGCGCGGACCCAGGTCCTGAGCCTGTGGACGGTGGCGGACGATGCCACGGCCCGTCTGATGATGGCGTTGTACGAGGCGCTGCTGGACGGGATGCCCCGGGGTGAGGCCCTGCGAAGGGCCCGCCGCGATCTCGCCGCGGATCCCCGCTGGTCCCACCCCTACTTCTGGGCCTCGTTCGAGCTGTCCGGAGCGTGGGAGGGCTACACTCCCCTCCCCCGCTGACCCCGGCTTCGCCGGAGCGCCACGAGGACGGCGAGACCCAGGCCGGCCCAGGGTGCCGACGCCGACGGCGCCTGGCGACACGCGCAATTGGACTCGATGGGGAGGGCCTCGGTGTCGTCGTCGCCGGACGCGTCGTCGTCGCCCGAGGTGTCATCGTCGCCGGCGCTGTCGTCG
>CAZITQ010000004.1:0-102895 GCA_964542165.1 uncultured Rickettsiales bacterium
GCCTCGCCCTGGGCACGGGAGCAGCCTGGCGCGTCTATGCGCGACAGGCTGCTAGCCCCCACCCTCACGCTCCAGGGAGAGCACTCGCCACTCTTCGGTCACCTCGAGTCCCCGGACGGTCACGGTTCCGTCCTCGCCGGCGCGCGCTGTGCCCGAGCGGTTGCCGTAGCTCCAGCGGACCACCTCGCCGGCGGCCAGGTGGAAGGACTGGATCCGCCGCGGGGTCACGTCCACCACCAGGGGGAGGGGATCGGCGAGGCGGTCGCCGGTGGGGGGGTAGCCGGGGCCGGGGGACGGCTGCCCCTCGCCAGAGACCGCGCGGATGGGGATCTCCAGGCGGTCAGGCGCGTCGACGATCCGGGCTGAATCCCAGCGCAGGTAGCGGTTGATGGCCCCCGCGAGATCGCCGTCCCATCCGGTGTCGCCGGGGACACGGCTCTCACCGGCCAGCGCCCGGTTCTCCTGCCGTTCGCGGGTCCCGTTCCCCGCCGGTGTGCCGATGTCGTCGTCCGCGCTGCAGGCGCCGAAGGCCGGGAACGCAAGGTCGCTGCGCAGGTAGCTGGTGTCGTCGAGCACGGGCTGCCAGCCGTTGCTCCACCACAGGTCGCCCATCACCGGATCCAGGTCGGCGTGACCGGCCTCGTCCCAGATCACCCGGTGTCCCATCCGCTGTCGGCGCAGGCCGTCGACAAAGGAGCTTCCCGTGAGCGGTGAGGGATCCAGCAGGGCGCCGAAGTGCACCACCGTGTCGTCCTTGCCGTGGATCAGCGACACGAACTGCTGGCGAGCCTCCCGGGAGTCCCGGAGGACCGCGGTCAGATCGCCCTCGTCCCAGGTCGACGGGCAGGTCTCTCCCCCCAGACGACCCGGACGACCCCAGAGGCCGGCCAGCTGGCGGGCCCGGGACGGTCGATGGTTGCGGGGGACGAGCTGCCCCCGGCGGGCATCCACGTACGCGAAGTGTCGCGCGTGCCGCAGGCCGATCGTCGCCGCCCCGGCCCCGCCCATGGAGTTGCCGAAGACCCACACCCGCGCCGGATCCACACCCGGGTACTGGTCCAGCACCCAGCCCAGCAGGTGGAGCACCCGCCGCTGGGTGTAGTCGCGCGCCTCGCAGGCGTCGGGGCTCCCTGCGGGCAGGTTCGTCGAATAGCCCCACCAGTAGGTGTTCTCCGGGTCGTGGGGGTAGAGGGAGAAGTACCCGGGGACGCCGTCCCCCCGCAGCGGTGAGTGGAACCCGTGCAGGTCGACCCGCAGGGGGAGCGAGTCCTCTCGTGGCCCGTGATCCGGCACCGAGAGCACCGCGCCGAAACTCCGCCCCGCGTACCCGGGACTGTCCAGGAAGTCGTCGGTGGTTTGCGACAGGGTCAGCAGGGTGAATCCGTCCCCCGGTTCCTCGGAGATCACGGTCGGCTCTGGCGGGGAGATGGAGTCCCGTACGCGGATGCACAAGGGCCTCGGATCCGGGTATTTTTGTGACAGGATCGTGATCCTGGCGACGTACGTCCTCCCGCCCTGGATGAAGCTGGGGCGGAATTCGATGATCTCCCGATCCGGGAGCCATCGGGCACCGGCAGGCAGTTCGTCCGCGACAATCCGCCCGCCCCCGATCGCGCCGGGGTAGGGGAGGTCCGCGATCCAGTCCGCGACCCTGACCTCGGCCACCTCGTGCTCGTCCAGCTCCACGGTCGGGCAGTCCGGGGGAGGGGACGGCCAGGTGCGACCGTGGGCCGGCGAGGTGACCTCCTCGCCGCGGTCCTCGGGCGGTCGGTCCGCCTCGACATCCGTCGTCTCCGCGCCGCAGCGGGTGCACTGGACCTGGAGCAGGGCGAGCAGGGCGCCGGCCAGGGGGAGGGCGAGCAACGCGGCGCGGGGGAGGGGACCCCGGCGGGCCCGGTTCCCTCCGTCCTCGCGATGGCGGTGGTTCACGGCGCCGCGGCGTCCGGGCTCGCGGCCGACTCGTCCGCGGGCGTGGTGGCCTCGAAGGTGTAGTGCTGGCCCAGGATCTCGAGGATCTCACCGGAGACCAGCACCGCGCCGTCGTTGGTCAGGTGGGCGCCGTCGGTGGCCCGGATGATCCGGCGCCGGTCCCCCACCTGTGCGATCTCCATGTAGTTGCCGTCCGCGTCCACCGTCATGTCGTGGGTGTCGATGAACAGCACCTCCGCCCCGTCCTCCTGGGCCGCGTGCTCCACCGCCACCTGGACCACACCGTTGAGGCGGATCATCTTGGCCCGGAAGCTCTTGGCGCGCATGATCGGCATGCCCATGAACACCACGCCGATGTCCTTTTCGTGGAACAGATCGATGAACGCCCGGACGCGAGAGTAGTAGCCATCGTCCCAGGCCTCGGTGCCGAACTGGCCGACCGCCCTGGCCTCGTGGTCGGTCATGCCCTGACAGTCGTTGCCGCCGAACTGGGCCAGCACCAGGTCGGGCTGGAACTCGTCCCGCAGCTCCTCGGCGTGGGCGATCCAGTCGAAGTAGTCCGGCCGCGACAGCCCCGTGGAGTGCTGGCCGTAGCGTTCGACCGCCACCCCCTCGAAGGTCTCGAAGCGGTTCTCGAGGGCCCGGCCCAGCTCGAACTGTATCGACGAGGCCCCGACCAGCAGGATCCGCCGGGGTCGCGGCGGACCCTCGGCGAGGGCGGTCTCCACCTCGCCCTCGGCCGAATCGTCGTCGCCCTCCGCCGAGTCGTCGTCCTCCCATGTCCGCGGATCGGCCCCGACCCCGCCCGGATCCGCGTCCCCTGGATCCTCGGCTCGCGTCCCCAGGCGCAGGTGGGCGTCGTAGACCCTGTCCCGGACCTCTCCCGCGTCCTCGGTCAGATCCCCCAGCCCGCTCTCCCGGGCGGCCCGGTCCAGCCAGGCGGTGGCGTCCGTGACCCACGAGCGCTCCTCCCCGGCGGGAAGGGCTGCCTGGGCGTCCGCGTGCAGGGACTTGCCGGACAGCACCGCGAGCAGAGCGAACAGGGCCCATCCGACGCCCACGACGGTCCAGGGCGACAGGGTCGCGCTGCCCGTGTCCGTCATCCCCAGTCGGTCCAGCCTGGCCACGGTCGTTCCGCTCCTCCTCAGAATCCGAAGTACGCGTTGGGGGCCACGCCGTAGGGCCGCAGCACCAGGATGGCCAAGAATACCGCGATCCACAGGGCGACCCGGGCAGCCACCGGCATGCGGTCACTCAGCCCCACGAAGGCGTCCCGGATGGCGCTCCCGCGGAAGTTGATCAGCAGCCCCACGGCGATGACCGGGAGCAGGATCGCCTCGAATCCGAGGCCGGTCACCCGCAGGTCCACCATGCGCTGCAGGAATACGCCGGCGGTCTTCAGATCCGCCGACACGAAGAAGATCCTCGAGAACGAAACGAAGGTGAAGGTGTACGCCCACCCCGCCAGGAAGCGGGGGAGGGTGGGTACGATCTTCTTGGGATTCACACCCTTCGCACGTGCCCGGTCCAGCGAGTACTTGTAGTGAATCAACGCCAGCCCGTGCAGCGAACCCCACACGATGTACCCCCAGCTGGCGCCGTGCCACAGGCCACAGAGGAACATGGTGGCGAACAGGTTGGCGTAGGTCCGCAGGGGGGAGAGCCGTGAGCCGCCCAGGGGGAAATAGATGTACTCGCGCAGCCAGCGGCTGAAGGTCAGGTGCCAGCGGCGCCAGAATTCACCCACGTTGTTGGCCGCGTAGGGGCCGGCGAAGTTGTCGGGGATCCGGAACCCCAGCAGCAGCCCGAACCCCCGCATCATGTCGGTGTAGCCGGAGAAATCGCAGTAGATCTGGATCGAGTAGCCGAACATCACCACCCACAGGGCCGACGAGGTGTAGTTCTCGGGAGCGTGGAAGGCGTCGGCGACCCCGTAGCTGAACAGCAGCGACGCCATCACCATCCGCTTGAACAGCCCCGAGAGGATCAGGGACGCGGCCAGGGTGGCGTCCTGAACCCGCCTCGGCGTCGGAGCCTCGATCTGGGGCAGGAGCTCGCGGGCCTTGCAGATGGGGCCGCTCAGCAGCTGGGTGAACAGGGCCATGAACAGGGCGAAGTCGAGCAGGTTCTTCGCCGGGTGGCCTTTCCCCCGGTAGTTGTCCACGTGGTACGCGATGGACTGGAAGGTGTAGAACGAGATGCCCACCGGCAGCAGGATCCTCAGGATCGGCAGGTGGGCCTCGAGCCCGAAGAAATAGGCCAGGTCGTCCAGCGACGCCAGGAAGAACGCCGTGTACTTGAAGCTGCCCAGCAGCGCCAGGTTGGCGACCACGGCCACGGCGAGCCAGGTCTTCTGGCGCAGGGGCTGCGAGTTCGTCAGCAGCCACCCCAGTCCGTAGTTGACCACCGTGCTGGCGGCCAGGAGGGCGGCGAACTTCCAGCTGAAGGTGCAGTAGAAGGCGTAGCTGACGGCCAGCAGGAAGATCTTCTGGGACGGGCGGTGGAACGCCAGCAGGCGATAGAGCGTGAGCGTCCCGAGGAGGAGCGCGAAGAACTGGAGCGACTCGAACTGCATGCGTACCGCGTGGGCGAGGGACCCGATTCCCGCGCCGGCTAGGCGTACTTCAACGATCCGTCCGGGTCAAGACCGCGGGGTGTCCCGGCGGGCGGATTGAGCGCCCGCCTCGCTTCTAGTAGATATCCTCCCCGTAGCACCGATGCCCGAACCCAGGACACCTGCGCAGAAGCCCCGATTCCGCTCCCACGGCGGGTCCCCGGCCCACCGGCGGCGCGCGCTGTGGGCGGGTGTGGCCGTGGTCTCGCTGCTGGGACTGGTGGCGGTGGCGCTGTCCCGGCGAGACGCACCGCCGCCCGCTCCGCCGCCGGGGGCACCCGACGTCGTGCTCGTGCTGGGCGCGGGCCTGCGCGCCGACGCGACGGGGACCGCTGGCGAGGCCGCGTTCCTCGAGGCCTTCGGTCGCGAGCCCGGGCTGCGCTGCACGGCGGCCTACGCCCAGTCGACCCGCCCCTACACGAGCCTGGGTTCCCTGCTCACCGGACGCTACCCCTCCGCGGTGCCCCTCTGCGGGCACCGGGGTTTCGGCCTGTTCTCGGAGCCCGGCGCACGCCTGTGGTGCAGCCAGATTCCCCCCGACCGTCACACCCTCACCGGGATCCTCGAGGCCCACGGCTACCGCACCCATACGCTCTACGCCGGCCGCCAGGCCGAGGCCACGGCCGCCCCCGAGGGGGGGCAGGGCGTCGACCGCCTGAGCGCGCATGCCGGCCTCAGCTCACCGCAGGACCTGGCGGAAGACGCGGCGGCCTGGTGGCGTTCCGGTGACGACCGGCCGCGGCTGCTGATCGTGGTCGACACCACGGTGTTCGACCTGCGGCACGAGCACCTGCCGGGCAAGGAGCCACCACGCGATCACCTCTATGCCGACCACCGGGGGCGGGGCGCCGCGCTGGGCGAACGGATCCGCTCGCTCACCGGTGAGATCGACGGCTCCGGTGGGCGTCCGCTGTGGGTCGTGGCCACCTCCCTGTGTGGCCTCAACCTCGCGGAGGGCAGCGGGAGCGACGACGGCTACCTGGACACCCTGATGCAGACCACGGTCGCCGACCGGACGGCCCACGTCCCGTTGCTGATCTTCGGGCCCGATTCCGCCGCGGTGACGCGGGTCCTCGAGCAGCCCGTCGAGCTGGTGGACGTGTTGCCGACCGTGCTGTCGAGGGCGGGGATCGAGCCGCCGGTGGGCTTGCCCGGCGAGGACCTGTGGCTCCTGGAAGGGCCCGGGGATCCGAGCTCCACGGCGTACATCGAGTTCGGCGACTCCCTCGCCGTGCGACGGGGGGACCACCTGCTCACCTTCCGCTACCACCTCCACAACGCCACGGCGCTCGATCCCACCCTGACCCTGGCGCTGACGGACCTGGCTCCGCTGCGGCGAGATCGGGGCACGCCCCGCTACTACCGGCTCCACGACGTCGTCGCGGATCCCCTGCAGACGACCAACCTGCTCGACGAGCGGATGGACGTGGCCGAGGACCTCCATCGGGCGCTGGTGGAGGTGCGGACGGGGCCTGCGGCGCCCCCGGGAGGAACTCTGGGGGAGGACCAGGTCGAGGCCCTGCGCGCGTTCCGCGAGGGGGGCTACTGGTAGCTCCCATCGGTCGCCCGTGTCGCGACATTTGCATTTCGAAACCCTCACCCTTTCAAA
Source organism: uncultured Rickettsiales bacterium (assembly GCA_964542165.1). GTDB lineage: Bacteria > Myxococcota_A > UBA796 > UBA9615 > CAYRNR01 > CAYTBN01. The sequence continues at coordinate 6,153 of CAZITQ010000004.1, forward strand.
AAGAACCCAGCGGGGTAGACTCTGGGGCACCGGGAGGGTCGACCGTGGCATCGCTGCTGATCATCGAGGACCAGGTACAGCTGCGCGCGCAGCTGATCGCCATGTTCGAGGAGCGCGGCTACACGGTGGAGGGGGCGTCCAGCGGTCCCGAGGCGGTGGCCCTGCTGAGGGACAGCACCTTCGACCTGGTGCTCACGGACCTGCGGCTGGGCCACGACATCGACGGCCTCGAGGTGCTGGAGCTGGTCAAGCAGGGCAGCCCCGACACCGAGGTCATCCTGATGACCGCCTACGGTTCGGTGGAGGACGGGGTCCTCGCCATCCAGCGCGGCGCGTACGACTACCTCACCAAGCCCTTCAGGGAGCACGAGGTGCTCGAGCTGGTGCGCCGCGCCCTGGAGCGCCGGACCAGCCGGATCACGATCCAGGACCAGCCCCGGGTGGACCCGGAGCCCGAGGTCCGGGAGGTGGAGGTCATCGGACGGTCGACCGCGATGATCGGGGTCATGAAGCTCGTGGCCCAGGTGGCGCCCCTGGACTCCACGATCCTGATCACCGGCGAGAGCGGGACCGGCAAGGACCTGATCGCCCAGACGATCCACCAGCTGAGCCAGCGCAAGGGGTCGCCGTTCGTGGCGGTCAACTGCGGCGCGATTCCCGAGAACCTGCAGGAGAGCGTGCTGTTCGGGCACGTCCGAGGCTCGTTCACCGGCGCCGTGCAGTCCACCGACGGGCTGTTCTTCCAGGCCAACAATGGCACCCTGTTCCTGGACGAGATCGGCGAGACCGCGCTGATGACCCAGGTCAAGCTGCTGCGCTTCCTGCAGAGCGGCGAGGTGCTGCGCGTCGGGGACAACCGGCCCCGCAACGTCAACGTGCGGCTCGTCGCGGCCACCAATCAGAACCTCCACCAGGCGATCCGGGAGCGGAGGTTCCGCGAGGACCTGTTCTACCGGCTCAACATCATCAGCATCGAGCTGCCGCCGCTGCGGGCCCGGACCGGGGACGTGGAACTCCTCGCCCACCACTTCCTGCAGCGAAACGCCAAGAAGCTGGGCGTGGACGTTCGCGAGTTCGCCCCCGAGGCCCTGGACATCCTCCAGCGCCACACCTGGCCGGGCAACGTGCGCGAGCTCGAGAACGCCATCGAGCGGGCTGTGGCCCTGGCGCGAGGGCCGGTGATCTCCCCGGACCAGCTGCCCCCCATCGGCCCCCACGTCCCCCCGCTCCCCGAGCCGATCCCGAACTTCGAGTCGCCGGTGATGCCGGCTTCCGAGCCCCCCCTGAGCGTCGAGTCGGCGGTCCTTCCCCTGCGAGAGGTCGAGCGCCGCCACATCCAGCGGGCGATGGAGGTCTTCGGTGGTAATCGCACCAAGGTGAGCAAGGCCCTGGGGATTTCCAAGAGTACCCTCTGGCGGAAGCTCAAGCAGCTGCAGTAGCATGCCCCCTTTGACACCGGAGCCGAGGGAGCTGGTGTCTAGGAGGACGATGTCCACCTCACACAAGGGAAAGATCGTCTGGTTCCGCCCCTCCATGGGACGCGGTGTGGTGCGTTCCGAGGGGGGGGGTCAGTTCTTCTTCGACGTCTCCGAGGCCAGCGAACTGGACCTGGAGGCCGGAGTGCAGGTGGAGTTCGGCCTGTCGTCGGGCGAAGGCCCCACCGAGGCCGCCTCGCTGAAGTACCTCGACGGCGTGCGAACCATCGCCTACGAGCCGCCGCCGGCGAAGAAGACCAAGAAGAAACCCACGCGGAAGCAGAGCCAGGCGGCCCGACGGGCCAAGGGGCCGGCGAAGCCCAAGAAGGTCAAGGGAGCCCTCCCCGAGGGCACCATGGTCAGCCACCCCGACCACGGCAGCGGGCACGTGGTGGCCTCCACCAAGACGCTGGTCTCGGTGGAGTTCCTGACCGGCCAGCGCAAGTCCTTCAAGCCGTCGTCGCTGAAGGACCTGAGCGGTCCGGACGTGCCCAAGGCCCCCAAGCGCAAGAAGCGCGCTGCGACCAAGAAGACCGCGAAGAAGAAGGACGAGTCTCGCACGGTGCGGCGGAAGAAGGACCTCTGATCGCGGTCCGAGCCCGGGGGGAGCCGCGGTGCGCGTCGTCCACCTGACCGACCTCCACTTCCACGCTCCGCTGCGGGCGAGCCAGCTTCTGGGGAAACGTGCGCTGGGGGCCGCCAACCTGGTCCTCAGGGGCCGGGCCCGTCAGTTCGGTGGCGCCTCCCGTGGGGCTGTGGTCGACGACGTGCTCGGGCTCGCGCCGGCATTGGTGGTGGTCACCGGCGATCTGACCGCGCTGGCCACCGACGCCGAGTTCGAGGCGGCCCGACGAGCCCTCCAGCCCCTGCTGGATGCGTACCCCGTCGCGGTGACGGCGGGCAATCACGACCGCTACACCCGGGGATCGGCCAGAGCCCGGCGCATGGAGGATCACTTCCAGCGGTGGATGTGTGGGGGGACCTGGGACCCGGCGGATCGCACGTGGCGGGACGGCGGAGGCGGAGCGGATCCGGGTGTGGTGCGGTTCTCGGTGGACGGTCTGGATCTGTGGATGGTGGACACCGCGCGCCCGTCGGCGGTGAGCCGGGGCAGGGTGGATCGGGGTCAGCTGGACGCCCTGTCGGGCGAGCTGCGCCGGACGACGCCGGGGCGCCGCAGGCTCCTGGGACTGCACTACCCCCTCCTGGGAGCCGACGGCAAACCGTATCGCAACGCCTCCCACGGACTGGTGGGCGTGGATCGGCTGATCGAGGTGATCCGGCAGGACCCGGTGGATGCGGTGCTGCACGGGCACGTCCACCGGTGGCGGGCGGGGGCGATGGCAGCCGTGGATGGCACGCCGATCCCGGTGTTCAACGGCGGCTCCTCCGGGCTGGCACCCGGGGGCCACGCGGAGCCCGGTTACCTGGTCCTGGAATTCGACGGCGGTGGCGCCCTCGAGGTCACCCGCAGGACCTGGACCGGCGAGGACTACCGGCCCGAGCCCGTCCCCATCCCCGAGCCTTCCTGGCCCTCCTGAGCGCCCCCACGCCGGGCGTTCACTGCGGATCCCGCCGGGGCACGCGCATGGGCACGTCCACGAACACCGGCCCGTCCTCGTAGAGGTGGGCGTAGGTCTGGTAGGACTGCAGCACGACCTTCACGTAGTTGCGGGTCTGCTTGTAGGGGATCTCCTCGACCCACTCGTCCGCGGGGTACCCGCTGCGGGCCTTCAACCAGCGCTCCACGGCACCGGGGCCCGCGTTGTAAGCCCCCAGGGCGCAGTAGGGATTGTCCTCGAAGCGACCGAGCTGCTTGTGCAGGTAGGTGGCGCCGATCGCCAGGTTGGTCTCGGGGTCGTTCAGGTCGGATCGCTGGAGCCCCTTGATCCCCATCTGCTTCGCGGTCGACTTGGCCGTGGCCCACATGAGCTGGGACAGCCCGGCCGCTCCGGCGTAGCTGACGATGGCGTTGTGGAACGCGCTCTCCTCGCGGACGAGTCCCTGCATCATCAGCGCCGGGACCTTCTTGCCCGTCACCGATCCCCGCACCTCGGCGCCGTAGGCCAGTGGGTAGGCCAGCTGGAGGGCGGACCACGAAACGGCGGTCAGCTGCTCGGGGTGGTCGGTCTTGAACCGCACCCGCAGCTTGAAGTGGCTGACGTTGGGGTTGCCCGCCACCGCCGCGATCCGCGAGATGACCTGTTCGGTGTCCCAGTCCCAGGTCCCGGCGTTCTCCCGGGCCCGGCGAAGCTCGGCCACGGCGGGATCGCCGAGGCCGGCGCAGGCCAGCGCCACTGCGCTCTCTCGCTGGGGTCGCTGCCAGAACACGTCGTCCACCTCCCAGGACTCGGGTAGGGCGGGCAGGTCCTGCACACCGGCGCGGCGTTCGGCGAGCCGGCCCGCCAGGGCCTCGGCGGCCTCGGGGTCCAGCTCCTTCAGACGGTGGTAGGCCATCAGGCCGTAGTAGGAGAGGGGGTGCTCCTCGGCCAGGGCGGCGAACAGCTCCGCCGCCGTCTCCCTGTCGGGGGTGGGGACCGGGTCGTCGGGCCCCCGGTCCGCGGGGCGGCCCTCGCTGTCCGGCCAGCCGGTGATCTTGGCCTCCCAGTATCGGGCCCGCAGGTACCCGCGTCGGACCACGTCCTCGGGGGGATCCTCCAGGAGCCTGCGCAGCTCGACGAGGGCGGCGTCCGGGTCGCCCGCCCGGTACTCGGCCCAGGCCAGGCGCCACAGGGCCTTGCCGGCCATGTCCCCGTCGGGAAGCTCGTCCACCTGCGAGCGGAACCAGCCCCGGGCCTTGCCGGTGTCGCCGGCGTCCAGGGCCAGCAGCGCTGCCTGGTAGTACCCGTCATCCGCGTAGCTGTGGTCGGGGAAGTTGGCCGGCAGCTCCAGATACGCCGACTGCGCACTGGAGGTGGCGCCGTCGCGGGCGAGCCCCTGGGCCCGGACGTAGGTGGCCTTCACCGCCTTGTCCTGGTCCACGTCGGCGCACAGGGCCGCCGCGTCGCGGAGGTGGGCGTTCGCCTCGCCGTAGGCCTTGCGCTTGTACAGCGAACGGCCCCGGTAGTACGCGAACTCGCAGGCGATCAGCGCGTCGTCCGCCGGCAGGTCGTCCTCGATCTCGTCCAGGGCGTTGAGCGTCGACTTCCAGTGGCCGGCGTTGTGGTAGGCGGCGGCCCGGGCGAAGAGGTGCAGGAACGAAGGGTGGTGTTCGGCGGCGACCTGGTCCGCCAATCGGTCCATACCCGCTTGCGCGTCCGCGGCGCCGTCGTCCAGCGGCGCGGTGCTCCAGGCGGTCCGGTAGGCCTCGTAGGCCCGAACCAGGTCCCCTTCGTCGCCCCGGGCCTCGTAACACTCGCCCAGCAGGACCAGCGCCTCGGGGCGCCAGCGAGATCCCAGCTCCGAAGGATCGGCCAGCAGGGGCAGGAGGGCGGTGATCGCCCCCTCGGCGTCCCCGGACGAGAGGGTCAGGCGGGCGTGGCGCACCCGCGCCCGGTCGAACTCCCGGCTGTGGGCGGGGACACGGGCGTAGGCCGCCGCGGCCTCGTCGGCCCGCTCGAGCTCGTCCAGGGACAGGGCCAGCATCATGGCGGCCTCGCCGGCCAGGGGCCCACCTGCGAGGGAATCGACCTGCAGGAAGGAGACCGCGCCCGCGTGATCCTCCTCCTCCCGCAGGATGGCGCCCATCAGCAGGTGGATCGACCCGTCCGGATCCTCGCCACCCCCGGCCAGGTACGCCTGCAGCGCGGTCTTCGCCCCCTCGGCATCTCGTCCGCGGTAGGCGTCCCGGGCCGCGTCGACCGCGGGGTCCACGTCCCCGGCACACAGCGCCCGTGGGTCGACCGTGGTGGTGGATGCCGGTGGAGGCTCCTCGGGCCAGGCGAGCGCCCGCTCGACGGCCGGCAAGAGGGCCGGGGCGGGGGTCGGCTCGGCCGTCGTCGCGGTCGTGTCGTCGTCCGCCAGGGCTGGCGGGCAGCCGGCCAGCGCAGCCAGGGCGACCAGCGCGAGACAGGGGAGGGGGTTCCAGCGGTGTGCGGCAACGGGGTCGTGCATCTGCGTCAGCCTCGAGTTGGGCCCCGTAGGGGACCCGGACAGTGGACTTGGGCAATAATCTACGATCGAACGTCGTATCTCAAAGCGGCTCCATTCAGACGAGGTCCAGGGAGCGCGGATTGGAGGACCCAACGTGGGCGCAGCGAGGACATCCATGCACACCGTCGGCCGCTGGGTGGGCGTGATCGTACCCGTGGCGGTGATGGTCCTGTTCTGGAACTCGTCCCTGCTCTGGCCGCTGAAGATCTTCGTCGTCCTGCTCCACGAACTCAGCCACCTGCTGGCGCTGGTCCTGACCGGTGGACACCCGAGCGGCTTCTCCCTTTCCCCCGATCAGGGAGGACTGGCCTGGGGCACGGGCGGATCCCGCTTCGTCGTGCTCAACGCCGGCTATCTGGGATCGCTGGTGTGGGGGCTGGCCCTGCTCGCGGTGGCGAACCGCCGACGCATCGTACCGATGTTCCTGGCGGCCATGGGACTCGGCCTGGGGATCGCGACGGTGATCTGGTCCCGGCCGCTGCTCAGCTTCGGCTTCTTCTACGGCATGGCGGTCAGCGTCATCCTCCTGGCCCTCGGCGCCCGGGGAAGCGCGCTCGTGGGCTCGGCCTTCCTGCGGGTCATCGGCCTGTTCAGTTGCCTCTACGCCGTGGTGGACATCCAGCAGGACGTGCTCTCCGGCCGGGACGGAGTGAGCGACGCCTCCATGCTCGCGGAGTTGACCCACGTCCCCTCCCTGGTGTGGGGGCTGGGCTGGTCGCTCATCGCCCTGGCGTTGCTCGTGGTCTTCCGCAAGACCGTGATCGGGTCCTGATCCCCCGCGGGGCATCGCCCTGCTACCATGGCGGCCCATGCTCCCCCGTGCACACTGGCTGCTGCTCCTGTCGCTCCCGTTCCTGGCCTCCTGCGCGACCAGCGCTCAGGTCCGCACGGGGGTCGTCCGGTTGGAGGACGGGGACCGTGTGATGCTGGACGCCCCCGGCGGAGAGGTCCGGCTCGCGGGCCCCATCGGCACGGAGCTGGGCTCACTCCCCGGGGCGCTGGTCAAGGTCTGGGGCACCGGGACCGCCGAGCGGATCCGGGCTCGTCTGTACCAGGTCCTGGATGCCGGGAACGGGTTCGCGGCGTACGTGGGCTGGATCACCTACGACCAGTTCGGCGTCCGCCTGTCCGAGTGGAGGACGGGCCGCGTCTGGCAGCTCAGCGGAGTCTCCGGCGAGGATTTTCGAGGGCTCCACGGTCACAAGGCCTGGATCACGGGCCTGGAGGAGGGTCCGGCGACCCTCCGGCCCCTGGACTGGGGGGCGCTGTAGAGCATCACCGCCCAAGCTCGCACACGCACCCACATGCGCCCCGCGCGGCGCGCACGACGTGCTAGAATCGCCGCCCGCCCGCCCGGGCAGGTGAGGGCCGACCATGAAGCCGATCCGTCGAGCGATCCTGAGCGTGTACGACAAGCAGGGAGTGGAGGAGCTCGCCGCCTCCCTCGCCGAGCGGGGAGTGGAGCTGTACAGCTCGGGGGGCACGGCCTCCCGGCTGCGCGACGCCGGAGTTCCGGTGACCGAGGTACAGGAGCTCACCGGATTCCCGGAGATCCTGGATGGCCGGGTCAAGACCCTGCACCCCAAGGTCGCCGGCGGGCTCCTGGGGCGGACCGACCTCGAGGGGCACGTGGCCCAGATGCGCGAGCACGGCATCCCGACCATCGACCTCGTCGTGGTCAACCTCTATCCCTTCGAGGAGGTCACCGCGGTACCGGGCTGTAGCCTGGCGACCGCCCTGGAGAACATCGACATCGGTGGGCCGACGATGATCCGTGCGGCCGCCAAGAACCATCCGCGGGTGACGGTGGTCGTCGATCCCGGCGACTACGAGGTCCTCACCGCGGAACTCGAGACCCACGACGGGGCCACGAGCGAGGGCTTCCGCGCCCGCATGGCGGCCAAGGCCTTTCGCCACACCGCGATGTACGACGCGGGCATCGCCGCCTACCTGGGGACCGGGGAGAGCTTCCCCGAGCGACTGGTGCTCCCCCTGCGGCACGCCCAGGAGCTGCGCTACGGCGAGAACCCGCACCAGCGCGCCGCCCTCTACGTGGAGCCGGGCTACCAGGGCCCCGGCGTGGCGAACGCGTGGCAGCTGGGCGGAAAGCCGCTGAGCTACAACAATCTGGCCGACGCGGATTCCGCGCTCGCCATCGTGCGGGAGTTCGAGGACCCGGCCGCGGTGATCGTCAAGCACGGCAACCCCTGCGGCGCTGCCCGGGACGCGGCCGACCTGGCTGCGGCCTTCGAGGCGGCCAAGCAGACGGACCCGATGTCCGCCTTCGGCGGAATCGTGGCGCTGAATCGCACCTTGGATCTCACCACCGCCCAGGCCATCGCGGGCACCTTCTTCGAGGTCGTCCTGGCGCCGGGCTTCGAGAAGGCGGCCCTGGAGCGGTTGCGGCGCAAGAAGGCGCTGCGGCTGCTGGAGGTCCCCGACATGGGCGGGGAGACCGGCGGCGGCATGGATCTGAAGCGGATCCGCGGAGGGTACCTGGTCACCGACTGGGACCGGACCGACGAGGCAGGAGGCGAGGTGGTGACCCGCCGCCAGCCCACGGACGACGAGCGGGCCGCCATGGCCTTCGCCTGGCGGCTGGTCAAGCACGTGCGCAGCAACGCCATCGTGCTGGCCCACGCCAACCAGGCGGTGGGCGTCGGCGCCGGGCAGATGAGCCGCGTGGATTCCGTCCAGCTCGCCGTGTCCAAGGCGCAGCTACCGGTCACCGGGACCGCCATGGGAAGCGACGCATTCTTCCCGTTCCGCGACGGCCTCGACGCCGCCGTGGACGCGGGGGTGACCGCGGTGATCCAGCCGGGTGGATCGGTCCGCGACGAGGAGGTCATCGGGGCCGCCGACGAGCGGGGGGTCGCGATGATCTTCACGGGCGTGAGACACTTCAAGCACTGAGGAGGAGGGGCCGGCGGACCCCCCGGTCGCAACCGGGGTGACGGGACGGCTCCTCAGGCGAGGGAGCGCGAGCATGAACATCCGATGCGCCAACTGCGAACTGGAGTTCGCCTACGATCCGCCACCCTTCGCCAGCGGCGGCACGGCCCGTTGTCCGCGATGCGGCCACGGCAACGACGTGAGCGAGACGTCGGCGACCTCACCCTCGGCCGGGCAGGCCGGGCAGGCCAAGGTCGCGTCGGGTGCGGACGCCGGGGGCGCGGACCAGGTGTTCTGCTTCAACTGCGGCAAACCCATGCAGGCCAACCCGCAGGAGCTGATCCCGGTCTGCTCCGAGTGCAAGGCCGGATCCTCCACCGCGACGGGCTCCGAGGAGGTGGACCCCCCACCTGTGGCCGAACCGGAGACGAGTGCACCGGCGGCCGAGCTGATGGTCCGCAAGTCCAACGGCCAGGTCTACGGCCCCTTCCCCGAGGAGACCATCGTCGAGTGGATCCGCGCCGGCAAGATCCATCCGGACGAGGAGGTGTCGAAGATCGGCGGCGCCTGGAAGATGTTCTCCAAGCACGAGCAGTTCTCGACCTACTTCCCGGACGTCAAGCGCGCGCCCCGCGGCGAGAAGCAGGAGGTCCAGTTCAAGAAGGTCAGCGCGGCCCGCGAGTCGGTGCGCTCGCTGAGCAAGCTCCTGATCGCGGCGCTCTTCCTGGTGGTGGTCGGCATCGTGGTCTACTACCTGGTCGACCGGGGCACCCTGGCGATCCCCGAGTCCGTCATCGGTCAGGCGTCGGACGCGATCCAGAACGTGGGCGACGAGGATATCGATCCCGCCGAGGCCCGCGGCCGGGCCAACGAGCTCATCGCGGGTCTGCGAGCCAAGCACGAGGGCGTCGAGGGCTCGTCGTTCGAGTACTACTATCGGGCGCGGGAGGCCATGGCCCGGGGGAACGTCGACGACCTCGAGGCGGCCGTGGCGGACATGGAGAAGGCTGTCGCCCTGGACTCGGGGAACGCGGCCGCCCTGGCGGGGCTGGGTCAGGTCTACACGACCCTGGCCCAGCACGACGAGGCCTACAGCTCGTTGCTCAACGACTCGTTCTACTTCATCGACCACGCCCTGGAGATGCGGGAATACGAGCTGGAGGCGAACCTGGCCAAGGCGTGGTTCTTCTTCCACACCGACAATCACGACAAGGCGATCACCCACGTGAAGTTCGCCATCGAGATCGCCCCGGAGGATCCCGAGCCCCACATGCTGATGGGCATGTGCAACCACCGGCTGTCCGGAGCCATGACACCGGGGACCCTGGCCCACTTCACCCGGGCGATCGAGCTGGATCCGGAATACTCGGACACCCAGTTCCAGCTGGGCGTGTGCCACGAGACCGACGGCAACCACCGGCAGGCCCTGGAGGCGTTCAAGGCCAAGGTCGAGGCCGATCCGGCCTTCGTCGGCGCCCACCTCCACATCGGCCGGCTCCACGAAGCCATCGGCGACTACGACTCGGCCGTCGCGGCCTTCGAGCGGGTCATGGGCATGGACGAGGGCAACCAGGAGGCCATCTTCCGTCTGGGACGGATCCACACCCAGGTCACCGGGGACGCCAGGCGGGCCGCCAGCCTCTACCAGCGGTTGGTGGATTCCGAGGACGTCAACCTGTCCCGGGCCGAGCGCCTGGAGCTGGCCACCGGCAGGGCCTCGGCTCTCCGCCTGTCCGGCAAGACGGACGCCGCGTGCGAGGCCGCGCTGGAGGCCCTCGCGGTGGACGAGGGTTCGGTGGTCGGGCACTTCGAGAAGGGCATGTGCGAGCACGCGCGTGGCGCCATCGACGAGGCGAGCCGGTCCTTCAACCAGGCCATCTCCCTGGGCTCGGACCGGCCCGACGAGGTGATCGCCCAGCTGGAGTTCTTCCGGGGCGTGGCCTACTTCGAGGCCGAGCAGTACCCCGACGCGCTGGAGAGCTTCGATCGGGTCATCAATCTGGACAAGTCCTTCGTGCCCGGGGCGATCTACCGCGCCGGCGTCTACGCCAAGCTGGGGCAGCCGGACCGGGTCAAGGGCGCGCTGCGGGTGATCCAGGCGGCGGATCCCCTGGGATACCGCAGGGACCGCAAGGTCAATTCGCTGTGGGCCCCCGTCCCGTCGATGGCTGGCATCTGTCGCGACATCGGCACCAGCCTGGTGGACGTGAACTACGACCCCGAGCTGTTCGGACTCGCGGGCGGTGTCTGCTACCACGCGGGGGACACGGAGCGGGCGTCCCGCTACCTGGAGCGGGCGCAGATCGAGAACCCGCGGGAGTGGTCGCCGCTGCTGTACCAGGGTCTGATGGCCTGGGACCGGGGCGACCTGGAAGGTGCGCAGCAGAGCATCGACGAGCTGACCGCCGAGCACCGGGACATCCCGGTGTTCTACCTGGTCGAGGGGGACCTGGCCCTGGCGCAGGACGATCTGGCTGCGGCCGAGCGAGCGTACAACGAGGTGATCAAGCGGGGTGGCGACCTGGCCTGGGCCCGGACCCAGATGGGCATCGTGTACGCGCGGACCGAGCGCCCAGACAAGGCCAGCGCCGAGTTCCAGTCGGCCAGGCAGGCGGATCCCGAGCTCATCGGACCGTACCTGGCTGCGTTCGAATACGAGATCTGAGCCCCCACAGAGGAGGATCCCGATGAAGGTCCTGGTCCTGGGCAGCGGCGGCCGCGAGCACGCGCTGTCGTGGAAGATCGCCCGGTCTCCCCGGGTGGACGAGGTGGTCTGCGCGCCGGGGAACGCGGGCATCGCGTCCTGCGCCCGCTGCGTGCCCCTGTCCCTCTCCGACGGAAACGCGGTGGTGGACCTGGCCACGGACGAAGGGGTCGGGCTGGTGGTCGTGGGGCCCGAGGCCCCCCTGGTCTCGGGCCTGGCGGACCGGCTGCGGGACGCGGGGTTCCCGGTCTTCGGACCCTCCGCCGAGGCGGCCATGCTCGAGGGCTCCAAGGCCTTCGCCAAGCTCTTCATGGCCCGCCACGGCATCCCCACCGCCCGGTTCCAGGTCTTCGACCACCTGGATCCGCTCCTGGGGTTCCTCGCCTCGATGGACGACCCGGTGGTGGTCAAGGCCGACGGGCTGGCGGCGGGCAAGGGCGTGATCCTGTGCCGGGACCGAGAGCAAGCGGCGGACGCCGCTCGCCAGATCATGCTCGACCGAGCCTTCGGGGACGCCGGCGAGCGGGTCGTGGTGGAGCAGCTCCTCGAGGGCGAGGAGGTCAGCTACCTGGCCCTCGTCTCGGGGGAAGCGATCGTGCCGCTGGTCTCGAGCCAGGACCACAAGGCGCTGCTGGACGGCGACGAGGGGCCCAACACCGGCGGTATGGGTGCGTACTGCCCCGCGCCGCGGGTGGATGCTGCGCTGGAGCGGACGATCCTCGAGACCGTGATCCGCCCCACGGTGCGGGGCATGGCCGAGGAGGGGAGGCCGTTCTCGGGTCTGCTGTACGCCGGCCTGATGGTCACCGACGAGGGCCCCCAGGTGCTCGAGTTCAACGTGCGCTTCGGCGACCCCGAGACCCAACCGTTGATGGCTCTGATGGGCGAGGACCTGGTTCCCCTGCTGCTGGCTACGGCCGACGGCTCGCTGGGTTCGAGGTCCATGGCATGGAAGCCGGGGAGCGCCTGTTGCGTCGTCATGGCGTCCGGGGGGTACCCCGGATCCTACGAGAAGGGTCATCCGATCCAGGGACTCGAGGCGCTGGCCGGCCGGGAGGACGTCGTGGTCTTCCACGCCGGCACGGGTTTCGCCGAGGACGGCGAGACCGTGGTCACCTCGGGGGGACGGGTGCTCGGGGTCACCGGGCTGGGCCCGGACTTCGCCGCCGCCCAGCGTGCCGCGTATGGCGCCGTGGACGCCATCCGCTGGCCCGGCGTGATCCACCGCACGGACATCGGCTACCGGGCGCTCGCCCGGCTGAAGGAAAGAGGAGCGTCGGATGAGTGAGAATCCCCGTGTCCTGGTCCTCCTGGGCTCGCGCTCGGACCTGGGCGTGATGGAGGAGACCGCAGCGGCCCTGCGCAAGCTGCAGATCCCCTACACGATGACCGTGCGATCGGCGCACAGGACCCCGGAGCAGACCCAAGCCAGCGTGCTGGATGCCGAGGCCCGCGGTGCCAGGGTGGTGATCTGCGCGGCTGGACTCGCGGCGCACCTGGCCGGCGTCGTGGCCTCCCACACCCTGCTGCCGGTCATCGGCGTCCCGATGCCGGGGGGGCCGGGGGGAGGCATGGACGCCCTGTTGTCCACGGTCCAGATGCCGGGCGGAATCCCGGTCGCGACGGTGGCGTTGGGCAAGGCGGGCGCGCGAAACGCCGCCTTCCTGGCCGCCCGGATCATCGCCCTGGAGGACGCGGACCTGGCCCGGCGCCTGGCCGAGCACAAGGACGCGATGAGTCGCCAGGTGCTGGACGACGCGGCCGCAGTGGAGCGGGACCACGCCGACCGCGGCTGAAGTCTCCCTGGCCGCGGACATCCTGCGGGGGGGTGGGGTGATCCTGTACCCCACCGAGACCGTCTACGGATTCGGCTGCGACGCCGGCAACGCCGAGGCCTGCGCCCGCATCGGCGCGCTCAAGGGCTGGGCCGCGCCGCGGCCGATGATCCTGCTGGTCGACGGTATCGGGGGGGCCTCACGGGTGATCCGCTGGACGCCCACCGGGCGCCGCATGGCCGAGAGCCTGTGGCCCGGCGCGCTGACGTTGCTGTTGCCGGGGAGGACGGAAGAGGGGCCGATCGCGGTTCGCGAGAGCCCCCACCCCGTGGTGCGCTCGCTGGTGAAGCATCTTGGGGGCGCGCTCACGTCCACGTCGGCGAATCGCACGGGCGAACCCCCGCCCCGGACCGTGGGGCAGGCCGGCTGGCACGGTCCGCAGGGGCCGGACATGGTCCTCGACGGCGGCAAGACCGAGGGGCACCGCGGTTCGACGCTGGTGGACTGCACCGGCCGGCGTCCCCGCCTGGTGCGCCGGGGTGACCTGGATCCCGCGCTGCTCGCCGAGCTGATGGAGGTGGAGCCCCGTGGCTGAGGCGCTCCAGGCGTTCGTTCTGCGCACCGGGCGACTCGTGTCGCCGTTCCAGGATCCGCCGGGCGAGGTCCGGGTGCTCAACCGTTCCCTGCGGGAGCGACAGGGGGAGGCCTGTGCAGCCGTCGGCGCTGCCGAACCGGTCGAGATTGGCCGCCCGGGCGAGGTCCCGGAGACGCCGGCTCTGCTGTTCGCGGACCACACCTACTTCACCCGCACCCTGCTCGAGGAGTTCCTGGCCGCGGCCCGGGCATCCGGGGCCGCCGCCCGCTGCGCCATCAGCGCGTCGGTGTTCGTGGACGGCACGGCGCAGCTGCAGGATCTGCAGCGGGGCGAGAGCGGCGCTGCGGCCTACGATCTGTGGTACCTCACCGGCCCCCTCGACTCGGCCGAGGCGCTGCGGGAGCTGCCCTGGATCGAGATCGACCCCCGGGAATCCCTCGAGGATCCCCGCCTCCCTCCCCAGTTCATCAACTCGGCCACGCCGACCCAGATCTCCATCACCAGCCGCCAGGCGATGCACGTCACCCACTGGGCTCTGGTGCTGCGGGTGAACCTGGCGGCCTTCGTCGCCACCCTCAAGGAGCTGTGGGAGCGGCGCCCGATCTACATCGTCTGGCGGGTGGTGATGGACCGGCTCTTCGGGCGGTTCCGGCGCCGCCGGCTCAGTCGCATCGGCAAGGGCTGTGAGATCCACCCCACCGCGGTGGTCGAGGGGAGCTGGCTCGGCGAGGGGGTCAAGGTGGGCGCCGGGGCCATCATCCAGGGATCCGTCGTCGGCGACGGGGCCATCGTCGAGGAGGGCGTGATCCTGGAGCTGTCGGTGATCGGGCACAAGGCGTGGATCGGCCGAAAGTCGGTGGTCTTCATGTCGGTCATGTACGACGGGGTGTTCGCCAGCCACCGCCTGACCCAGGCCTGCGTGCTCGGACACCGGGTCTGCACCACCGGCGGTGGCTACATCATCGACATGAACTTCGGTGGGCCGGTCCGTGTGATGAAGGACGGCGTGCCGACGGACCCCGGGACCAACTTCCTGGGTTCCTGCCTGGGCCACGACGTGGTCATGGGCACCGGCATCTGGATCCAGGCCGGCCGCGAGATCCCCAACGGCACCTTCCTGATCCGCGACCCGAGTCAGGTCCTGTCGAAGATCCCCGAGGACATCGAGGCCGGCGCTCCGATGGTCTTCCGGGACGGCACCCTGGTCCCCCTGGACTGACGCCGCTCAGCCGCTGTCAGCCCCGGCCCCCGGGAGCTGGTCGGTGCGCGTCAGCCGATCCCCGACGCGGGCGCCGTCAGCCATCACCGGCCTCCCAGTTGCAGCCCGGGGAGAACAACCGTCGGACCGCTGCGTCGGACCGCTCGACCACCTTCTCCACGGGCTCCCCCCGCAGCTCTGCGATGCCCCGGGCCACCCGGGCCAGGGCTGCGGGCTCGTTCACATCGTGAGGCTCGGCCGACTGGTTCGGGGCGTCGGTCTCCACGAGGAGGCGCTCTGCCGGTGCCGCCCGTACCGCCGCGGCCGCCCGCAGGGCGCGGGGGCGCAGGGCAGATAGCCCGAATCCGAAGTGCAGCCCGAGCCTGGCGTAGTCGGCCATCATCTCCACCGAACCGCTGTACGAATGCACGATCCCGCCGGCGACCGGTGGATTCGCACACAGCAGATCCAGCATCCGGCCGTGGGCTTCCACACAGTGCAGGATCACCGGGTATTCGAGCTCGTTGGCGAGCTGGAGTTGTCGGCGGAAGGCTTCCTCCTGGCGCTCGCGCCGCTCCACCGACTGTCCCATGCGTCGGTCCAGGCCGATCTCGCCGATGCCCTCGGCCCGTTCCGAGAGCCGCCCAAGGGTGAGCATGGCCGCGTCCAGCTCCCCTGGACCGGCCGCACTGGCCCGCCAGGGATGCAATCCCAGGACCGGGACGGCTCCGGGGATGGCTTTGCAGACGTCGAGCTCGCGCGTCCACTGTCCCGGGGCGATCCCCGGCACCACGTAGGCGTCCACTCCGGCGTCCCAGGCGCGCCGGATCACCTCGTCCCTGTCGAGCAGGAAGGCGTCGCTGTCCAGGTGGCAGTGGGTGTCGATCACGGCCCCAGGGTAGATCGGGGCCCGGGCGGGTCGCTAGCTCGCTTCTCTCACCACGCGCGGCGTGGCGAGGAGTCGCAGGCGGTGTTCAGGTACGCTGGCGGTGGGCGAAGGCGGGCCGCTCGTCCCGTGCCCAGGCCGTAGGCCGGTGCCCGTGCCCGTGCCCGGTTCCCCCGTGGGATCGACAGGCCGCCTCGCCCATGAGCTGATGGCCCCATGGGTTCTACGAAACAGTACCGGGAGTGGCTCCCCGATCAGCCCTACCTGCAGGCCAACAACGGACAGGCCGCCGTGGCCAGATCCGGGGCGGCCAGTGCTTCCAGCGCTTCTTGCTGCGTGGCGTTGACAAGGTCCGGGCCGAGTGGGCGCTGGTCTGCGCCGCACACAACCTGCTCAAGCTCTTCCGGGCGACGGCGACCGTCACCGCCTGATCGGGGGGCATAGGCCCGATCTGACACCCCTGAAAGGTGATCTGCATGCCCAGACGGCGTCTCAGGGGATGGCAGGGAGGATCGGGCACCGGCCTTCGGCCTGGGCACGGGCACGGGCACGGGAGGAGTCGTCCGGCGCGCCGCTGGAGCCGGCTATGCCCGACGGACTCCTAGCCTCTGTGGAAGTAGAAGGGGTAGGTGACGATCACGATGCCGTTCCCCCGGGGTTTGGGGAACTGGTACTTCATGAAGCGGGTGCAGATGCAGTTCTCGACCACCGGGTTGTCCAGGCTGGTGGCGTGGACCTTGGCCGACGACACCGATCCGTCCTGGGCGATCACGAACTTCACGACCACCTTGCCCTCGAGCATCGGGTTGTGCTGCAGCTGCTTCATGTAGCAAAAGCGAATCTGGGCCA
The DNA here is from genome assembly GCA_964542165.1 of uncultured Rickettsiales bacterium. GTDB lineage: Bacteria > Myxococcota_A > UBA796 > UBA9615 > CAYRNR01 > CAYTBN01. The sequence goes on from CAZITQ010000004.1 coordinate 22,619, forward strand.
GGTGGGCCTTGACCACCCGGTCGATCTGGGACTTCTCCAGCGCGCCGATCAGGATCGCCGCCCCGGTGCCGTCCGGTGGGGCGCCGTTCTTCTTGCGGCCGAAGTACCCGCCCTGGGAGCCGATGCCGCTACCGCCGCGCTCCCGGCCGCGGGTTCCGAGCCCGCCCAGGTGCTCACCGTCACCGCCGCCGCCGTACATGCCCCCCCGGGATCCCAGACCGCCGCTGCCGTACTGGTTGCCGAACTGGGATCCGATCACACCGCCGGTGAAGGCCGAGGCCCCCACGCCGATCCCACCGGTGCCGAACATGGGGGTGTCCGACTCCAGATCGTGGAGGTCGGCCATCAAGCCCGCGCTCTCGGCGATCTCCTTGTCCATGGCGGCTTGCCTGCGGGCGACCTTGGTCCCCTTGGCCTTCTTGACGGTCGAGTCCTTGGTGCCGACCTTGCCCTCGGGTCCCTTGGCCTTCGCGCCCTCGCCCGCGTCGGGATCCCCCGACGGGATCTTCTTCTCCGGGGGCGGGGTCAGGTCGGGGATGGTCACCTCGTGGGCGAAGCGGTCGGGTACGCTGACGATCTCCTGGCTCGGGTCGTAGGGGACCGAGCGGATCACCACGCCGAGGACCAGCCCCGCGAACGCCACGAGCAGGAACAGGGACATGAAGATGCCATCGAATCCCTGGGTCACCCCGGGCAGGACCCGGCTCGCCTGGTGCACCTCCCGCACGAAGAAGGCGTGTTCCCCGACCTTCACGACGGCCCTGCCGCCGTCCGGCAGCTCCACCCGGTAGCCCCCGCGGTACGGCCGGGCCTCGTCGGCCGCCACCAGCTCCTCGAGACTCCGCCGCTCTCCGCCGACCGTCGCTTCCACGTACCCGTCGAAGCCGGGGGCGAAGCAGACGAGGATCATCCCGCGTTCGCGGACGACGAGGGGGAAGTCGGGGGAGGGGAGGGTGTCCGACGGCACCGGCATCCCGCCCCCGCGCGCCTCGCTGCGGATCTCGTCCCTGAGGAACCCCGCGGACAGGCCGAAGGCGGTCATCGCCGCGCCCATGGCTGTGGCGACCGGCTCCCCCGTGGCCAGGGTCGTGCCGGTGCCCATGACCAGGGGCGCCAGGCCCACCGCCGTTCCGATGGGACGGACCTTCTTGCGGGTCCCCCCCAGGAGCAGCCGGGCCTCGCCCGGCGCCATGTGGCGCACGTCCATCAGGGTCTCACCCCAGGCCTGTCCCACCTGCACGATGCGGGGCAGCCGACGATCGATCCCCATGTCAGATCTGTTGTTTTCACGTTGGGTTGCGAGGGCAAAGCTCAGGTCAGAAGTCATCTTCTGTTTTCTCCCTCGGGCGCTGCATACGAACAAGTATGTTCTACCCCGAAAGAGACACACCCACAAGTATGTATTAGTCAAGATATCGCAAAGTCGCCCCCCGCTCCCGGAAGGGCGCGAGGTCGCGATTTCACGCGAGCGTACGCGTGGGAGTGCTGTTAGAATCCGCGGCCTCGCGATCTACAGGAGCTGGAGAAGCGACATGGACGAGACCTACCGGCCGGCAGAGGTGGAGAAACGCTGGCAGGAACGATGGGACGCCGAGCGGGCGTTCGCGGCCCGGGACGAGCGGGAGCCGTACTACGTCCTGGAGATGTTCCCCTACCCATCGGGACGCCTTCACATGGGCCACGTGCGCAACTACTCCATCGGCGACGTGATCGCCCGCTACAAGCGTTCCCGGGGGTACGACGTGCTGCACCCCATGGGGTGGGACGCCTTCGGGCTACCCGCCGAGAACGCGGCCATCGATCACGGCGCGCAGCCGGCGGAGTGGACGTACGCCAACATCGAGCGGATGCGGGGCCAGCTCCAGCGGCTGGGGTTCAGCTACGACTGGGCGCGGGAGTTCGCCACCTGCGACCCCGAGTACTACCGCTGGGAGCAGCTCGTCTTCAATCGGATGCTGGGCAAGGGACTGGCCTACCGCAAGGCGGCGTTGCTGAACTGGTGCGAGTCCTGCGGCACGGTGCTGGCCAACGAGCAGGTCGTGGACGGTGAGTGCTACCGCTGCGAGTCCACGGTCGAACCGCGGGAGATGACCCAGTGGTTCCTGCGGATCACGGCCTACGCCGACGAACTGCTCGAGGAGTTGCAGCGGATGCCGGGCTGGCCCGAGGCGGTCAAGACCCAGCAGGTGGACTGGATCGGCAAGTCCCACGGCGCCATGATCCGCTTCCCGGTGGACGGGGGAGGGGAGCCGATCGAGGTCTTCACGACCCGCCCCGACACCCTGTACGGAGCCACCTTCATGTCCGTGGCGGCGGAGCACCCGCGGATCCGGGAGTTCGTCGCGGACAACCCCAAAGCCGACGCCGTGCTGGCGTTCTGCGAGCGCGTCGCGGCCGAGGACACCATCTCCCGAACCGCCGAGGATCGGGAGAAGGAGGGGATGTTCACCGGCGCCTACTGCGTGAACCCGGTGACCGGCTGGAAGATGCCGATCTACGTGGCCAACTTCGTGCTCGCCGAGTACGGCACGGGCATGGTCATGGCCGTACCCGCCCACGACCAGCGGGACTTCGAGTTCGCCCGCAAGTACGACCTGCCGGTCGCGGTCGTGATCCAGCCGGACGGGGAGACGCTGGATCCGGCGACGATGGAGGCGGCCTACGTCGAGCCGGGCACCATGCTCAACTCCGGCCCCTTCGACGGGACCTTCAGCACCGACGGGATCCGGGCGGTCACCGAGCACCTGGACCGGGAGGGGCTGGGCAGCGCCACGGTCAACTTCCGGCTGCGGGACTGGGGCATCAGCCGTCAGCGGTACTGGGGCGCGCCGATCCCGGTGATCTACTGCCCGGACTGCGGGGTGGTCCCCGTGCCCGACGAGGACCTCCCGGTCCGCCTGCCCGAGGACGTGGCCATCGGCGGCAAGGGCGGCTCGCCCCTGGCGCGCTGCGCCGCGTTCGTCGACGTGGCCTGCCCGACCTGCGGCGAACCCGCGCGCCGGGAGACCGACACCTTCGACACCTTCGTGGAGTCGAGCTGGTACCACGCCCGCTACACGTCGCCGGACTGCGACAGTGCGCCCTTCGACCGCGCGGCCGTGGACCGCTGGCTGCCGGTGGACCAGTACATCGGCGGCATCGAGCACGCGGTGATGCATCTGCTCTACGCGCGCTTCTTCAACAAGGTGCTGCGGGATCTGGGGTTCCTGGGAATCGACGAGCCCTACCGCAACCTCCTGACCCAGGGCATGGTCTGCAAGGAGTGGCTGAAGGTGGAGGGAGTGGGGTACGTGTACCCCGAAGAGGTGGTCGATGGCGTGCACCAGCCCACGGGCAAACCGGCCATCGTCGGCCCCTCGGTCAAGATGTCCAAGTCCAAGCTCAACGTGGTGGACCCCGACGACCTGATCGAACGCTACGGCGCCGACACCATGCGCCTGTTCTGTCTGTTCGCCTCTCCGCCCCGCAAGGACCTGGACTGGAGCGAGCAAGGGGTGGAGGGCGCCTATCGCTTCCTGGGACGGGTCTGGCGCCTGGCTCATCGCCAGCGTGAGGCTCTGGCGGAACACGGTCTGGCGGGGCCGGTCGCCGACGACGGCCCGGCACGGGAGCTGCGGGCCCAGGTGCACCGGACCGTCCGCAAGGCGACCCAGGACATCGAGGACCGATTCCAGTTCAACACCGCCATCGCCGCGGTGATGGAGCTGGTCAACGGCCTGTACCGCTTCGAGGCCGACCGGGAGTCCGAGCTGGCCCAGCAGGGCGCCGACCGACGCGCGCTCAACGAGGGCATCCTGACCGTCATCCGCCTGCTGGCCCCCTTCGTCCCCCACGTGGCCGACGAGCTCTGGGAGCGCTGCGGCGGCGAAGGCTTCCTCCTGGACCATCCGTGGCCCGAGTGGGACGAGGCCGCGGTGGTCGAGGAGACCCTCACCATGGGGGTGCAGGTGGCGGGCAAGCCCCGCGGCACCATCGAGGTGCCGGTGAGCGCCGGGGAGGACGAGGTCCGCGAGGCGGCCCTGGCCGTGCCCAACGTGCAGCGGCACCTGGAGGGCAAGACCCTGGTGAAGGTCATCGTGGTGCCCGGCCGATTGGTGAGCCTGGTCGTCCGATGAGGACCCTGCCGCTGGTGCTGGTCTGCGTCTGCCTGGCCACGCCTGCCTGCGGCTACCGCCCGCTGCTGCGCGACGCCACGGCACCGGGGCAGGTCCAGCGCGTCTCCGTGCCCCTGCTGGTGAACGAGACCGAGCAGGTGGGGCTCGAGACCGACCTGACCGGGATCCTGGTGGACCGGCTCGACCGCTACCGGGGGGTCAGCGTGACCGACCGCGAGCCCCAGGCGCAGCTGCGGGGCACCATCCGCGGGGCCACCCTGCGCCCGACGCAGGCCGTGGCCGGCGGCGGCGAACGACACCAGGGGTTCCGGGTGGCGCTGGTGCTCGAGTTGCGGCTGGTGCGGACCTCCGACGGATCGGTGCTCTGGCAGGCCCCCGCGCTCCGCCGGGAGGCGGAGTACGACATGGGCCCGGTGCTGGCGGGCGCGGGCGCGCTCGGCGCGGCGGCGCTCCGCGACCGCGCCATGGTGAGCGCCCGCGCCCCCCCCCACGAGGAGGGGGGGGGGCGGCCCGCCCCCCGCGCGGGGGGGGGGGGGGGTGCCCGCCGGGGGGGGGGGGGGGGGGGGCGCGCCCGGCCCCCCCGCGGAGGATCTCCGCTACCGCGCCTTGTTGACCGCCGGCTCCCACGCCATCGAGGAGGGGGTGGAGCTGATGATGGGAGGGGGCTGAGATGGCCCGGCGCAAGAGCGGCAAGGACCCGTTTGCCGAGCTGGAGAAGGACCTGGGCAGCGGCCGCTTCCGGCCCGTGTACCTGCTGTTCGGCAAGGAGGCCTATCTGGTCCAGCTCTACCGCAAGCGGCTGGAGCAGGGTGTCCTGGCCGGAGGTGTGGGCGGGGCCTTCAACAAGACGCTGCTCTTCGGCGGCAGGGTGAAGCCCGACGCGGTGACCGAGGCGACCCGGACGCTGCCCATGCTCGGCGGCCAGCGGCTGGTCGTGATCGAGGGGATCGACGACGGGGATCGCAAGTCTCAGACCGCCCTGGCCGAGGCGCTGGTGGATCTGGTCGAGGCGCGGATCCCCAGCGCCGTGCTGGTGCTGACGTCCACCGGCGTGGACCGCCGCAGGAAGCTGTACAAGGCGATCCACAAGGTGGGGCTGGCGCTGGAGTGCAAGCCCCTGTGGGACCGCGCGCTGCGGGGCTGGGTGAACGACGAGGCCCGGCGCATGGGCAAGGGCATCGACCGCCAGGCGGTGGAGCTGCTGGTGGACATGGTCGGCAACGACCTGGGAAAGCTCCACAACGAGCTACAGAAGCTCGCCCACTACGTGGGTGAACGTCCGGGCATCGCCCTGTCGGACGCCGAGGAGGCGGTGGCGGACCTGCTGCTGTCCACCGTCTTCGACCTGACCGACGCCCTGGGCCTGGCCCGCCTCGACTCCACCCTGCTGGCCCTGCGCAAGCTCAACGAGAGCAAGACCGCCGAGCAGAAGACCATGTGGTTCCTCACCGACCACTTCCGCAAGCTCCTGCTGGCCCGGGAGGCCACCGACCGGGGCACGGAGCCCGAGCGGGCCTGTCTGGAGGCCGGGATGCGCAAGGGGGCGGTGTGGAAGGTCAAGCGCCAGCTGCCGGTGCGGACGCAGGATCAGCTCCGCCGGGCGCTGGTGCGCATCGCCGAGACCGACGACGCGCTGCGCCGCAGCCGGGTGCCGGCGCACCTGCTCCTGGATCGGCTGGCGATGGACCTGTGCGCTGACGTACGCCGACGCTGAGGGGCGCCGGAAGCAGACGTCTGGGGGGAGGGGTCTAGCTGGTCTTGGCGTTCACGGCGCGGGTCAGGCGGCCGATCTTGCGCGACGCGGTGCGGGCGTGGATCACGCCGTGGCTGCGCGTGGTGTCGATGATCTGGGTCGCCTCGGCCAGCAGGGTCTGGGCCTTGGGCACGTCCCCCGCGTCGAGGGCGGCGCGAACCTTCTTGATCGCGGTACGCATGTTCGAGCGGAAGTGCACGTTGCGCTGGCGCCGGACCTCTGCCTGGCGCAGTCGTTTCGAAGCGGACTTGTGATGCGGCACGTCTCAGTCTCCTCGTGCGGCCCGTGGGCCGAAGGTCCGAGGCTATCTACCGGAGGGACCCCCACGTGTCAAGACAGAGCGCGCGGAAGCGGGATCGCGTGAGCATTTGGGATTCTCGGTTTCGGCGGTCATCATGAGACGATCGCGGCGGACATCCGTCCGCCACGCGGAAGCGGGAAGCGAGTGGGGTGGTACGCCGGGTGGCCTTCCCGGCACGGATTCATTACAATCCGCGCCCCTGTGAGCGAGGTAGAAGCATGCATGTCTGCGTCATAGGCACTGGCTATGTCGGACTGGTCGTCGGGACCTGTCTGGCGGAGATCGGACACCAGGTCTCCTGCGTCGATATCGACGAGCGCAAGGTCGCCATCCTGCGGGACGGCGGCATCCCGATCTACGAACCCGGCCTGGAGGAGATGGTCCGCCGCAACAGCCAGCGGGGGCGGCTGACCTTCACCACCGAGCTGTCCGAGGGGATGGACGGAGCCAAGGTCGTGTTCATCGCCGTGGGCACCCCGCCCGGGGCCGGCGGCGCCGCCGACCTGAGCATGGTCCACGCCGTGGCCAAGGGCATTGGCCAGACCATGACCGGCCGCACGGCGGTGGTGATCAAGTCCACGGTCCCGGTGGGGACCGCCGCCCGCGTGCGCGAGATCGTCCACGAGGTGGCGCAGCACGAGTACGCCATCGTCTCCAATCCCGAGTTCCTGCGGGAGGGGCAGGCGATCCGCGACTTCATGAAGGCCGATCGCCACGTGGTCGGCACCGATGTCGAGTGGGCCCGGGAGCGCATGGAGTTCCTGTACCGGCCGCTGGTCGAGGAGGGGCGCCCGATCGTCTTCATGGGCAACGCGTCGGCCGAGATGGTCAAGTACGCCGCCAACGCCTTCCTCGCGACCAAGATCTCGTTCATCAACGAGGTGGCCAACCTCTGCGACCGGATCCACGCCAACGTGGACCACGTGCGTCGCGGGATCGGCCTGGACCAGCGCATCGGCAACCAGTTCCTCAACCCCGGCATCGGGTACGGCGGATCGTGCTTCCCCAAGGACGTGCGCGCGATGGTCGACATGGGCCGCCAGTGCACCTACCCGATGCGCATCCTCGAGGCGGTGGAGTCGGTCAACAACGAACAGAAGAACCTGCTGGCGAGCCTGATGGCCAAGCACTACGACAACGGCTTCGCCGGTCGGCGGATCGCGGTCTGGGGGACGTCGTTCAAGCCCCAGACCGACGACATGCGCGAGGCGCCGTCGATCATCGTGGTGGGTCGGCTGCTGGAGCGCGGCGCGGTGGTCTCGGTGTACGACCCCGAGGCCCTGTCCAACATGCAAAAGGTCTTCGGCGACCGCATCGAGTACGCCGAGGACATGTACGACGTGCTGGACGGCGCCCAGGCGCTGGCGATCTGCACCGAGTGGAACGAGTTCCAGCGCCCGGACTTCGCCGAGGTCAAGCGCAGGATGGCCGACGACGCGGCGATCTTCGACGGCCGCAACATCTACGATCCCTCCATCCCCCGGGACCACGGGTTCACGTACTACAGCATCGGCCGGCGCTGACGCTTCCGCCCGCCCGCCCCCCGGAGAGGGTGGCCGGGAGGGGTGGGGCTGTTGCCGGCTTGAACACCGCCCTCAACCGATCCCGTTCGTGAGCCCTTCCCCGAACCCCCCTCATCGTCTATAACCGGCCCGGTGCGCCTGTCGCCTCTCGACGGGATGTCGCCGCGACGGGGTGCAACGATGAGTGAACGCGCGGTCATGGACCACCTCGCGGTCAGTCGCGCCATCCGGCGCATGGCCAGCGAGATCGCCGAACAACCACCCGACACCCAGGATCTGGCCCTGGTGGGAATCCACACCGGTGGGGTGCCCCTGGCCGAGCGCCTGGCCCGGGCCATCGAACGTCAGGAGGGCATCCGCCCGCCGGTGGGCAAGATGGACATCACCCTGTACCGGGATGACATCTATACCGGCCTGGAGCGCCCGGAGCTGGGCCCGACCACGCTGCCCTTCGACGTGAGCGGCGCCCGGATCGTCCTGGTGGACGATGTCCTGTTCACGGGCCGCACGGTTCGCGCGGCCCTGGACCAGCTGTGGGACTTCGGCCGCCCCAAGGCCATCTGGCTGGCGGTCCTCGTCGACCGGGGTCACCGCGAGCTGCCCATCGCGGCGCAGTACGTCGGGAGGAGGGTGGACACCCGCCTCGAGGACCGGGTGCTGGTCTCGGTGGCCGACGACGGGCCGCTTCCCCAGGATCGGGTGGTGGTGATCTCCGACGAGGGGGAGTCCCGATGATGGCGCCCGGCAGCCCGATCCCCGATCTCGAGGGTGGATTCCGCCGCAAGGACCTGCTGGGGCTGGCCGAACTGAGCCGGGAGGAGATCCTCCACGTGCTCCACACGGCGGCCCGGTTCAAGGAGATCAGCGAGCGCGAGATCAAGAAGGTGCCCACCCTGCGCGGGCGGACCGTGGTCCACCTCTTCATGGAGCCTTCCACGCGCACCAAGACCAGCTTCGACGTGGCGGCCAAGCGGCTGTCCGCCGACACCTTCGCCGTGGGGGGGAGCTCGTCGGCGACCGTCAAGGGCGAGACCCTGATCGACACGGCCCGCAACGTCGAGGCGATGCGGCCGGACATCCTGATCATCCGCCACCGGCACCCGGGCTCCGCGGCCCTGCTGGCACGGCTCCTGCGCTCGTCGGTGATCAACGCCGGGGACGGCTCCCACGAGCACCCGACCCAGGCGTTGCTCGACATGATGACGATCCGCGACCGTCTGGGCTCCCTGGAGGGGCGCACGGTCACCATCGTCGGCGACATCGCCCACTCCCGGGTGATCCGGTCCAACCTCCACGGCCTGCGCAAGCTGGGTGCCCAGGTGCGGGTCTGCGGACCGCCGACGATGCTCCCACCGGGGATCGAGCGGCTGGGCTGCACCGCGTACGAGGACCTGAAGGAGGCCATCGACGGCGTCGACGTGGTGATGATGCTGCGGATCCAGATGGAGCGCCTGGGCCGCAAGGGCCAGCTGCTGCCGTCGGAGCGTGAATACGCCAACCGCTGGGGGCTCACGCTGGACTCCATGCGCTACGCCAGGGACGACGTCCTCGTCATGCACCCCGGACCGATCAACCGGGGCGTCGAGATGGCGCCGGAGGTGGCCGACGGGCCCTGGTCGATCATCCTGGACCAGGTGACCAACGGCGTGGCCGTGCGGATGGCCGTCATGTACCTGCTCGCACCGAACGGAGGCAGCCATGCGCGGAACGATTCTTGAGGGCGGCAGGATCCTGGATCCGGGGGCGAACCTGGACATCGTCGGCGACCTGGTCATCGGGGGCGACGGCCGCGTCGAGTCCGTGGGGTCCGCCGGGGACACCTCCCGGCCCGCCGAGACCGATCTGGAGCGGATCGACGCCTCGGGCCGGCTGGTGCTTCCGGGGTTCGTGGACCTCCACGTGCACCTGCGGGAGCCCGGCCACGAGTACAAGGAGACCATCGCCACCGGGTCCGCGGCGGCGGTGGCCGGGGGCTTCACCACCATCTGCTGCATGCCCAATACGTGTCCGGCCAACGACACCCCCTCCATCACCCGGGACATCCTGGACAAGGCCGCGAAGGCGGGGCTGTGTCGCGTGAGGCCGGTGGGCGCGATCTCCAAGGGGCGCGAGGGCCGCGAGCTGGCCGAGATGGGCGAGCTCCTGGACGCGGGGGCGGTGGCGTTCTCCGACGACGGCGACGCCGTGGCCGACGCCGGGCTGATGCGGCACGCCCTGGAGTACGCCCGGCACCTGGGCGTGCCCCTGTCGGTCCACGAGGAGGATCCGGACCTGGTCGAGGGCGGAGTGATGCACGAGGGCCACGTGAGCACCGAGCTCGGGCTCCGGGGCCGCCCGGCCTCGTCCGAGGACGTGCTGGTGGCCCGGGACCTGCTGCTGGCCGAGGCCACCGGCGGACATCTCCACGTGGGCCACGTGTCGTCGGCGGGCACCGTCGAGCTGATCCGCGAGGCCCGGGCGCGCGGGGTGCGGGTCACCGGCGAGGTCACACCCCATCACCTGGTGCTGCAGCACGAGTCGCTGCGCGGCTACGACACCCACCTCAAGGTCAATCCGCCCCTGCGGGGGGAGGAGGACCGCCAGGCGCTTCTCGCCGGGCTCCGGGACGGCACCCTGGACGCCGTGGCCACCGACCACGCCCCCCACTCCCGGGTGGAGAAGGACGTGGAATTCGACCTGGCAGCCCCGGGCATGGTCGGGCTGGAGACGGCGCTCGGTCTGATGCTCAAGCTCGTCGAGGACCGGGACATGACCCTGGAGCTCGCGGTCGCCGCGCTCACCCACCGTGCGGCGGCCTGTTTCGGCCTGGAGGCCGGGACCCTCGCCGTGGGCGCGGTGGCGGACCTGACCGTGGTCGATCCCGAGGCGCGGGTGACGGTGGATCCCGCCACCTTCCGCTCCCGGTCCCGCAATACCCCCTTCGCCGGCTGGGAGCTCCCGGGGCGGGTGACTCGCACCCTGCTCGGTGGCAAGACCGTGTTCCGGGCGTAGATGAGGCTTGATCCCGCCTCGCTGCCTGAGTAAGCTGCCCGCCGCGCTGCGGCGCAGGAGAGCTCCATGACAGCACGTGTTCCGATCACCCCGGAAGGGGCCGACAAGCTGCGCCAAGAGTTGCGCAACCTCAAGGGTCCCTGGCGGATGCAGAACATCCAGGATATCGAGACCGCCCGCGCCCACGGCGACATCAGCGAGAACGCGGAGTTCGAGGCGGCCAAGGACCGCCAGGCCTACATCGAAGGCCGCATCAAGCAGATCGAGGGCAAGCTCGCGGCCGCCGACATCATCGACCCGTCCAAGCTCAGCGGGGACCGGGTGTTGTTCGGCGCGACCGTCACCGTCGAGGACATCGACACCGGGGACGAGCTGACCTACCAGATCGTGGGCGAGGACGAGTCGGACGTGAAGACCGGCAAGGTCTCGGTCAAGTCTCCCATCGCCCGCGCCCTCATCGGCAAGGAAGAGGGGGACACGGCCGCCGTGAACACCCCCGGCGGCCTCCGCGAGCTCGACATCGTCAGCGTGGAGTTCAAGTAACTCCCGCCGCGCCCCGCGCGTCCGGCTGCGAATCCCCGGTGGTGGCAAGCAAGAACGCCCGCGGAACCCGGCCCGGCGGGCCCCATCCCGACGACGAGGTGACCTCCATCAAGGGCCTCGGTCCCAAGGCGGCCGAGCGCCTGGCCCGGATGGGGGTCGGCCGGGTCGTCGACCTGCTCTATCTGCTTCCCCGCACCTATCGCGATCGCCGCATCGTCACCCCCATCGCCCTCATCCCCCGCGACGACGAGGTCGTGGTGGAGGGCGACATCGTCGGCGTGCGCGTTCGTCGCGGCCGTATCGGACGCATCCTCGAGCTGAAGGTGGCCGACGAGAGCGGGACCTGCGCGGCCCTGTGGTTCCGCGCTCCGGTGTTCCTGGCCAAGAAGTTCAGGCCGGGGATGACGGTGCGGATGGCCGGGCAGGTCGAGCCCGACCGGAAGGTGCCCACCTTCTACCACCCCGAGGTGGACGAGACCGGGGAGGGGGCCCGGATCGTACCGGTGTACGGCACCACCGAAGGGGTGAGCCCGCGCCAGGTCGCCGGCTGGGTGAACAAGGCGCTGGACGCCGCCGTGGACCAGGTGCCCGACCGGGTGCCGGGTGAGGTGCGCCGGCGGCTGGGGCTGCCGCGGCAGGCCCGGGCGCTCATGGAGCTCCACCGGCCGTCCCCGGATGCGGACATCGACGACCTGCTCGACGCCACGTCCGACGCCCACCGGGCCCTGCTGTTCCACGAGTTGTTCGGCATGCAGCTGGCCCTCGCCCTGCGTCGCCGATCGATCAAGACCGCGACGGCGGTGGACGTGGGCTCCTCCCGGGTGCTGGTGGATCGCGCCATCGGTGAGCTGCCGTTCCAGCTCACCGGCGCCCAGGCCCGTGCGGTGGACGAGATCCTGGCGGACGTGACCAGCGGGCGTCCCACCTGCCGCATGCTCCAGGGCGATGTGGGTTGCGGCAAGACCGTGGTGGCGATGCTCGCCGCCCTGCCGGTGCTCGAGGCGGGGCACCAGGTCGCGTTCATGGTGCCCACCGAGGTCCTGGCCGACCAGCACATGCGCTCGGCCGAGGCGATCTTCGGTCCCCTGGGATTCCAGTCGACCTTCCTCGGAGGATCCCTGCGTGCGCGGGCTCGCAGGGACGCCGAGGAACGGATCGCCATGGGTACGTCACAGGTCGTGATCGGTACCCAGGCCCTGTTCCAGCAGACCCTCGCGTTCGCCGATCTCGGGCTGGCGGTGGTGGACGAACAGCACCGCTTCGGGGTCCAGCAGCGGGCCGATCTGGCGGGCAAGGGGGCCTACCCCCACGTGCTGGCGATGACCGCCACACCCATCCCGCGCTCCCTGGCCATGGCCCTGTACGGCGATCTGGATCTCACGGTGATCGACGAACTGCCGCCCCGCGGCGAGGTGACCACCGAGCTGGTGGGGGAGGGGGATCGGGACCGGGTCTACGCCCGTGTGCGCGCGGCGGTGGAGCGGGGAGAGCGGGTCTTCGTGGTCCACGCCCTGGTGGAGTCCAGCGACAAGCTCGACGAGGTACGGGACGCCGTGAGCATGTCCACGGCCCTGGCGGAGGGGCCCCTGCGGGGGCTGCGCGTCGGCCTGCTCCACGGTCGCATGGATCCCATGGACAAAGAAGCCGTCGTGGACCAGTTCCGCCGCGGTGAGATCCAGGTGCTGGCCACCACCACCGTGGTCGAGGTGGGGATCGACGTGCCCGAGGCCTCTGTGATGGTGATCGAGGACGCCGACCGATTCGGACTGGCCCAGCTGCACCAGCTGCGGGGCCGCATCGGCCGCAGCGAACGTCCCGGGCGCTGCTTCCTGTTCTGCCGACGCGGGGGCGCCCATCCGCGACTGTCGATCCTCGCCCGCTCCCGGGACGGCTTCGCCATCGCCGAGGCCGACCTGCGGCACCGGGGCCCCGGCGATCTGCTGGGGACGCTCCAGGCCGGGCGACCCGGCTTCGCGATCCCCACCACCGCACGCTTCAGCCAGATCCTGGCCGACGCCCAGCGCGAAGCCTTCGCCCTGGCCCGCCGGGCGGACTTCGACACGGCGGACGAGTTCGAGCCCCTCCGGACCCTGGTCCGGGAGCGGTGGGGCAAGAGCTTCCGTCTACTGGCGTAGGGAAGTAGGCGTCAGGCGCCTGAGGCCCGTTGCCCAGTGCCCCGGAACCGAAGTTCCGGGACACCCACAACGGCCTTCAGCTCCGGGACACTAGAACTTGGCCGAGGTGACGTTGAACGTCATGTGATCGGTGGGCAGCACGGCGATCTCCTGCATGTCGAAGTCGCTGCCGTTCCAGATCCAGCGGCGGAGGGTGCCCTGGTCCCAGGGGAGGCCGTCGGACATGACGTAGAGTTCGGGTTTGCCGTTGCCGTCCAGGTCGAGGATGTTCGCGGCGTGCTCGAACTCCGCGGAAGCGGAGTCCTTGGCCACCAGGTGGCTGGTCCAGCCCCCCTCGCCCTGGCGCAGCATGTAGATCCCGGCGGTCATGGTCGAGGCCACCAGCTCGAGCTTGCCGTCGCCGGTCAGGTCGCCGTAGGTCAGGAATCGACACTGCTCGTCCCGGAAGGTGGCCATGTCGGTCTCGGTGACCTTGCCGTCCTCCCAGCGATAGCGGCGGATGATCAGCGGGTCGGAGGCCTGGACCTTGTCGCCGACCTTCTTTCGTTCGGGCTCGATGGCGGCGTAGAGGTCGGCCGTGCCGCGCCCCTCCAGGTCCGCGACCAGGATCTCCTTGACGTGCGCTCCCAGGAAGCTGGCCACCTCGAACCGCGCGGACGATCCGTCCCGGTACCGGTAGCCGACGATGGCGCCGGGCTGCGGCGTGCCGTCCAGCACGTTGGGGGCCGACGGGGTAGCGAAGAACTCGGCGCGACCGTCGCCGTCCACGTCCCCGATCTCGATCTCGTGGACGAAGATCCGCTCCTCGGTCCGATCGACCTCGTGGACCCGCCAGTCCCCCTCGTCGGGGATCTCGACCACGGCCACCACCCCCAGGTCGTGGGTGGCAATCACGGCGTCGTCCCGGCCGTCGCCGGTCACGTCGCCGATCTCCAGGTCCCGCAGCCGCTCCTGCTCGCCGCCGAAGGTGGGAGCCCAGATCGTCGTGGCCTGCCAGCCCGCGTCGCCGCGGACCCAGGTCTTGAGCCGGGCCTTGTTGGCGCCGATGGTCAACAACGCCGTGGACCCGTCCGGACGGGAGAGGGGGAGGGCCTTGTGGAAGACGTTGGACTCGGGGTCGTCCAGGGTCTCCACGGACCAGGACTCGCCGGTGCCCCGGATCAAGGTCAGCCGGGCGGGCGCGGGGATGGGTTTCTTGTCCCCGGTCTCCGGATCGGTCTGGTTCTCGAACCAGGCCTGGGCCAGCAGCAGCGTGTCGGTCTGTCCGGGGGCGGCCGGGACCTTGGCGATGGGATCGGCGCCGATGGCCGGCGTCGCGTCGGCGGTACTCCCGCCGGAGTCGCCGCCGCAGGCCGACAAGGTCAGCGACGCGACGACCGCCAGGACCAGCAAGAAGGGGATTCGTGTACGCATTCTCGACTCTCCTCGGGCAGGGAAACCCGCGAAGTATAGTGATCATCCCTCGGGTGTGCACGGATCCCCACCAGAACCCGCTCCCGCGGCCGCACCCGAAGCCACCTCGGGCGCGCGGGCGGATGTGGGAGGGGGGCTGGGTTCCTGGCGGGAGCGTCGTCTGCCCCCTATACTCTTCGTGATTCCGGGAGGTTATCCGCAGTGACCACGCCGTCGGGTCCAGGCACGCCCCACGAGACGCCGAGGCGGGTGGGCCTGTGGCGTTCGGTGGTCCTGAACCTGGCGTTCCTGGTGCTGGCGACCCTGCTGCTCAACGCCTTTCTGGTGTGGAACATCGGCTCGGACAACCGCTGGAGCCGGCGGGAACAGCAGGCGGTCCAGACCGCCACCCTGCTGGCCGAGCAGATCGAGGGGACGCTGCTCAAGCGGGACCTGAGCCTCTCGACCGACCAGGCCCGCGTCATCCAGCCCCTGGTGCAAGACCTGGCCGAGGGTGAACTCGCGCCCTATTCGTTGATGGTGGTCGATCGCTCCCTGGTCGTGGTCGCCGAGGCCGGCGAACCCTGGTCCGACACCCTGCCCCCCGCGGATCTGCGGGAGGCGGTGCTGGAGGGTCGCACCTTCACCGGCAGCGAGCGACCCAGGGGCTCCCTGTGGGGTCCGCGCACGATCTTCGCGTCGATGCCCGTGGAGATCGGCGCCCGGCGCATCGGGGGCGTGCGGGTGGCGTACCTGCTCGGAGGGAGCACCACCTGGCTCCTGGACCGCAACCTGCTGGTGTTCGTCCTGTACTGCGTGGGCGCCCTGGTGATCGTGATCCTGTTCTCCACCGCCATCTTCCGCAACCGGGTGCTACAGCCGATCCGCGTCCTGATGGTCGGCACCGCCCGGGTGGCGGAGGGCATGTTCTCGATCCGGGTGCCCGAGGAGGAACCCACCGAGATCGGCGAGCTGGCCGCGTCCTTCAACCAGATGGCCGAGGAGCTGGAGCGCTACCAGGCCCGGACCGAGGAGCAGGTGGCCGAACTGCAGCACATCAACGAGCTCCTGGAGCGGACCCGGGACGAGCTGGCGCTGCAGGCCCGCATGGCCGGGGTCGGCCGGCTGGCCGCGGGCGTGGCCCACGAGATCGGCAATCCCCTGTCGGCGGTCACCGGCTTCGTCGACCTCCTGCGGGGTGACGATCTGGACCCCGAGACCCGCGACGACCTCCTGCGGCGGGTCTCCGACGAACTCGGCCGGGCCCACACCATCGTCCGGGATCTGCTCGACTACGCGCGTCCGGCGGCGGAGGAGCTGGAGGACGTCGACGTGCCCGCCGTGGTCCAGGCCGCCCGCGAGATGGTGGCCATGCAGCGGGATTTCGACCGCATCGGCGTGGAGGCGGTGGTCGACGGGCCGATTCCCTCCGTCCGGGCAGAGTCGTCCCGGTTGCGGCAGGTGCTGATCAACCTGCTGCTCAACGCCCGCGACGCGATGGATGGCGACGGCGAGGTGACGATGCGGGTCCGGCGCGAGGGTGAGCTGTGTACCATCGCCGTGCACGACACCGGTCCCGGCGTCCCCCTGGAACACATGGACTCGATCTTCGATCCCTTCTTCACCACCAAGGAACCCGGAGCGGGTACGGGGCTGGGCCTGTCGGTCTCCCTCCAGATCATCGAGGGGTTCGGCGGGCGACTCCGGTACCACCCCGGCGAGGACGGGGGGGCGGTGTTCACGGTGGAGCTACCGCTGACTCCCGAGGGATGATCCGTGGTCCTGCGCGTCACCCATCCGCGCATTCCAGGGGAACCTTCGTCGGCTCCGGGGTGTCCCAGGCCACATAGGAGACGATGAACGTGGGCGACCTGCCCCTCAGCCCCAGCGCCGCACCCCTCCCGGGGGAGGGGCACGCCGCCGCCGAGATCCTCGGCCGTGGGTTGGGGCTCGTCCGCCGGAGGCGCTGGATCCAGGCCTCGGTGACCCTGGCGGGTTGGTCCGCGTTGGCCCTCTCGCTGGGCGTTGCCCTGCTGTGGATCCTGCTGGCCGCAGGCATGCGGGGGCCATGGACGATCTGGGTGGCCGCCGTCCCCACGCTGGTCGCCGTCCTCGTCGCAGCCGCCGCCACGGTCCTGCGCCTGGCGTGGAGGTCGCGGGACCCTCGACGGCCCGCCGCATCCCTCGACCGGGCCCTGACGGGCGACAGCGTGCGGGTCGCCGTCGAGTTGCTCGGCGAGCACCGGAGCGGTCGGCTCTCCGATCCCTTCGCCGTGCGCCGGCTCGTCAGTCACCTGGAGCGCACGGCACGGCGCGTGTCGGGGCTGGACCTGGGCCGGGCGATCCCGTGGCCCCGGCGGGGGCGGGTGGGCGCGGTGTCCCTCCCCCTGGCGGTGGTGGCCCTCGCCGCGACCCTCTCGCCGGGGCCGAGGGGACGACTCGCCAGGGCCCTGGAGCCCCCCCCGACGGCGACGGCCGCAACCGCGCTGGAGCGGGGAGAGGCGCCGGTGTTCCACCTGCGGGACGTGCAGGTCGAGTTGACCGCCCCGACCTACACGGCTCTTCCCCCCGAGACGCTCCCCAGCGGATCGGGTTCCTTTGCCGCCCTCCCGGGGACCCGGGTCTCGGTGCTGGCCCGGGTGGACGCGGAGCCCCAGGGCGTGACCTTCCAGGTCGGAGATGGGCCCTGGTTGACCGGTGAGGTGCTCGGGGACCGGCGGATCCGGATCGACTTCACCGTGGGGCAGGAGCGCAGCTACCGGGTGGAGGTGGAGACCGAGGGGGAGACCCTGGGCACCGGCGACCTGACGATCCTGCTGCGGGAGGACGCCGCCCCCTCGGCCCGGCTGGCCGAACGCCCCCCCGAGCCGCTGGAGCTCAGCGGTGGGGACAGCCTCCCCCTGCGCGTGGAGGCCCAGGACGACTTCGGGCTGGTCGGGGTCGATCGTGTCCTGACCCGCCGGGGGGTCGAGGTCGATCGCGTCCGCGTGGCCGACCTGCCCGATCCCTCCCGCAGCGCCGGGATCGACGACGTGTGGACGGTCCCCGGCGAGGAGGAGCTCGCCGGTGGCACCCTGTGGCTGCATTTCGACGTGTGGGACAACGACACCGTGTCCGGCCCGCACCGGGGGGCGACCGAACCCCTGCGCGTCCACCTGCTGGGGGCCGCGGACCTGCGTCGCCGGGCGGTGGCAGCCCAGGACGACCTGCTCGACGCCCTGCTGCTGGCCCTGGCCGAACACCTGCTGTGGCAGGACGGCCTGGATGACGACCCCACCGGCGCCGCCGTCGCAGACCGCGCCCGGGAGCGTATGGTCGCGGCCCTCGAGGCCGCGGTCCCGGTGCGCGAGGGTATGCGGTCGGATCCGGCGACGGACGCCGTCGGATTTGCCGCCCTCGGATCGGCCATGGACGACGCCAGCCGCTCGTGGGACGAGCTCGCGCAGCTCCTGCGTCGCGCGGACATCGAGGGCACCGTACCCCGGGAGCTGCCCGCGGCCCTGGACGATCACATCCGCAACCTGGAGCGGGCCGCGCTGCTACTCGACCGGGAGCGATCCGCCGCCCAGCGGGCGCTGGTGGCCGACGCGGCCCAGCGCGCCAACCACGCCATGGAGGCGCTCCGTGAGGCCGTGGCCGGGGGGGACAGGGCGGCGATCGAGCGGGCCATGGAGGCTCTCCAGCAGCGCATGGCGGAGCTGGCGCGCGAGATGGCACAGGTGGATCCCGGGCAGTACGCCGAGGTGATGAACAGCGCGGCCGGGGCGGCGGGCCAGAACCTGATGTCGCAGCTCGAGCGTCTGATGGCCGAGGGCAAGACGGACGAGGCCATGGCGCTGCTGGAACGGAGCGAGCGTTCCATGGCGCAGATGCAGCAGATGGGGCAGGGATCCTCGGCGGCCGAGGCGCTGGCCCAGCTGGATGCGGCGCTGGACGAGGTGGGGGCGCTCGCACAGCGCCAGACGGAACTCAACCGGGAGCTCGGAGCCATCGACGGGGCCTTCCCCGACGCCAGCGGCCCCGGGGGTCTGGAGGGGATCCGCGAGGACCTGGAGCGGCTCCGGGAGAGGGTGGGGGACCTGCAGCGGGAGGAGCACCTGCCCCGCCTCGGGGGAGTCGTCCGTGGACGGGTCGGCCGGGCCGGCCGCTACCTCGGCGAGGCGGACCAGGGGCTGGAGAGGCGCGATCTGGACCAGGCCATCCGAGGTCTGGCCCGCTCCGACGACGAGCTGCTCGACCTGATGGACACGGCCGCGATCCTCGACGAGGCGGGGTCGACGGGGATGACCCCGGAGGCGTTCGGGGACTGGCTCGAGGAGGTCGGGGAGGCGGAGTCCGAGCACCTGCGGCTGGTGGAGCGCGTACTGGCCGCCGAGCGCGCCTGGCGCGACGCCAGGTCCGCTGCCGGGCAGAGCGCCACACCCCTGGCGGGACGGCAGCGGGAGCTGGCGGACGACACGGCGGCCCTGGGGGAATCCGTGGGTGGGGTGGACGGCATGGCCTGGGACGGGGCGTCCCATCGGCGACGACTCGAGGACGTGGAACAGCTGATGGACGGAGCCGCCGACGCGATGCAGGTCGGCCGGGTCCCCCGCGCGGTCGACAGCGGCGAGCAGGCCATGGCCCAGCTGGACCGGCTGCGTGGCGATCTGGAGCAATCGCGCGAGATGATCCAGCAGTCGGCGCAGGGTACCTCGGGCGCGATCCCCATGGCGGCCATGTCCGGGCAGGGATGGCAACGCATGGGCCGGGGGCACGGGCTGGATCCCACCCACGGGATGGTCGAGTTGCCCCCGCCGGGTCGATTCGCCGGCCCGGAGGAGCTGCGCGCCGCCGCCCTGGAGGCCGCGGCCGAAGACGCTCCGCCCGAGTACCGCCCCCTCAACGATCGGTACTACGAGGAGCTGGTCCGGTGAGGTCGCTGACCCTCGTCGCCATCGGTCTGGCCCTGGCCTCGGCCGGGATCGCCGTGGCGTCCGAGGACGCCATCACCTCCGGGCATGCGGCCCTGGAGCGGCGGGACGTGGCGGCCGCCCTGGAGCAGGTGGCGCAGCTGGATCGACGGGGTGACGAGGGCGTGGACGCGATGGTCCTGCGGGCCCTGACCTACCAGTTCACGGGGGACCACGGCGCCGCTCTGGAGGCCATCGAGGCCGTGCCGCGGGGGCTGGGCGTCGAGGACCTGCGCTCGGTCATCGAGGCCGGGGCACGCTGGATGGGAGACGCCACGGAGCTCCAGTCGGAACACTTCGTCCTGCGCCACGCCCCCGGTGTCGACGCGATCTGGGCCGAGCGGGCCCTGGACATCCTGGAGGCGGCCCACGACCACGTGGGGGCCGACCTGGGGCTCTACCCGGCGGAGGCGGTGGTGGTGGAGGTCTACCCGACGTCGGCCTCCTTCGCCGAGGCCACCGGGCTTCCCCCCGAGGCGGTGGCCAACGACACCGTGGGCCTCTACCGCTGGGACCGGCTGCTGGTCACCTCGCCGATGGCCGCCGCCTTCGGCTACCCCTGGGCCGACACCCTCTGCCACGAGTACACGCACCTGATCGTCGACCGGCTGGGCGGCGGGAGGGTCCCCGTATGGCTGCACGAGGGCATCGCCTCGTTCGAGCAGCGCCGCTGGCGGGGGGGGGACGACGCCCGGGTGTCCCCCTCGGGCCTGCGCCTGCTCGCCGACGCCCTGGGTGCGGGCGACCTGGTCACGCTGGAGGAGATCGGGACCTGCCTGGCCTGTCTCGAGTCGCCCGAACGGGTACAGCTGGGCTTCGTCCAGATGCACACCCTGGTCGATCACGTGGTCCGCTCACGGGGCATCGATGCGATCCAGCGGACGCTGGCGGCGTGCCGTCTGGGGGCGGACGCGGAGGACGCGCTGGGGACCGCCTGGGGCGAGGGCTTCGAGGATCTGTGGGGCTCCTGGCGTGGAGCGGTGGAGGGCCAGGAGGTGGGGGCGGCGGAGGGCGCGGGAGTGGTCGGGCTGGCGCTGGACGAGGCTGGCCCCGGCGCGACCGTGGACGATCGCGTCCTCGCGGGCCAGCCCAGGGGGGCCGCCCACGCCCGCCTCGGGGATCTACTCGTGGCCCGGGGGCAGCGGCGCGCCGCGCTGCTGGAGTACGACCGCGCCGCGAACCACCTGGACGACATCTCCCCGGCGCTGGCCTGCAAGCGGGCCGCGGTGCTCCGCGACCTGGGGCTGGCCGGTCGCGCCCTGGAGGAGGTGGAGGCGGCGCGGCGGCTCTACCCGGAGTTCGAACCGCTGCTGATCAACGCGGCGCGGGCCCAGATGGACCTGGGCCAGCGGGAGCAGGCGCTGCTGGCCCTGGACGATGCCGAACTGATCAACCCCTTCGACCCCCGGATCCACGCCTGGAGACTCGAACTCCTCGACGCCGATAGGGATGCCGAAGCGGTCCGGCGGGCCGAGGGGGCGCTCGAGGCGCTAGAGGACCACATGTTCTACGATGGCACCGAGCCGGGGATGGCCCGGTGACCGAACGAGGTACCCCATGAACAGCCCACCTCCCGAGCCCGCGCTCGCCACCCCCGCGCAGGAGGTCGACGTGGTGGGTACCTGCCGCCGGGTGCGCGAGCAGCTGGCGCGCACCATCGTCGGCCAGGACCCGGTGGTCGAGCTGATGCTGATCACGCTGCTGGCCCGGGGGCACGCCCTGCTCGAGGGTGTGCCCGGGCTCGCCAAGACCCTGCTCGTTCGCAGTCTCGCCCGGGTGACCTCGTGCTCCTTCGCGCGGATCCAGTTCACGCCCGACCTGATGCCGGGCGACATCACCGGCTCCGAGGTGATGGAGGAGGACCGGCGGTCCGGGCGCCGTGAGCTGCGCTTCGTCCCCGGTCCGCTGTTCGCCCACCTCGTACTCGCGGACGAGATCAACCGCACGACGCCCAAGACCCAGGCCGCCCTGCTCGAGGCGATGCAGGAGGGTCACGTCACCGTGGGTGGCAAGACCCACCCCGTACCCGCTCCCTTCCACGTGTTCGCCACCCAGAACCCCCTCGAACAGGAGGGAACCTATCCCCTGCCCGAGGCTCAGGTGGACCGCTTCATGGTCCGGATCCGGGTCGACTACCCGGATCCCGACGAGGAGCGGCGGATCGCCCAGGAGACCACCGGAGCCGAGGCGCCGGAGCTCCAGCCGGTCCTGGACCCCGAGACCCTCGCCGCGATGCAGGCCCTGACGCGCCTCGTGCCGGCCGCGCCGTCGGTGGTGGACCGGGCGGTGGCCCTGGTGCGCGCCAGCCGGCCGGTGGAGGGGAGCGGCAGCTTCGTGGAGGAGAACGTCGCCTGGGGTGCGGGACCCCGGGCCAGCCAGTTCCTGGTGCTCGGCGCCCGCGCCCGCGCCCTGCTGCGGGGCCGGGACGTGGCGAGCCGTCGGGACGTGGACGCCCTGGCGCACGCGGTCCTCGGCCACCGGATCCTGTTGACCTACCGGGCCGGGGCCCGCGGTGTCGACGGACGAGACGTGGTCGAACACCTGCTGAGGGACACGCCGGCCGACGATGCGGCGCTCTGACTCACGATCCGATGGAGGGCCGGAGGGGCCGGAACCCGAGGCCGCCGTTCGGCTGGCGACCCTGGCCCACGAACAGAGGACCGCGACCCTGCTCACCCTGGCCCACGCGGCCCTCCTCGAACCGGGCGCCGGTGCCCACCGCTCCACGGGGCGCGGCGCGGGAACCGATTTCGCCGACCACAAACCCTACGCGCCCGGGGACGATCTGCGGATGCTGGACTGGCGACTGGCGGCCCGCTCCGATCGCCTGGTGGTGCGCCAGTACGAGAGCCAGCGGCCGCTTCGCGCCGCGGTGGTCGTCGACGTCAGCGCATCCATGGAGTACGGATCGGTGGATGCCCGTGGGGACACCCCGGGGACCAAGTCCGAGGTCGCGGCCCACGCCGCGGCCATCCTCGGTGGGCGACTCCTGATGCAGGGGGACTCGGCCCAGCTCGGCCTGGCGGGGCGCGGGATCAGAGAATTCCCGATGCGCCGTGGCGGGCCCCAGGTGGCGGCCTGGTGTCAGGACGTGGCCCACGGACTTCCGGCGGGTGACGCCGGCTGCGCCCTGGGCGAGGCCATCGCCGGGGCGGTCGCGCGGCTCGGTCGCCCGGGTCTGCTCGCGGTGTGTACGGACGCCCTGGACGAGGACGAGAGCTGGGTCGAAGGGCTCACGGAGGCGCGCGCGCGGGGGCACGGGGTCCTGGTCCTCCACGTGGTCGATCCCGCGGAACGCGACCTCCCCTTCGCCGATCCGGCGGCCTTCGAGGGGCTGGAGGGCGAGACATCCGTCCACGCCCATCCGGCCCGGATCCGCCGTCTCTACAGGGAGCTGTTCGCGGAGCACGTCGACCGGCTGAGGTCCAGGCTCCTGGACGCCCGCGTGGACCACGTGGAGCTGGACGTGGGCCGCCCCGTCGCCTGGGAACTCGACGCCGCGCTGGCCCCCGGCCGCACCGGAGGTGCTCGCCGGTGGAGTTGACCTTCGCGAGTCCGGGATTGCTGGCCGGCCTCGCCCTGCTGGTCCTGCCCCTGCTGGCCCACCTGGGCGGCCGACGCCGGCTGGAACGGGTGTCCTTCCCGGCCGTGCGATTCCTGCAGACGGCGCAGCGAACCCTGAGGCGCAGGTGGTTGCTGGACGATCTGCTGCTGCTGGCCCTGCGGATGGCGGCCGTGGCCGCCCTCGTGTTCCTGTTCGCCCGTCCCCAGGTCCTGCGATCGGTGCGCGTCGATGCGACCTCGGCCACGGCGCTGGACACGGTGCTCGTCCTGGATCGATCCGCGACCACCCAGACCCGGATCGAGGGGGACGCCGTGTTCGACCGGATCGCGGCACAGGCCCTACAGCTGGTGGGGGAGATGGAGCCAGGCACCCGCGTGGGCCTGGTCTGGATGGACCACGAGGCGATACTCGAGGAGCCGGGGCTGACCCGGGACCTGGACCCACTCGGGGTTGCCATCCGAGCGGGGACTGCCGGCTACGGCGCCACCGACCTGGACCAGGCCCTCGCGCTCGCGCTGGATCTGCTGTTGCGGGAGGGGGCGCTCGAGGGACAGGTGGTGGTCCTCGGCGACGGGAGCGCGACGAGGCTCCCAGGGGAGGCCCTCGCGGCGTCCTGGCCGCCCGGCATCTCGCTGCAGTATCGGGACCTCTCCGCGGCCGATCCGCTCAACCGCTGGATCGCCTCGGTCGAGCAGCCCCCCACCGATGGGGGGTTGGCGGGTATCTCGGTCGAGGTCCGCCTGGGCGGCGCGCCGGCCGCCGAGGGAGCGGTCCCCGTGGACCTGCACGTGGAGGGGCTGGAGCCCATCCGGGGGAGCCACGGGGGCGACGATCCCCAGCATCCGAAGCGGTTCACCGTGGTCGGTGCCGGCGCCGGTTCCGTCCCGGCCACCGTGGAGATCGGCGGCGACGCGAACCCCGCCGATGACCTCTACCCCTTCTTCCTTCACAGCGACGCCCGTCAGTTCGTATACCTGTTGGGGGGTGAGGGGGGCGCGTCACCCCGGGACGACGAGCTCTACTACCTGGCCACGGCGCTGCAACCCTCGGCCACCTCGCTGCGGGGGCACGAGCCGATCCGGGTCTCCGTCGACGAGCTCGTCGATCTGCCCGCCACGCCCGGCACCGTGCTGCTGGTCTGCAACGTCCCGGCCTCGCAGGAGCTGGCCGCCGGTCTGCGCCGGTTGCTGGACGGGGGCGGCGGAGTGCTCCTCACCGGAGGAAATCTGGTCGACCGCGAGGCCTACAACCGGCTCCTCGGCGACCTGTTGCCCGCGGCCCTGGGAGCGGTCAAGTCGCGGGACTCGTCGACCTTCGAGGCCAGCGAAGTCGCCCTCGCGCCACCGGACCTGGACGACCCTCTCTGGGCACCGTTTCGCGACGGTGGGCTCTCCACGTTCGGTCGCGTTCGATTCGACCGGATACTGGAGGTCGAGCCCTTCCTGGCCGAGTCCGCAGACGTCCTGCTCCGGTATTCCGACGGCCGGGCAGCGCTGCTGGAACGGCAGGTCGGTGCGGGACACCTGCTCCTGTTCACCTCGACCCTGGACGACGACTGGTCCGACCTGCCCGTGCGGGGGATCTACCTCCCGATGGTGCACCAGATCGTCCGTCGCCTGTCCGGCGACCTGCAGCGCGTGCCCTCCGGCGCAGTGCGCGTCGGGGAGAGGCCGGGGGTGGGCGAGCCGATCGAATTGCAGCTCCCCGACGACGCCATCGGCTACAGGCTCACGGAACCGTCGGGGGAGATCCGAGTGCTGGAGACCGTCGCGCCGCTGCCCGCCACGCGGTTCCCGGGGCACCACCGGCTGGTGGCCGACGCGGCGGACGGCCGGGAGACGGTTCTGCTGAGGTACTGCGCCCGCGTCGCACCGGAGGAGTCCGAGGCCACCCCGCTGGACCGGGCTCTGCTCGCCGAACTGCTGCCGGATCTGGTGTACGTGACCGGGCTGTCCGACGACGCCGGGGGACCGGACGAAGCCCAGCGGGCCACGGTGACCCGCCGTGTGTCCCTCGTGCCTCACCTCGCCGTCCTGTTCCTCGCCCTGCTCGGGGCCGAGGCCTGGCTGGGAGGGCGACGACGATGATCACCCGCCGAGACACCCTGCGGCTGTTGGTGGCGGGCCTGGCGTCTGCGGGTGTCGCACCCCGTGCCCTGGCCGGGTGGGAGGACTCCTCGGTGGGGGTGTGCCTCCTGGATCCCGGTTGGCCCGAGATGCCGCGGACCCAGGCCTTTGCCGACCTCCTCGCCGAGCTGGGCCAGCTGACCACGGTGCCCGTGGATCCCGAACCCAGGGTGCGCGCGCTGGCCGACGCCGGGGTGACCCGCGAGCCCCTGCTGGCCCTGGCGGGATCCCGGGCGTTCCCGTCGCCGGACGAGGCGACGGTCGATGGGCTGCGTCGGCACCTGTACGCGGGCGCGTTCCTGTTGATCGACGACACCTCCGGCCTCGAGAGGAGCCCCTTCGCGGAGTCCGTGGAGGAGCTGGTCGGCCGCCTGTTCCCCGACCAACCCATGCGGGCGCTGGGCTACGACCACGCCGTCTTCCGCTCCTTCTTCCTCCTGGACGGCGCTGCCGGCCGGTTCGCCTTGTGGCCCTTCCTGGAGGGGGTCTCCCTGGGAGACCTCACCCCGGTGGTGCTGTCCCGCAACGACGTCTCGGGGGCCTGGACCCGGGCTCCGGGAGGTGGGTACGCGCGGGAGGTGGTCCCCGGGGGCGAGGCCCAGCGCATGCGCGCCATCGAGCTGGGGATCAACCTGTTGATGTACGCGCTGACCGCCAACTACAAGCGGGACGCCGTCCACGTGGACGCCCTGCTGAAGCGGATGCGTGACGAGGGGAGGATCCCGTGAGCCCCGCCGAGTCCGGCGCCACGGTATGGGCCTGGGTCCCCGACCTCTCCGGGCCGGCCCTCGCCGCGGTCTCGCTGCTCGCCGTCGCTATCCTCGCCATCGCCGGGCTGCGCCTCTCCGCCTCACCGGGACGCCGGGGCCTCAGTGTGGCCCTGCGGCTGATCGCCCTGGTCCCCCTGGCCCTGGCCCTGGCGGGGTTGGCCCGAGCACACCTGGATCAACACACGGTCAGACGCACGGTCCTGCTGCTGGTGGACGGGTCGACCAGCATGGGCATCCGGGAGGGTGGCGCCCGGAGGATCGATCTCGCCGCCGACTACCTCGCGCGCAGCGAGCCCGCCCTCGGCGAGCTGTCGAGCCGTGCGGAGGTCGTGGCCCGGTGGATCGGCGATCCGTCCAGGTCCCTGTCCGCCGACGAGCTGAGCTCCCTGCCGCCCCCGGATGGGCTCCGTTCGGACTACCTCGCCGCCATCGACGCGGCGACGGCGGAGCTGCACCCGGCGGCGGTCGTGCTGCTGGGCGACGGCGCCGACCGGGGTCCGCTGGGTCAGGCCATGGGGGGCGCCGGCGCCGACGGGGTGAGAGCGTCCTCTGCGGGGATCGGCGTGCCGGTGTACACGGTGGCCTTCGGCGGCGACGTGGCCGGTGACCTGGCGGTGCGGATCGGTGCGGTGGCGCCCTTCGCCTTCGTTCGCCGGCCGATCCAGCTTCCGGTCGCGGTGGAGGCCGGTGACGAGGGTCCCGCCGAGGTCACCCTCTCCCTGGTCCGGGACGGCGAGGAGGTCGCTGCCCGGACGGTCACCCTGGACGGAGACGGTCGCGGCGAGGTCTCCTTCGAGATCACGCCCGATCAGGTCGGGTACCTCACCCTGGAGGCGACGGTACCCGCGCCCGCCGCCGATCCCATCCCCGGGAACAACTCCGACGCAGTCACCCTGCGTGTGATCCGCGACCGGACGCGGGTGCTCCAGCTGGCCGGTCACCCCTCGTGGGACGTGCGCTACCTGCGTCGCTTCCTCAAGACCGACCCCAACATCGATCTGATCAGCTTCTACATCCTGCGGGACGCCCCCATGTTCGGTGCCTTCCGGGCGGCGCCGATCAGCCTCATCGAATTCCCCCACGAGCAGCTCTTCGGCGAGGACCTGGCCGGGTTCGACCTGGTGGTGATGCAGAACTTCTCGTTCCAGACGCTGCCGGGAGTGTTCGGCGCCCGCAACCGGTACGCCGAGAACCTCATCGACTTCGTCCGGGACGGCGGCGCCTTGCTGGTGGTCGGCGGCGACGGCTCCTTCGGCGCCGGCGAACCCGGACCGCTGGACGACGTGCTACCGGTGGAGCGGGGTACGGCGTCCGCGGCGGCCGGGGGGCGCCTGGAGCCCACCACCGTGGGCAACCGCCACCCGGTGATGCAGCTCGCCGGAGACGAGGAGTCCAACCGCGCGGCCTGGTCCGATCTTCCGGAGCTGGGTGCGGTCAACGGCGTGGGGCCGGTCCGGGACGGAGGGATCGTCCTGGCCACAGCGGGGGAGGGGGCCCAACCCGTCCTGGCGGTGCGCCAGCTGGGCAAGGGCAGGGTGATGACGCTGGCGAGCGACGGGAGCTGGCGCTGGGCCCTGGAGGGAGAGGGCCACGCCCACACGCGGCTGTGGCGAAACGCCGTCCGCTGGCTGGTCCGGGACGAGGAGGACCGGCGGCTGGAGGTGCGGCCGCACGCCGAGAACATGCTCCCCGGGGAGGCTCCCCGCCTGGCTTGCCGCGCGCTGACCGCCGAATACGCGGGGCGGACGGGCGCGGAGCTGGACCTGCGCATCCTCGAACTGGGTGGCGAGGAGGTTCGCGCGGAACTCTCCGGTGTGGCTGACGGCGAGGGGATCTGGATCGCCGAGGCCGGGGCGCTGCCACCGGGGACCTATCTCGTCGAGCTCACCTCACCGTCGGACCCGGACGCCCTCGCCGAGGCGCGCTTCACGGTGCGCGGCGCCCACGCCGAGCTGGCTTCGCCCGACGGCGATCCCGACCTGCTGCGCGCCCTCTCCGAGGGGACCGGCGGCTCCCCGCTGGACCCGGGGGAGGGCATGGCCGACCTGGCGCTGGAGGGGCTGGTGGAGCGAAAGGTGTCCCGGCGGATCGCCACACCGGCCTGGAACCGTCCGTGGTGGCTACTCGCGGCTGCCCTGCCCCTCGCGCTCGACTGGTTCCTGCGGCGGCGATGGGGGGCGTGACCGCCGCTTGTTCCCGGCCGCGGCTGGCGGTATGCTTGGCTCGCTATTGGGGCAAACCCCAGGAAAATCCTGTTGAACCCCGGCCGATATCGAACGGTGCGGGGCAAAGAGTGGAGAGGGAAAATGGCGAGATGGATTGCTGGGATTTCCGCGCTGCTGGTCCTCGGTGCCGCCGCGGGCATGCTCGCGGGCTGCCCGACCCAGATCTCGGATGACAACATCCAGCGCTGCTGCATCTGCATGACTGACGAGGGGTGCCTCAACGACGGGACGACGACCACGACCTGCCGTTCGGACATCACCAACGACGGAACGACGGACTACGACCTGGACTGCTCGCTCGACGCCTGCTTCAACGAGTGCGACTTCCTGTAGGTCGCCAGTCCCCGCGCGTGGACCCGCCCCGGCGGGACACCGCGGGGCCGTGCGGCGCCCGGTCGCAGGGCTGACGATCGATTCCGAACCTTGACGACCCGAGTTCGTGGCCGAGGTGGAGGTGGACGCCGCCTGACGGTCCCGCGTGGCCTGTCGGTACGGCCCACCTCCGCCCGCGTCCGGGGCTCGATCTTCGACATCCTCGGCCAGACCTGCGAAGGCGACGCCGTGCTGGATCTGTACGCCGGCGCGGGCACGCTCGGCATCGAGGCCCTGGCCCGGGGGGCCCGCAGCCTGGTGGCGGTGGAGCGGGATCCCGCCGTCGCGCGTGTCCTGGAGGCCAACCTGCCCCGGTCCGGCGGGGAGGGATCCCACCGGTTGATCCGGGACGACGCCGTCTCCGCGGCCCGCCGCCTGGCAGCCCGCGGGGAGAGATTTGACGTGATCTTCGCAGATCCCCCCTATGATGCTGGCGAGATCGAGCGAATACTCGGGGCGTTGGCCACCCTGTCCCTGCTGGAAGAGGACGGCGTCGTGGTCCTGGAACACTCGCCCCGGGAGGGCGGGCCGGAGAGCATCGGCAGCTTGCAGCGATTCGATCGCCGCAGCTACGGCCAGACGAACGTGAGTTTCTACGAGTGCGCGTCCGCGGACGACCTGCAGCAGACGGACGGCGCGGGAACGGAGGACGAACCACGATGAGCGAACGGATCGCTGTCTACCCCGGCTCCTTCGATCCGGTCACCCTGGGACACCTGAACATCCTCAAGCGGGTGCGGCTCGCCGTCGACCACCTGATCGTGGCCGTGGTACGCAACCCCGGTAAGAGCCCGATGTTCACCGCCCAGGAACGGATCGAGCTGTTGAGGGCGTGCCTCGGTGACTGCGAAGGCATCACCCTGGTCTCGTTCGAGGGGCTCCTCATCGACTTCGTGCGGGACCAGGGTGCCCAGTTCATCGTGCGGGGTCTCCGCGCGGTGTCCGACTTCGACTACGAGTTCCAGATGGCGGTCCAGAACCGCAACCTGGCCCCCGAGGTCGACACGCTGTTCATGATGACCGACGAGCGGTACTTCTACGTCAGCAGCCGGATGGTCAAGGAGATCGCGATGCTGAACGGTACCGTGAGCCACATGGTGCCCGAGCTGGTGGAGAACGCCATCGCGCGCAAGAAGGGGGAACGATGAGACTCGCCGACCGCATGAGCCGGATCAAGCCCTCGGCCACCCTCGCCGTGGCGGCCCGGGCCGCCCAGATGCGTCGGGACGGGGTGGACATCATCTCGCTGACCCTGGGGGAGCCGGACTTCCCCACCGTGCCCGCGGCCAAGGCGGCCGCGCGCGCGGCCATCGACCAGGACTTCACCCGGTACACGCCGGTCAAGGGCTTCCCCGAGCTCGTCGAGGGCGTCGCCGACTGGGTGTCCCGACGCTACGGCGCCCCCGTCGCTCCGGAGCAGGTCGTGGTCTCCAGTGGGGCCAAGCAGTGCCTGTACGACCTGGCCGTCAGCCTCTGGCAGGAGGGGGACGAGGTCCTGATCTTCTCCCCCTACTGGGTCAGCTATCCGGACCAGGCTCGGCTGGTGGGCGCCACGCCGGTGGTGGTACGCACCCGCCCCGAGGACGGGTTCCGGATCCCCATGGACGAGGTACGCGCCGCGGTGAACGAGCGCACCAGGGCGATCGTGCTCAACAACCCCTCCAATCCCACGGGGATCGTGCTCCCCCGGGAGGACATCGAGGCCCTGGCCCAGCTGGCCGTGGAGCGCGATCTGACGCTGATCGCCGACTCCATCTACGATCCCATCGTCTACGGCGGGATCGAGGCGACAAATCCCCTGAGCCTGGGCCCGGAGGTGGCCGCGCACACCTGCTTGGTGCACGGCGTCTCCAAGGCCTACGCGATGACGGGCTGGCGCATCGGTTTCCTGGTGGCACCGCCCGAGGTGGCCGCCGCCTGCACCAAGGTCCAGGGGCAGTGCACCTCCAACCCCTGCTCCGTGAGCCAGAAGGCGACCCTGGGCGCCCTGGTCGGCTCCCAGGACCCCGTCGAGGAGATGCGAAGGACCTACGGCGAGCGCCGCGAGTGGCTGCTCGAGCGGGTGAAGACCATCCCGGGCCTGGACGTGGCCCATCCTCCCCAGGGCGCGTTCTACCTCTTCCCCTCGGTGGAGCGGCTCCTGGGTCGGACCACTCCGTCGGGCATGGAGCTCGAGACGTCGGTGGACGTGAGCGAGTACATCCTCATGGAAGGGAAGGTGGCCTCCGTCCCGGGCGCCGCCTTCGGCGAGGACTCCTGCATCCGTTTCTCCTACGCCGCCTCCATGAACGACCTGGAACGCGCCTTCGACCGGATCGAAGCTCTCCTGGCCCCCTGGGCCTGACTCCTCTCCCGCACCCGCTCCCGAGATCAGCCTGATTTCCGGGCCCGGGCCCGTTCTTCTGTGATTTTTCGCGAGTCTCGAGCCTCACTGGACAATCCCTGTACACAGGCTCCGGCTATACAAACCCCGGACAGGCCCGATCGGGGGAAGGCCGGACAGACCCTACACGTGCCATG
Organism: uncultured Rickettsiales bacterium; assembly: GCA_964542165.1. GTDB lineage: Bacteria > Myxococcota_A > UBA796 > UBA9615 > CAYRNR01 > CAYTBN01. The sequence continues at coordinate 53,902 of CAZITQ010000004.1, forward strand.
GAGAGCCTATTGCGGGTGCGGGTGCGGGAGGAGAAAGAGGAAGGTCAGGAGACCGTGCGCTGGGTGCGGCGGCGGGGGCGGCGGTTGCCGGCGTTGCGGCGGGCGGCGGCCTTGATCTCCTTGACGGTCATCTTGCGGCGGATCGCCACCTCGGGATCGATGCCCGCCTTGAGGATCTCCTCGGCCTTGAAGATGGAGAGCCGGCCGCGCTCGATGGCCTCGCGCAGGACGTGGTTCTCCGCCACCCGTAGGTACCGCTGCAGGGTTCGCTTGCGGCGGCCGGTGATCTTCTCGATCTCGGACAGATCCACCTGCCCCTGGTAGAGCTTGACCGTGGACTGCAACCGCCGCAGGGGGGAGCTGTCCATGGGCGGCGCCTCCTCGGCCTCCATCAGCTTGAGTCGATCCCGGTCGTCCTCGTCGAGGCCCCGGAAGACCACGGCGGGGATCCCGGCCATCTTGAGCTGGCGCGCGGCCGAGATGCGGCGGAAACCGTGGACGATCTGATAGGCGCCATCGTCCCGCTCACGCAGGACCACAGGCCGCCGGATGCCCTCCACGCGGATCGAGCGGAGCAGCGCCTCACCGGGAATGGGCGACTGCGTGGAGCAGCCGCGGTCCCGGTGGTCGATCTCGCTGAGCATGATCCGCTCCGTGAGCCGCCGCATGGCACCCTTGCGGTCGAAGGTCGCGCCGCCGCCGCTACCGAAGTAGTCCACCATCGTCGTCTGGGTGGCACGCGCCCCCGCCGCGGGCCCCCTGGAAGCCGGCAACTCCTCCGGGGTCAGGCGGATGAATCCCTCCTGCAGGTCCCAGTGCAGGCGCACGGTCTCGCCGGGATGGAAGGGGAACGCCTTGGGGAGCACCACCCGATCCTGACTGCCCAGCTTGACCGGAGCGCCGAACTCCATCATCCGGAAGAAGGGGTGCTGATCGCTGGGGAACCAGCGATCCACGTTTCCCGCGAGCTCCACCATCCGCTCCCAGGTGTCGGGGTGGAACACGTACAGATCCTGGCCCTGGAGCGACACCATCAGCAGGTCGCCCCGCTGGATCCCGTTGCGATGCAGGAATTCCGCAGGGATGGAGAGGCGCCTCTCCCGAGCGATGAACTTGACACGCCTGGTCAGCTTTCCCATGAGTCCGCTCCTTCCACGTGGAGGCGCCACACCCAGGTCGGCGCCGCCGGCACAGCGTCAGCTTTCGAGTAGGGGAAAGTCTCGATGGTAAAACCCCACACCCCGACCCAGAGGTCCTGTGGACGGGGCTGTGGATGAGCACGTCATGGTAAAAACTTACTCCCGGGTGGTAAAACCTGTCAAGTCTGGCATACGGCCCTGTGGATAACTTGTGAATACCCCTCCCGGTGGACCTTCTGCGCCAATATTGGCGCAGACGAAAAAAGCCACGGGTGGCGGGCAGTTGGCGGGGCTGGGTTCGGGAAGGACCGCAGGGTCCGCGGGGTCAGGCGACCACGGGAGCGTGGGTGCGAGAGAAGTGCCGGAGGGTCTCGCGGAGGGTACGAACGGGCTGGTACCCCAGCTGCTTGCGGATCCGCTCGCCGTTGACCACGCAGTTGTACTGGAGGAACTGGACCGATCCCGGTGGCACCCGCGACAGGCGGAGCCGGAAGAGGATCTCGTCCCCCTTGTACAGCAGCGGGTGGGGCACGGGGTAGCTACGGATGTTCAGCTCGTCGAGCAGGCGCAGCAGGGGGATCGCCGCGGATCCGGTGACGTTGTAGATCCCGCGGGCGCGGGCCTTAAGGGCGCATTCGATGGCCTCGGCCACGTCCTCCTCGTGGAGGATCTGGATCATGGGATTGAAGCCCATGGCCACGGGGACCCGGCGCAGGTGGAGGTAGTGGTAGAGGAATCCGTTGCGCACGTTGGGCCCCAGCGCGAACACCGGTCTCAGGAGGACCAGGGGCGTGCGACCGTGCTCGTACATCCACGAGCGACATACGTGGTCGAATTCGATCAGATCGCCCAGCTCGCCGCGGGAGGCTGCGGCCTTCAACGGCATGTCCTCGGTGATCAGCGAGGGATTGCTGGGGGATGCACCGTAGACCTGGTGCTGGGAGACCACGATCACCTTGCGCGCGCCGTACTTGGCGCAGTAGCCCAGCATCTTCTGGGTTCCGATGACGTTGGTCTGGTGGCGGCGCTGCTTCTTGACCGACTGGTCGGACAGGAACGCCAGGTGGACCACGGTGTGCGGGCGGACGGTCCGGAAGACGTCCTCGGCCCGGTTGCGGTTGATGTCCACCTGGACGAACTGGAAGTTCGCCGGCCGGTCCAGGAGCCAGTTTCGCCGGTCGACACCGTACAGCTCGATGTCCTTGCGTTCGACCAGTCTGCGCCACAGCGCGCGGCCGATGCTGCCGGCGATGCCGGTGACCAGGATCTTGCGGGGGGACTTGCGGCTCTTGCCGCGCCGGGGGCTCACGGCCCGCCTCCGGGAATCAGGGCATCGATGGCCGGGATGTCGAAGATGCCGCGCCTCCGGTCCAGTCCCAGCTGGATCTGGGCCCGGATCGCGTCCTCCACCTGCTCGACCAGGGGCCGCAGCTCGGCGTCCGGGGCGTCCGGATCGCCCTCGAGGTGGAGGGGCTCGCCGAAGTGCAGGATGAACTTGGTGGGCATGGGCAGCATGGCCAGGGGGCCCAGGATCGGCAGGAAGGCGGGGATGGGCATGTAGGGCATCCCCAGCATCCGCGCCGCGGCCTTCCAGTCGTAGACCGAGATGATGGACTCCTCGCCGCCGACCACGCCGACGGGGTGGATCGGTGCCCCGGTCCGCAGCGCCAGGCGCAGGAAGCCGGTGGGGAAGGTCTGGAGCTCGTACCGCTGCCAGATGGTCTTGCCGCTGCCGCGGATCCCCTCCGGGAAGACCAGGATCGCCTCGTCGTGCTCCAGCAGGGTCAGGCAGTCGTCCCGGTTGCCCACCACCTGTCCGCAGCGGAAGAAGAAGGTCGAGACCCACGGCAGGGTCGGCATCCAGCGCTCGACCATGCCCCGGAACAGGCGGGGCGGATCGCCCTCCAGCAGGCCCGCGGTGCCGACCATCAATCCGTCGAAGGGCAGCTGCCCCGAGTGGTTGGCGACCATGACCGCGCGTTTCTCGGGCAGCCATCCGGTCCCGTGGGCCTCCACGCGGAAGTAGTTGCGGTAGAGCCACTTGCTGACGGCCAGGGCGTACACGGCCGTGTCCGGCGAGAATCCCCAGTCGTCGTAGCCGAACTCGTTCAGCTCGTTGGGCAGCCGGGCGATGAACTCCTCGAGTTCCTCGCTGGCGACCCGGCGATCCAGCCGCCGCAGCAGCTCCCTGATCGGCATGGAAGGGCCCCTCGATTCGCGTTACGGTGGACTGCGCTACAGGCCGCAACGTAGCGGCCGGTCCGGGCGGCTGTCAATGAAACCCCACGCGCGCGATGTCCACCGTGTCCGACTGACCCCGTACCGTGGTCCCGGCGGGTCGAAGGGGGGGGCGGATCCCCCGTCGGCGGACGCTGACCTGGCCGACGTCTACGACCGGATCGCCGCGCTGGAGGGCGTCGCCAGCACGGCCCTCCCGCCGGGACTCGCCGTGCTCTCCGGGCAGCTGGGTGGACCCGCGGGACTGCACGGAGACTACGATCCGAGCCGACTCGCCGCCCTGCCCCCGGGCGCCGCTCGCCTCTCCCTCGGCTTCGCGTCCGCGCTGGCGACCGCCGGGCCGGGGCGGGGCATGCGGGTGCTGGACGTGGGGTGTGGCGGGGGCCTCGACCTGGCCCTGGCCCGGCACGCCGTGGGCCCCCAGGGTGCCATCGCCGGGCTGGATGCCTCCCCGGGCATGCTCGAACGTGCGCGGGGAGTCGTGGAGGCGCCGCCCACTCCGGACCTCCGACTCGGGGACGCTGCCGCGCTTCCCTGGGACACGGGGAGCTTCGATCGGATCGTGATGAACTGCTCGCTGAGCCTGTTGCCGGACCGGGAGGCCGCCCTGGGCGAAGCGCGCAGGGTCGGGGCCGTCGGGGCCCGGCTGGCGATCGCGGACGTGGCCATCGGTGCATCCGCACCGCCCGAGCTCCGTCGGGCGCTGGAAGGGTGGGGGAGTGGAGTGCCCGGGCGCCTGGAGGCGTCGACCCTGGGAGAGGAGCTGCGCGGGGTGGGCTGGTCGATCCTCCAGTCCGAGTCGAGCTCCCTGGAACCGGCTGCCCTGTGGACCCTGGCCGAGGTGGCGGGGGCCGACCTGCGGGATCCGGTCCAGCGCCGCGTCCTGGCACCGTGGATCCGGGCCCTCTCCAGGGATCTGCACCGCCTCACCGTGCTGGCCGTCCGCGCCTGATCCCACCGGGCTTGCCCTGGGCACACGGACCGGGCACCATCGCGGGCCATGTCGTCCCGCGGAGTGGAGAAGGTCGGTCGCAACGCCCTGGTCATCGCCGTCGCCGGCCTGGCGGTGCGCGCCCTGGGCCTGGTCCGCGAGATCGCGCTGGCCTACTTCTTCGGCGCCGGGCCGGTCCGGGATGCCCTGGCCATCGCCCTGAGGGTCCCGTCGGTACTCCGGGATCTGTTCGCCGAGGGATCGATGGCGGCTGCCTTCGTGCCCAGCTTCACCCGCTACATGGAGCAGCGGGGGCGCGAGGCCGCCTTCCTGCTGGCCAACGTGATGCTCGGCTTCCTGATGCTGGTGCTGGGGGCCATCGTCGCCTCCTTCGTCTTCGCCGGCCGGTACTGGGTGCTGCTGTTCGCCGGCGGTTTCGCGGACCGCCCCGAGACCCTCGAGCTGGCCACGCGGCTGACCGCCCTCGCCGGCCCCTTCATCCTCCTGGTCTCCCTGGCCACCGTGCTGTCGGGCATGCTCAACGTGCACGGCCGGTTCTTCCTCCCGGCCCTGGCCCCCGCCGCCCTCAACCTGGCGGCCATCGTCGGCTGCCTGATGGGCGCCCCCTTCGAGACCTGGACCGGACTGGACCCATCGGCGGCCGTGGCCGGCGCCTACACCGTGGGGGGCCTGGCCCAGTTCGCCGTGCTCTACCCGGCGGTGCGGCGCCTGGGCTTCCGTCTGCGACCCCGCCTGCAGCTGGCCCATGAGGGGCTGCGCAAGGTGGTGCTGTTGATGCTCCCGGGGCTGCTGGGGCTGGCGGCGATCCAGCTGACCAACATCATCGACATGCAGGTCGCGTCCCGGTACGGGGACGGGGTCGTCTCCTACGTCGAGTACAGCTTCCGCCTGGTGCTCTTCCCGATCTCGATGGTGGGCATGGCCCTGGCCACGGCGACCCTGGCCAAGGCCAGCCTGGACGTGGCCGCCGAGGATCCGGCCGCGCTGCGCGGCACGGTCTCCCGCTCGGTGTCGATGCTGTTCCTGGTCTCGCTGCCGGTGGGGGGTCTGCTGTTCGCCCTGGCCGGGCCCATCACCCAGGCGCTGTTCGTGGCCGGCGAGTTCACCTTCCACGACGCGGCGGAGACCGCCGTGCTGCTCCAGCTGTACGCGCTGGGCGTGGCCGGGTTCTGCTACCCGCGGGTCGCGATCCCGATCTTCTTCGCCCTGGGGGACAGCCTGCGGCCGATGCTCGTGGCGCTGCTCACCATCGGCCTCAAGCTGGGGTTCGTGTTCGCGCTGAAGCCCTTCATGGAATACCGCGGGCTCGTCCTCGCCACATCCATCGCGGTGAGCGTGGAGGCCTTCGTCATCTGGTGGCTGCTCCGCCGCCGCATCGGCTCGATGGTGCCGGGGACCACCCTGGGCATGGTGAAGATCCTGCTGGCGACGATCGCGATGGTCGGGGCGGTGATGGGGGTCTCCCTGCTCCTGCCCACGTCGTGGGACGAGCCAGGCAAGCTCCTGCAGCTGGCCAAGCTGGTGGGGGGTGCGGCCCTGGGAGGCGCGGTCTACGTGGCCGCATGCGCTATCCTGGGAGTACGGGAACTCGGCGAGCTGCTGAAGAAGGTCGCGGGGAAGCTGCGACCCCCGCCGCCGCCGCCGGGGGCAGGGCCGCGCGGGCGGCGCTAATCAAGGCGAACTCGCGGGCGGGGCCCGCGGTTCGTGGGGGAAGACGAGATGACCGGAGCCACCCGCTCCGTGGAGATCCACGCTCCGATCGACCGCGTCTACGACGTCATCGTCGACTACGAGGCCTACCCCGAGTTCCTGCCGACCATGTCGGCCGTACGGGTGCTCGATCGGGAAGGCGAGCGCGCGGTGGCCGAGTTCGAGCTCGATCTGATCAAGCGCATCCGCTACACGCTGGATCTGCAGGGGGTCCGTCCGACGCGCCTCGACTGGACGTTGAAGGAGTCGCGCTGGCTGCGGGGGAACACCGGAAGCTGGGTCCTGGCCGACCTCGGTCCCCGACGCGTTCGCGCGACCTACACCATCGATCTGGACTTCCAGCTCCTGGTGCCGCGGGGCATCATGTCCCGGCTCGCCGGGACGAGCCTCCCCCAGACCCTGGACGCCTTCCGCGAGCGCGCGGAGGCCCTGGAGGACCGTTGACCCTCCGTCAGCTCACCGTTGCCCTGGCGTTCGGGATGCTGGTCGCCGCCTGTCGATCCGCCCCCGACGACACCCCTCCGGACCCCCCCTCGACGGCCGTACCCGCGAGCCTGGACCGGGACGCCATGGCCGCGTCGCTGGCGCGGGTCCAGGAACGCCTCGCCGGCGGCGATCGGGCCGCCCTCGAGGAGCTCGGTGAGCTGGGGGAGCAGGCCCTGTCGTTCACCGACGACGAGGCCGCCACGGAGGTGGCCCGGCTGATGGTGGAGGCCGGCCAGCTGGAGGGGGCGCTGGAGTACACCGGTCGGGCCCGCAAGCGCTTCCCACTGGACCGGGGGCACAAGGGGCTGGTGTTCCCCCAGGCCCAGGCGCTCGATGGCCTCGGACGGTCCCGGGAGGCCGCCGAGGCCTTCGACTCGGCCCTCGGCGTGGAGCCGGTGAATCCCTTCGAGTACCTGGGTTCCGCCGATCTCTGGGTCGCCGTGGACGAGTTCGACCGGGCCAGCGCCGCCGTGGACGCGGGCCTGGTGCGATTCCCCGAGGACGTCTTCCTGCTGCAGGGGAGGGCGGAGGTCCGGCTGCGGCGGGGCGATGCCGAGGGCGCCCTGGCGGAGCTGGATCGCCTCAGCGAGGCCATGCCCGACGAGATCGGCCCCCAGGTCCTACGAATGGAGGCGCTCGCCGCACTGGATCGCCGCGAGCTGCTGCTGGCCGCCGGGTTGGCCTTCGACGAGGCCTACCCGTTGCTGGGCCACGGCGCGGTGTTCGCGGGGCTGGCCCAGGCGCGGGGGGGCGACGCCGCGGCGGCCGAGACCCTCTGGGCCAGCGTCGAGGAGCGGATCGCGATCTGCGTGGAGTGCTCCACCGATCAGGTCGAGCTGCTGGAGTGGGCTCGCAAGATGGCGGGCGCCGAGACGGTCACCCCCCTGGACCGTTGACGGTGCCGCCGGGCGACCTGGCCCGGGATCAGAGCCGCAGTCCGGCACCCGCGCACAGGGAGATGTCCCGCGCCCCGCTCCAGTAGAACGCCGCCGAGCCGCCGACACGGAAGTACAGCGTCGGCAAGCGCGGGGTGACGATGTCGATGTTGACGTCGATGCCCAGAGCGGTGTCGAGGGGGGACACGGTCGCGGTCCCGGTCTCCGCGTCCTGGATCAGGGGGAAGCGGCCGGTGATGTCCCCCAGCGCCCGGGCCCGGGTACGGTAGCGCAGCGCCAGGCCGACGTAGGTCTGCAGGACGCGGGGCCGCCAGCGGTAGCCGAATCCGCCGACGAGCTCGGGCGCGGCGAACAGCTGACCTCCCCCCAGGGCGTGGAGCTGGATGTGCAAGGCCGCACGGGGCGTGAACCCGCTGCCGATGCGGACCTCGATACTCCCGGAGGGGTCGATCCCGGTGTGGGACTCGGTGCTTCCCTGGTCCTCCCCCGGGGCCGCCACGGCGCCCCCCTCGAAGAGCACGCCGCCGCTCACCCCGAGGCGGACCCGATCCGCGTGCCTCGGCATGTGCTTGCGCAGGTTCCGGATCGCCGACAGGGTCTCGAACTCCCGGGAGCCCACGTCGTAGCGGTACACCCGCGGCTCGCCCAGCTCCTTGCGGAAGGTGGTGTCGACCACCACCACCGACGAGGCGGTCCACTGGGCCGCCAGGGCGTCGAGCATCGTGCGGGCGGCCACCCGCGTCAGCTCCGAGTGGGGACCGGTCATCGCAGCGGCGCTGGCCCCGTAGCGGTCCAGCATCACCGCGGTGTCGCCTGCCTCCAGGTGGAGCATCGCCGAGACCGGAGGGCCTTCCGGGCCCTGGATCTGGAGCAGGTGGGGCCCGGGGTACAGCTCGTGGAGTACCAGCCCGCCCATGGCCCTGCCGTCCACCGTGGCCTCCAGCCCGGCGACCAGCGAGGCGGTGAACCCGAACTGCGCCGGGTCGGCGGCCAGGGTCTCCTCCCGGGCCACGAGGTAGGTCTGCTGGGGATCCGGCGGGTAGCCCACGTCCCAGCGGAGCTCGGGGTGGATGCCGGACGCGGCCGCGAAGTCCTCGCGGGCCGCCGCCGTGCGACCGTCCACGTGATTCGCCAGCCCCCGGAGCAGATAGAGCTCGGCCAGCTTCGCCGGTTCCACGGCGCGGGTGAGGCAGGGGGCCGCGGCCAGGAACCGGTCCACCCCGTCGATGACCCGCTCCGACTCCAGCAGGTCCAGGGCCTCCCGGGCCCGCCCCAGGACCACCGACAGCTCCTCGGGGGCGGTTCCGGCGCACCAGGCCACCCGGCCGTCGCCCGTCATCCAGTAGTCCCGATCGGCGGGGAAGGGGATGCCGGTGACCCCCACCCGTTCGTCCGGCCTCTCCCGGGCCGGGAGGCGTTCCCGGGCGTACCCGGCGGCCACGATGCCGTCGGCGTTGGACGCCCCGGGCCCGAACAGGAGCACGGCGCGCCCTTCGCCACCCGCCCGCGCCGGGCCGGTGGTTGCCAGGGTCGACAGCAGGACGACGGCGCATCCAATGGCGTGGATTCTCACGGTTCCCCTCCAGGCCCCCCGGCCAGGCGGCCGGCGAAGTGCTCGCCGACCCAGCGGTCGATGTGTGGGTAGATCACCTCGGGGCGCTCGACGATGCCCGCGTGGGTCGCCCCCTCCAGGTAGAGCAGTTCGGCCCCCGGGATGGTGTCCCGCATGTGGTAGGAGGCCGCGATGGGCGTGAAGGTGTCGTGCTCCCCGGCCACGATCAGCGTCGGTACGTCGACGCGGGGGAGGAGGTCGGTGGCGTCGTGGTCGGCGATGTCCCGGGCCATGCGGAAGAACAGGGGCAGGCCGATGTCCACCAGGTGATGGAGGTAGCGCCTCAGCTCGGTCCGATCCACCCGGGCCACGTCCACCATGTTGGCGCCACCGGCCAGGTTCCAGGCGAAGGGCAGGGCGAGCAGGGGCTGCCAGAGCCAGCGCTCCAGCGAGGGGCCCATCCGCGAGGTGGCCAGCGCGATGGCCGCGTCGAAGCCCTTTCGGCTGTGGCGGAAGTCGTAGAAGGTGTCCAGGGGGCGCCGGTAGGTGCCCAGGATCGGGACCAGCCCGCCCACCCGGTCCGGGTGCTGGCGGAAGGCCTCGAGGATCACCTGGACCCCCAGGCTGTGGCCCAGGAGGATCGGGCGCTCCAATCCCAGGTGATCCACCACGGTCCACATGTCCCGCGCCAGGCGATCCACGGCGAAGGAGCGCTCCTCGGGGGGCTCCTGGCTGCGCCCGTGGCCGGGGTAGTCCCACAGCGTGACGGACAGGCGGTCCCGGAAGGTGTCCACCAGGTAGTGCCAGAAGAAGGTGCTGACGCCCAGCCCGTTGCAGCACACCATGGGGGGGGCGCCCCGTCCGTGGACCCGGAAGAACAGGTCGAGACCGTCGTCGGTAGAGACGAAGCCCCTCTCGTCTCGTCGTGGTTCGTCGCTCACCGCTCGCACCTCGTAGCGGCCGATCATAGGCCAAACCGCTCCCCTGCGCCCACGGGCGCGTGCCCGGGCGGAGCCCCGTTGACCCCCCGGGCGGCGGTTGGCAGACTCGGGGCATGCCTGGACCCACCCAGAGCGCAAAGCGTAAAAGACCCGGAAAGGGTGTGAATCCGGATGTTTACGATCGATCCTCTGAGATCCTGAATCAGGACACGGCGGCCGGGACGCGGGCGTCCGAACTGCTCTCGCTGGCGCGGCAGGGGCGCACGGCGTTTCGAGCGGTGGTCCGTGCCCTCGAACACCACGGCGACGCGGGGGTGCTCGAGTCCCTGTGGGCGGGCGCGGGCGTGGTGTCGGGTGAGGTGACGCCGGCGCGCCTGGTTCGGCTGGGCCTGGGACGGGAGGCCGACGCGCGCCGGCGCAGCAACCCCATCGCCCGCAACGAGGGCTTCTCGTGCGGCCACTGCGGGCTCGCCGTGGCGCCCGCGGATCGCGGCGTACAGCGCAACCACTGCCCCCGCTGCCTGTACTCCCTGCACGTGGACCGGGTGCCCGGGGACCGCGAATCCGCCTGCCGGGGGCTCATGGCCCCGGTGGCCATCGATCGGATGGGTGGCGACGACGTGGTCATCCGCCACCGCTGCCAGCGCTGTGGCGCCGAGGACCGCAACCGGGCGGCCCTGGCGTGCGAGGTCCAGCCGGACTCGCTGTCGGCCATCGCGGCCGTGGCCGCGGCGGTGGACTCCCGATGACCGGGGATCGGCTCGTCGGCGATGTGATCCGGGTGCTGCGGGGGAGCTGCGGCATCACCGGGGGGGAGCGGGTTCTGGTCGCGTGCTCCGGCGGACTGGACTCGACCGTGCTGCTGCACCTCCTCGCCCGCCTCGAGGAGCCCCTGGGGATCACCGTGCAGGCGGCCACCGTCGATCACGGGCTGCGGGAGGACTTCCGGGCCGAGGCGGACGCGGCGGCGAGAAGCTGTCTCGACGTGGGCGTGCCCTGGCGCCTGCTTCGTACGCGGGTCTCGGGGGAAGCCCGGTCGCGCGTGGGACTGGAGGCTGCGGCGCGGCGCGCGCGGCGCCGGGCGCTGCGCTGGGAGGCCGGGCGGGTGGACGCCGACGCCATCGCCCTCGCGCACCATCGGGACGACCAGGCCGAGACCGTGCTCATGCGGATCCTCGTGGGGACCGGAGTTCGCGGACTGGGCGCCATGCGACCGCGCAGCGGGATCTGGGTTCGCCCCCTGCTGGGCCACGCTCGGGCCGAGCTCTCGGACTACGCCCGCCGGCGCGGACTGTCCCACGCCGAGGACCCCACCAACCGCGACCGCGCCCACCTGCGCAATCGCATCCGCCGCGACCTGATGCCCGCGGCGATGCGGTCCGCCGGGGACTCGGTCCCGCTCCAGCTGGCCCGACTCGCCGATCGGGCGGCGGAGGACGAGGAGCTGTTGACCACCCTCTCGGCCGAGCTGGCCGCGGCCGCCAGCGAGGGGGAGGGGATGCGGGTGGACCGGCTCAACGGGCACCCCCGCCCCCTGCTCGTGCGGGTGCTGCGGGACCTGGCCGGCAGCCTGGAGGGGGAGACGAGGCCGGGGGCTGTCCATCTGACCGCCGCGCTGGAGCTCCTGGAGGGACCGGACCGCAGCGCCGGAGTCGACCTGCCCGGGGGTGGCCGTATCGAACGTCGAGGCGCCCGGATCGTGGCCCGCCGTCCCCCGCCGCTGCCCGACGAAGCCGCGGAGGTGATGGAGCTGCCCTGGAACGGGCGCCGGGTCTGGTCCGCCACCGGCCTGACCGTGGTGACCCGGATTCACGGGCAGCGCGACGCGGTGAGTCGGGGGCCCGGGGCCGGGACCCGCAGGGCCTGGTTCGATCGCGACAAGTTGACAACCCGTCCGCGCATGCACACGTTTGCACCCGGACTGCGATTGCGCCCCTTCGGGGGACCGGGTTCACGCAAGGTCAGCGACCTGCTGGCCGAGGCGAGCATCCCCCGGGAGCTGAGGCGTAGCTGGCCGGTGGTCAGCGTCGACGGGGCCATTCTTTGGGTTCCGGGCGTGCGCGCCGCCGACATCGCGCGGGTGGATGCGGGCACGACCCGGATCCTGGATCTTTCGGTAGGTGAAGGCTCGTGAAACAGGCACACAAGACCATCGCGTTCTGGCTCTTCCTGGCGATCGTGGCCCTGCTGGCGTTCACCTTCATCCAGGGGCGCAGCGAACCCAAGGCCACCGAGATCGAGTTCTCGGAGCTTCAGCAGCGGATCAAGGACGGCGAGGTCGTCTCGCTGGTCGCCGAAGGCGAGGATCTCAGCGGCGAGTACCGACCCAACGGCGAGGACATCAAGAAGTTCACCAGCCACGGGAACCTCGAGGCGGAGAACACACAGCTGATCCTGCGCGAGGCGAACCTCCTGTACGACCAGAAGGAGAAGCGCGAACCCCGCTGGCAGCTGTTCCTGATCTACTGGCTGCCGCTGATGCTGGTGGTCTTCGTCTTCTTCTTCTTCTTCCGCCAGGTGAACATCGGCGGGGGCCGGGCGATGCAGTTCGGCAAGTCCAAGGCCCGGCTGCTCAGCGACTCCCAGAAGAAGGTGACCTTCGAGGACGTGGCCGGGATCGAGGAGGCCAAGGACGAGCTGGAGGAGATCATCGAGTTCCTCCGCGAGCCCCGGAAGTTCTCGCGCCTCGGCGGCCAGATCCCCAAGGGCGTGCTGTTGATGGGCGGTCCGGGGACGGGCAAGACCCTGCTGGCCCGGGCCATCGCAGGTGAGGCGGGGGTTCCGTTCTTCTCCATCTCCGGTAGCGACTTCGTCGAGATGTTCGTCGGCGTGGGCGCCAGCCGGGTGCGGGATCTGTTCGAGCAGGGGAAGAAGAACGCTCCCTGCATCATCTTCATCGACGAGATCGACGCGGTGGGTCGCCACCGGGGCGCCGGGCTCGGCGGCGGACACGACGAGCGGGAACAGACCCTCAACCAGCTGCTGGTGGAGATGGACGGGTTCGAATCCAACGACGGGGTGATCCTGATCGCCGCCACCAACCGCCCGGACGTGCTGGACCCGGCGCTCCTCCGGCCAGGCCGCTTCGATCGGCGGGTTGTGGTGCCCTTGCCCGACGTGAAGGGCCGCAAGGGGATCCTCGAGGTCCACACCCGCGGCGTGGTGATGGCCGACGGCATCGATCTGGAGAAGATCGCGCGCGGGACCCCGGGATTTTCGGGAGCGGACCTGCGCAACCTGGCCAACGAGGCTGCGCTGGCCGCCGCCAGCCACAACAAGGACCAGGTGGAGCAGGAGGACTTCGAGCTCGCCAAGGACAAGGTGATGATGGGCAGCGAGCGCCGATCGCTCATGCTCAGCGAGAACGAGAAGCGCGACATCGCCTACCACGAGGCCGGCCACGCCATCGTCGCCGAGCTGCTGCCCAACTCGGATCCGGTGCACAAGGTCACGATCATCCCCCGGGGGCAGGCGCTGGGACTGACCCAGCAGCTGCCCGTGGACGAACGCCACACCTACGACCGCAAGTACCTGATATCCAACATCACGATCCTGATGGGTGGACGAGCGGCCGAGGAGCTCGCGCTCGAGCGCACCACCACCGGCGCCGGCAACGACATCGAGCGCGCCACCGACGTGGCCCGCAAGATGGTCTGCGAGTGGGGGATGAGCGATCGCCTCGGGCCCCTGTCCTTCGGCAAGAAGGAAGAGCAGATCTTCCTGGGACGGGAGATGTCCCGCAAGCAGGACTACAGCGACCAGACCGCCGTGGACATCGACGGCGAGGTCAGGTCCATCGTCACGTCCTGTTACGACCGGGCCAAGCAGCTGCTGACCGAGAACATGCAGGCCCTGCACGACGTCGCCAACGAGCTGCTGGTCCGCGAATCCCTGGGGGGTGCCGACGTGGAGCGGTTCGTCCAGGGGCTTCCCCCGAGGGACCCGGACGCCGAGCCCGAGACCGGGGGCGGCACCGGCCCCGTGTCCGAGCCGGAGCCCGAGCCGGAGCCCGAGGCCGGGCCCGAGTCCGAGCCCGTTCCTGTGCCCGTACCCGCCACCTGAATCCCGGGTCTGGTACCCTTCGGGGCCATGGACCTGGCTCCCGTCACCCGCTGCTCGCTGCCCTGGCGGGGCGGTTTCGTGTGCAGCGGACCCGCGCCGCTGCTGATGGGGATCCTCAACGTCACCCCGGACTCGTTCTCCGACGGCGGCCGGTTCCTGGATCCTCCGAACGCGATCCGTCACGCCCGACGGATGGTGGAGGAGGGCGCCGACCTTCTGGACGTGGGGGGCGAATCCAGCCGGCCGGGTGCAGAGCCGGTGGGCACCCGGGCCCAGGAGGACCGCGTGCTGCCGGTCATCGAGGGAATTCGCGACCTGGGGGTGCCGCTGTCCATCGACACGACCAACGCACGGGTCGCCGAGGCCGCCCTCGACGCCGGAGCCGACTGGATCAACGACATCTCCTCGCTGACAGGGGACCCCGAGATGGCCCCCTTGGCCGCCGAACGGGGGTGTCCGGTGGTCCTGATGCACATGCGGGGCGATCCGGGGACGATGCAGACGGATACGGGGTACGACGACGTGGTGCGGGAGGTGCTAGACTACCTGCTGGAAAGGGTCGATGTCGCCGCATCGGCCGGGATCGGAAGGGACCGGGTCCTCATCGACCCGGGCATCGGGTTCGGTAAGGCCCCCGGGCACAACCTGTCGCTTCTTCGCGCCGTGCCCGCCTTCGTCCGCACCGGGTTCCCGGTCCTGGTCGGCGCGTCGCGCAAGTCCTTTCTGGGGGCCTGCTTCGGGCAACGGCCCGGGGAGCGCCTGGAGGGCTCGCTGGCCGCGGCCCTGGCAGCAGCGGCGGGAGGTGCCCAGGTGGTGAGGGTCCACGACGTGGCCGCGACCCGGCGGGCTCTGGATGTTTTCGCAGGGATCGCTCGGGGTGCGGGGGAGGACGCGGAGTAGGGATGTCCGATCTACTGGACACGCTGCGCTGGGTCGACATGCTCGACGTTCTGCGGCACCTGCTCGATATCCTGATCCTGTACTACATCTTCTACAGGGCGCTGCTGATCCTGCGGGGGACCCGGGCGTTCCAGGTCCTGTTCGGCCTCGTGTTGATCTCGTTTCTGTACTTCATCAGCGAGTGGATGAAGCTGCTCACCATCAACTGGATCCTCAAGGAGCTGTTCGGCTACCTCGTCCTGGCCCTGGTCATCATCTTCCAGTCCGACATCCGGCGCGGCCTCGCCCGCATGGGCGTGCCCTTCCTCGGCGCGGGCCAGAAGCAGGAGGAGGTCCAGACCTTCGAGGAGATCGCCAGGTCGTGCTTCAAGCTGGCCGAACGGGGTGAGGGTGCCCTGGTCGTGGTGGAGCGGGAGGCGGACCTGACCGGGATCGTGGGGGAGGGGACCCAGGTGGACGCGCGGGTCTCCATGGCCCTGCTCGTGTCCATCTTCCACAAGGCTTCACCGATCCACGACGGGGCGGTGATCATCCGCAAGGGGCGGGTGGACCAGGCTGGCGCCTTCCTGCCCCTGTCCCAGAACCCCGACCTCGATCAGTACATGGGCACCCGGCACCGGGCGGCGGTGGGCCTGACCGAGGAGACGGACGCCCTGGTCTTCCTCGTCTCCGAGGAGGGGCAGACGGTCTCGCTGGTCCACGGCGCGCGCATCACCACGGTCGCCGATCCCGACGCCCTGCGGCTGGCCGTCAACGCCGCGACCCGCGCCAAGGACGAGGAGGACGACAGCCTTGACGAACCACCCACCCACCCGTCCATCGAGATCGCGGCGGTGTCGCTGAGCACCTTCGAGGAGGGTTCGGACGAGCAGGTCGAGGACATCACCAGCCTGGGCGGGGGGGAACCGTGAGCACCGGCGCCGCGCCCCCACCACCGGCCCAGCCGCCCCACGGGGGCACACCCCCCAAAGGGCGTCGGTTTCGCTCGACGAAGCGGGTGCTCAGGGATGCTTTCCGCCAGAACCTGAGCCTCAAGGTCATCGCCGGGGCGATGGCCGTGGTGGCCTGGCTGTTGGTCCAGGGCCGGCCCACGGCCGAGGAGTACGCCACGGTCCAGGTGGACTACGTGTGGCCCAGCAACCTCGTGCTGGACAGTGATCCGGTGGACCAGGTGCTGATCAAGGCCGTCGGACCCCGCAGCTACCTGCGGGAGCTGGAGCGGCGGGACCTGCGGTACCAGATCGATCTGGCGGACATGGTCGCCGGTGAGACGACCCTCTACCTGACCGGGATGCCCGTGCTGGACATGCCGGCGGGGATCGAGGTGGTCACGATCTCTCCGTCGTCGCTGACCTTCCGCTTCGACAACCGCATCACGGTGGGATTGCCGGTGAAGGTGCCCACCCAGGGGGAGGTGGCGTTCGGGTTCGAGATCGAGGAGATCGTCATCGAGCCGGACGTGGTCACCCTCTCCGGTGCAGCCTCGGATCTGGAGGGGCTCGAGGAGGTCTCGACCCGGGTGCTGGACCTGTCCGGCAGGGACAAGGAGTTCGTGGAGCTGCTGCCCCTCGACCTGGGCAAGATGCGCGCCCGGCCGGAACACGAGGCCGAGGTCTCGGCCTACGTGCGGCTCAAGCAGATCGTGGACGAACGAACCTTCGAGATACCCCTCGTGGTGCCCGAGGAGCTCGCCGGCGCCGTGGTGGAGCCTGCCACAGCCACCGTGGTCCTCCACGGGCCGCTGCGGGAGCTCTCCGGCGTGGAAGGGGATCCCCTCACCATCACCCTCGACCCGGCACAGCTGACCTTCCGCGACGGAGCCGCGCGGGCGCTGTACGACCCGCGCAGCCGCCAGGGGCTGACGGTGGACACCGAGAGCCTCCCCGCCGGAGTCGAACTCCGCGACGTGAAGCCCCACCGCTTCACCGTGACGCAGGCACCCCAGGATGAGTGAACGCAGGTACTTCGGCACCGACGGCATCCGCGGCGTGGCTGGCCAGCCCCCGCTGACCCCGGGACGGGTCCTGAGGCTCGGCAGGGCCATCGCCCGTCTCTATCCCGGGACGGTGGTGGTGGGCCGCGACACGCGCCTCTCGTCGCCCGCCCTGCGCGACGCCCTCACCGCGGGTCTGCTCGCCGACGGTTCGGACGTGATCGACCTCGGCGTGCTCCCGACACCGGCGGTGCCCGGAGACCTGCTTCGGCGCAACGCCGCCGCGGGGGTGATGATCACCGCCAGCCACAACCCGTTCCAGGACAACGGGATCAAGGTGTTCTCCCCCCGGGGGGACAAGCTCGGTGACGACGAGGAGGCCGCGCTGGAGGACGCGCTGGACGCCGCGGATCCGGAGGAACCGGCGCGGGGGATCGGGCGCTGGTCCACGGATGCCGAGGCGGCGCTGGCGGCGTACGTGGAGGGTCTCCGACCCGCGGATCCCTGGGGCCGAGGCCTGCGGCTACTGGTGGACGCGGCCCACGGCGCCGCGGCCGCCGTGGCCGGGACCGTACTCGCGGCCAGCGGGGCCACCGTCGAGGTGGTCGGCGACGCCCCGGATGGCCGCAACATCAACGAGGGGTGCGGCGCCCTCCACCCCGCCCTCGTGGCCACCCGCGTGCAGGCGGGGGAGGCGGACCTGGGCGTGACCCTGGACGGGGACGCGGACCGCTGCGTGATGATCGACGAGCGCGGGCGACCGATGGACGGCGACGTGCTCATCGCCCGGCTCGCGCGCCACCGCGGGCAGGGGGAGGGGGGCGGGACCGTGATGCGCACCGCGGGGGTGGTCGGCCACCTGGCCGACCGGGGGATCCGCATGCACCGCGCTCCGGTGGGGGACCGCAACGTCCTGGTCCGGATGCGCGAGCTCGGGGCCGTGCTCGGCGGCGAGGAGAGCGGCCACGTGATCCAGCTGGACCGGGGACCGGCGGGTGATGGCCTGGCCACCGCCCTCGCGGCCCTCGAGCTCCGCGCGCGCGGCGGGCGCCCGCTGGCCGAGATGGCGGACGAGATCCCGTGCTACCCCAGTGACAAGCGCGCGATCCGCGTGCGCGCCAAGCCGCCACTCGAGCAGGTCCCCGAGCTGGTCGCGGCCATGGCCGCCGCCGACGGCGCCCTGGAAGGCCGCGGCCGCCAGCTGTTGCGCTATTCGGGCACCGAACCGAAGCTGAGGATCCTGGTCGAGGGGGACGAGCCGGCCCGGGTGGCCCGGGTCTGCGACGAGCTGCAGCGGGCCGCCGAGGCCGCGCTGGGCGAGGAGACGTAGTCCATGGCGCTTCTGGGAGTGAACATCGACCACGTGGCCACCCTGCGTCAGGCCCGGGGGGTCGTGTACCCCGAGCCGGTGATCGCGGCCGGCATCGCGGAGATGGCCGGCGCCGACCAGATCACCGTGCACCTGCGGTCCGACCGCCGGCACATCGTGGATCGGGACCTGGAGCTGCTGGTCAAGACCGTGCAGACCCGCCTCAACGTGGAGATGGCCGCCACCGACGAGATGGTGGACATCGTCGGCGGGATCCGGCCGCAACAGGTGACCCTGGTGCCCGAGCGACCCGACGAGATCACCACCGAGGGCGGGCTCGACGTGGTCAACCACGACGGCGACGTGGAGCGGGCCGCAGGCAGCCTGCTCGACCAGGGCATCGCCGTGAGCGTGTTCATCGATCCGATCGAGGACCAGATCGAACGCTGCGCGGCCCTCGGTATCTCCGACGTGGAGTTCAATACCGCGGCGTACGCCGAGACCCCGCTGGCGCCCGTGGCCGCCCGTGAGCTGGAGCGGCTGTTGAACGCGGTGGCCGCCGCGCGGGAGCGGGACATCCACGTGGCCGCGGGCCACGGGCTCCACTACCACAACGTGCAGCCGCTGGCCGCGTGCGAGGGGATCGAGGAGTTCAACATCGGCCACGCCATCGTCGCCCGCGCGGTGTTCTCGGGTCTGGCCGAAGCCGTGCGCGAGATGAAGCGGCTGGTGGGGTAGGGGAGTCCCTTGTCCATCCTGGGGATCGGCATGGACGTGGTGGACCTGCCGCGCTTCCGCCGGACCCTCGATCGCCTCGGGGAGCCCTTCGTGCGTCGGCTGTTCACCGAGGGCGAGGCGGCGTACGCCGATCGCAGTCCCCGCCGCCGCGCCGAGCGTCTGGCCGCGCGATTCGCGGCCAAGGAAGCCTTCGGCAAGGCCGTGGGGCTGGGGATGACCGGTCGAAGCCAGTGGAAGGAGATCGAGGTCGAACACGACAACCGTGGGCGGCCCCTGCTGACCCTCCACGGCGAGACCTCCCGGGCCGCGGAGGAGCTGGGCGTGACCCGACTCCACCTGTCCCTGAGTCACGACGGCGACGTGGCCGCCGCGATGGTGGTCCTGGAGGGTGACCCGTGATCGAGCTGCTGACCGCCGACGAGATGGCAGCCCTGGACCGCCGGACCATCGACGAGCTGGGCGTCCCGGGCATGGTGTTGATGGAGAACGCCGCGGACGGGTGCGCCCGCGCGATCGCCGAGCGCTGGCCCGACGAGCTGGCCGACGGGCTGATCGTGCTCGCGGGGCCCGGTAACAATGGCGGCGACGGTCACGTCATCGCCCGCAAGCTGGCCAACCGTGGCGTCGCCGTCCAGGTGTGGCTGCTGTGCGACCCGGACAAGGTGTCCGGTGACGCCAGGACCAACCTGGACCTGCTGGCCCACTACGGCGTCCCCGTGCGGGTGATGGCGGACGACGCGACCCTGGCGGCTGCCTCACCGGAGCTGTCCCGGGCCGGCGTCGTGGTGGACGCCCTGTTCGGGACCGGCCTGCAGCGGGAGCTGGGGGGCCGCTTCGCGTCGGCCGTGGAGGCCATGGGCGCCTCGGGGCGTCCGATCATGGCCGTGGACGTCCCCAGCGGAATCGAGGCCACGTCCGGTGCCGTGCTGGGGACCGCCGTCAGGGCGGACCTGACGGTGACCTTCTGCCGGCCCAAGCGGGGACACTTCCTGCACCCGGGTGCGGACCTTCGCGGGGCGCTGGAGGTGGTCGACATCGGGATCCCCGAGGCCGCGGTGGCCGAGTCGACGCCCGGTGCGTACCTCCTGGACGCCTCGGTACTGGCTCCACTGGTCGCTCCCCGGGACCGACGCTCCCACAAGGGAACCTACGGCCACGTTCTGCTGCTGGCAGGCAGCGCCGCCATGCCCGGCGCAGCGGTGCTGGCCGCCAACGCCGCCCTGGCCTGCGGAGCTGGCCTGGTCACCCTGGTCGTGCCCGAAGGAGTCCCCCCCCTGCTCCGTGGACTGGTCCCCGAGGTCATCGTCCGGACCCTCCCCGCCTCGGAAGGAGAGTTCGCGTCGGAGGCCCGGGACGGGCTGGGGCCGCTGCTGGTGGGCAAGACGGGCGCCGGCATCGGCCCGGGGGTGGGTCGCTCCCGCGGCACGGTCGAGCTGGTCCGCCACATGGTCCGGAATCTGCCCCTCCCCGCGGTGATCGACGCCGACGGGATCCGCGCCCTGGAGGGGTACGGCCCCCTGGACGCGGCCGAACAGACCCGCCTGCTGACCCCCCACCCCGGGGAGCTCGCGGGCCTGCTGGGCAGGTCCACGGCGGAGGTGGAGGGAGACCGCCCCGGGGCCGTGCGGGAGGCCGCCGGGCGGCTGGGAGCCACGGTCCTGCTCAAGGGCGCGTCGACCCTGATCGCCTCGCCGGACGGGGCCCTGTGGGTCAACCCCACCGGCAACCCCGGGATGGCCTCCGCGGGGACCGGGGACGTCCTCACCGGTCTGCTCGCCTCCCTGCTCTCCCAGCGAACCCTGCCCTCCGGGGATCCCGCGGTCGCAGCCGCCTGTGGCGCCTACCTCCACGGTGCTGCCGGTGACCGGGCGGCGGCCCGGGTGGGGGAGGTTTCGCTCCTGGCCAGTGACATCACCCGGGCCGTGCCCGAGGTCCTGTCGACCGCCCGTGGGGGCGAGGAACTGGAGTCCTTCCGTTGGCGCTGAGTCTTGCCCTGGCCGACGAAGAGGCCACCCTCGGGTTGGGCCGTACGGTGGGCATCCACGCCCCCCAAGGCCTCGTGGTGCGGCTGGATGGCCCGCTCGGTGCGGGGAAGACCACCTTCGTGCAGGGGTTGGCCCAGGGACTGGAGGTTCCGGCGAATTCCCAGGTCCGCAGCCCTTCCTTCGCCCTGATGCGAATCCACGAGGGGGGACGACTTCCCCTGGTCCACGTGGACTTCTACCGGCTCACCGAACCGGACGAGCTGCAGGAGCTCGGACTGGAGGAGTGGCTGGGGGACCGCGCCGTCGTGGCGGTGGAGTGGTCGGGGAGGTTCCCCGACGCGTTGCCCACGGACGGGCTGCAGGTCGACCTGGACTACGGCCTGCGCGGGGAGGGGCGGACGGCCTCTCTCTCCTGGCCCGCGCAGCTCGAGCCCGATCCCTGGATCGCGGCGTTGGGCGGGGGGGAGGGCGAAGGTGACTGAGGATCAGAGGGGGGCCGGCAGGTCCCGGGCCGCACGGCGGTCACATCACCGCCACAGGAGCGGGAGGCGACGCTCGCTGGTCGCGGTCGCGGCGGCGGCCGCCGCCCTCGCGCTGGTCGGGCTGCTGGTCCACGGGCTGGAGCGGCTCTCCGATCGGGCCGCGACCGCAGGCGCCCGGCCGGCGGGTCCCACCGTGATCCTGGAAGGCGAGGTGGACGAGCCAGGCCCCCACCCCCTGGCGGACGGGGCGACCCTGTGTGAGCTGTGGTCCGCGGCGGGTGGGGACGTCGACGTGGAACCGGGGGAGTGCGACCGCCCCGCGCGGACCGCCACCCGGTTCCGCCTGGAGAAGGGGCGCTTCGTGGTGCTGGACCTGACACCCGAGGAGCGCTTCGCCGTGGGTCTGCGGTTGGACCTGAACCAGGCCACGGAGGCGGATCTGCGGGCCGTCCCCGGACTCTCGGAGGTGCTCTCCGGTCGGGTCGTCGAGGAGCGGACGCGAGGTCCCTACTGCACCGTCGACGACCTCTCCCGGGCGCGGGGAATCGGGGCCCGGAAGGTCGAGTGGCTCCGCCCCTTCCTCGAGGTCGTCGGTACCCCGGAGGGGTGCGACATCGACCGCTGAGCGAGGCTGGCGACCCGCGGGCCGTCGCCGCTGTTGACAGCTCCTGTGACCGCGCCTACCTTGCGCCGATGTTCCGGATCGCCCTACACAGCCTCGGCTGCCGCACCAACCAGGTGGAGACCGAAGCGCTCCGCACCGAGCTCGAGGGGGCAGGGGAGAACCTGCACTTCGTGTCCTGGTCCGAGGTCGCCGACGTGTACGTGCTCAACAGCTGTACCGTGACCGCCCGGGCCGATCGGCAGGCCCGTCAGCGAATCCACCGGGCCCACAGGCTCGCGCCCGACGCACCCATCGTGGTCGCCGGCTGCTACGCCGAGTCGAACGCCGGTGTCGTGGCGGGGCTCTCCGGGGTCGCCGCGGTGGTGGGGCCCGGCCGAAGGGCGCAGCTCGCGTCCGTGGTCCGGGCCTCCCTCCAGGGGAGGCTGGAGCCGGAAACGGTCCACACGGGCGGATTCGAGGGCCTGCGCGAACTCCCCGGCCACCGGGTGACGGATTTCGCGAGGAGGACGCGGGCGCCGATCAAGGTCCAGGAGGGATGCGACCACCGCTGTTCCTACTGCATCGTGCCCTCGGTCCGGGGTGCGTCCAGGAGCCTGCCCATCGACGTCGCAGTCGAGGACGCCCGCCGGCTGGCCAGCGCGGGACACCCGGAGATCGTGATCGCCGGAACCCACATCGGGCGCTGGGGACGCGACCTGGAGCCCGCATCGCGGCTGGTGGATCTCCTGCGGTCCCTGCTGGCGCGGGTCGATGGCCCCCGTTTCCGTCTCAGCTCCCTGGATCCCCACGAGGTGGACGACGGCCTCCTGGAGATGCTGCGCGACGAACCCCGCCTCTGCCGGCACCTGCACCTGACCCTCCAGCACTGCGACCCCGGAGTCCTGGTGCAGATGGGCCGGCGGGCACCCCGGGATGGCTTCGGAGAGACCCTCGCGCGGATCCGCGGCGGCGTTCCCCGGATCGGGCTGGGTGCCGACGTCATCGCCGGATTTCCCGGGGAATCCCGGGACACCTTCGACGCCATGCTCCGGATCCTCGGGGACGCGCCGCTGACCTACCTCCATGCCTTCGGGTACAGTCCCCGCCCTGGCACCCCCGCCGCCGGATTCGATGGCCAGGTCGCCAGGGACGAACGCAGGTCACGGGTTGCGGCGCTACGGTCGCTATCCGAGGACCAGCTGGCCCCCGCGTTCGCCCGGGAGCTCGTCGGTCAGCGGGTGGAGGTGGCCGTGGAACGGGAGGGCGACGGGGGGGGAATGCGGGGGACGTCGTCGGAGTTCGTGACCGTGCAATTGCCCGAGGTTCCCGAGCAGCGGAGGGGCGAGCTCGTCTCCGCGCGGGTGGTGGACACGTGCGGAACCGCTGCGATCGCGACCTGCGCGGCGGGTGGCGAAGGATCTCGGTGTTAGGATGCGTGCCATGGACAGACGGGCCCAGCTGGACGAACTCGTGGAGCGAATCGGCTACACGTTCTCCGATCCTGCCCTCCTGGAGACGGCCCTCACCCATCGAAGCTTCGCCAACGAGCAGCGGGGCGCACCGGTGGAGGACAACGAGCGATTGGAGTTTCTCGGGGACGCGGTGCTGGATTTCTACGTGTCCGAGCAACTCGTGCGTCGCCTACCCGACTGGACCGAGGGAGACCTGAGCCAGGGGAGGGCGGCGCTGGTCAACGAGCTGGCCCTGGCCTCGCTGGCCCGCGAGCTGGGTCTTGGCGCCCTGCTGCGGCTGGGCCGGGGGGAGGAGAAGACCGGCGGCCGCGAGAAGGACTCGCTGCTGTGCGACGCCCTGGAGGCCCTGGTGGGTGCCCTCTTGCTGGACGGGGGCATCGAGACCTGTCAAGCGATGCTCTCGCGCACCATGGGCACGTCGATCACCGCGCTGAACCGCCGCGTCCCCACGGCCGCGGATCCGAAGACCGAGCTGCAGGAGTGGCTCGCCGCCCGGACCCAGTCCCCGCCCACCTACCGCGTCCTGTCCCAGATCGGACCGGCCCATCGCCGCACCTTCACCGTCGGTGTCCTGCGGGACGCCCGGATCCTCGCGGTGGGCTCGGGGCCGAGCAAGAAGACCGCGGAGCGACGGTCCGCCGGCGCCGCGCTGGCCTCCCTGCGCCGGGAAGAGTCGGGGCGGTGACGATCCCCGCGGTCCCAGACCGCTCCGAGGCGCCCGGCCCCGAGGTCGTCAAGCCGCGGATCGTGCCCGTGCTGCTGCCCCACGGCATCTGCGGCGCCGCCTGCCCCCTCTGCCCACCTGTGGTCGACACCGAGGCCGTCGAGGCCCTGATGCCGGACTCCAGTGACGTGCGGCGCGCGATGCAACGCTACACCGCCGGCGGAACCGGTGACGGCAGCGGCCGGACGCTGCTGGCCTTCTACGGAGCTCCCCTCGCCGCCCAACCCCACCCGGTCCGCACCCGTCTCCTGGACGCGGGGGAGCGGGAATTCCGCTCGTCTCGCATCGACGGCATCCGCCTGGTCTGCGATCTCCCGCGTATGCTGCGGGCCCCCCTGGGGGAGTGGCGGATGCGCGGCGTGCGCTCCGTGGAGATCCCCCTGCTGTCGATGCACCGGGACGTGCTACGGCCCTGGGGCAGCGTGGACTCCCCGGCGCTGGTGGGACGAGCGCTTCAGAAGGCGCGCTGGCTCGGGATCGAGGTGGGGCTGCAGATCATGCCCGGGCTCCCCGGCGACACCCACGAGCGGTCGGTGGACACGGCGCGCGCCGTCGCGAAGATGTCCCCCTCGTTCGTCCGCATCCTACCCGCGCTGGCGCTGGAGGGGACGCGCCTGGAACGCTGGTGGCGAGAACGCGACTGGACGCCCATGTCCCTGGGCCAGGCCGTGGAGACCTGCGCCGAGATGGTCCGGGTGTTCCGCGACCGGGGGATCCCGGTCGCCCGGGTGGGCCTGCAGCCCGAGTTCGACCTGCTCCGCGGCCCACGGGCACTGGACGGTCCCTATCACCCCTCCCTGCGACACCTGGTGGAGTCGGCGCTCTTCCGCCGCCTCGCCCTCGACCAGGCCCGCGCGAGGCCCTTCGAGCAGGTATTGACGCTGCGCTTCCACCCGGCGGACGAGTCGCTCCTGCGCGGGCCGGAGAACCGCACCCTCGCGGAGCTCCGGCGCAGGTTTAAGTTCCGCCGAATCGACCTGCAGGCCGACGCCGGGATCCCCCGGGGTACGCTGGCGCCGGAGAGCGATCCATGAGCACCCAACGCCGATGTGGAATCGTGGCCCTGATCGGCCGCCCCAACGTGGGAAAATCCACGCTGTTGAACCAGTTGCTGGGCATGAAGCTCAGCATCGTGAGCCCCCGGCCGCAGACCACCCGCAACCGGATCATGGGCGTGGTCAACCGCGAGGGCCTGCAGGCGGCCTTCGTGGACACGCCGGGGCTGTGGCAGGGATCGGAGCAGCGTGCTCTGCAACGGAGGATGCTCGAGGAGGTCCGGGGGGCGCTGGCCGACGTGGACCTGACCGTGGTCCTGGTGGATCCCCAGCGGGAACCCGACCCCGCGCGCAACGAGGCCCTGCTGGAGGTGGTCGCAGGCAGCCCCGCGGTGCTGGTCCTCAACAAGATCGACCTGGTGGATCGACGGGAGCAGCTGCTCCCGGTGATGGAGGCCTACGACGCCACGGGCGCGTTCGGCGCCGTGGTGCCCATCTGCGCCCGTACCGGGGAGAATGTCGACGGGCTGATGGAGGAGGTGGCTCAGCGGCTGCCGGAGGGGGATCCGCTCTTCCCCGAGGACATGGTCACCGACAGCAGCGAGCGTTTTCTCTGCGCCGAGATCGTTCGCGAGAAGGTGTTCCGGCTCACGGGGCAGGAGGTGCCCTACGCCGCGGCCGTCGAGGTGGACGCCTTCGAGGAGGAGGATCGGGAGCGGCTGGTCCGGATCTACGCGCGGGTGTCGGTGGAGAAGGAGAGCCAGCGCCGGATCCTGATCGGCAAGGGTGGGACGAAGATTCGCGCCATCGGCACGGCGGCCCGTCGGGACATCGAACGCCTGCTGGGGACCCATGTCTACCTGGACCTGCACGTCAGCGTCGCGCGGGACTGGTCGCGAAAGCCCGGGGCCGTGCAACGGCTGGGTCACTTCGAGACGGAGTAGGAGAGCGCCGTGAAGCCGGTCGTGGCCATCGTGGGCCGCCCCAACGTGGGCAAGTCGAGCCTGTTCAACCGGATCCTCGGTCGAACCAAGGCCCTGGTCCAGGACATCCCGGGGGTGACCCGGGACCGAAACTACGCAGTGGCGGAGTACGGCGACCAGTCCTACATCCTGGTGGACACGGGGGGCTTCGCGCCCGCCGGGGGGGCGCCGGCGGCGCCCACGGCCCTCGCCGGCGTGGGGCGGTGGGCGGCGGCCGCCGCCGTCGAGGAGGCCGACGTGATCGTCGTCCTCCTGGATGGGCAGGAGGGGATGAATCCCGCCGACGCCGAGCTCGTGGAGCGGGTTCGTCGTTCCCACAAGCCGACCGTGTTCGCGATCAACAAGATCGATCATCCGCGCCACGTGGAACGGACCTACGAGTTCTACGAGCTGGGCATCGAGGACGCGATTCCGGTGTCGGCCGCCCACGGTCTGGGAGTCCACGAGCTGATGGAGGCCGTCGTCGATCACCTCCCGGAGACCGCCGCGGACCCGGACGTCCCCCAACCCTGGGCCGGGGAGGGGAAGCGGCGGCGACACCGGCGGCGGCGGAGGGATTCGGGCAAGCTGGGGGACGGCATGGCCGGCGAACCCACCACCGGCCCCCCGGGCTGGCGGGAGGACGCCCCGGGCGAGCCGCAAGGGGAGGGGACCGGGGGAGGGGAGGGGGACCCCGACGCCCACTTCACCCTGCGCGTCGCGGTACTCGGCCGCCCCAACGTGGGGAAGTCGACGCTGGTCAATCGCCTGCTCGGGTACGAGCGCTGCCTGGTGTCCGACGTGGCCGGCACCACCCGCGACTCCACCGACACCTTCGTCGAGCTGGAGGACATGCCCCTGATCCTGATCGACACCGCGGGCATCCGACGCCGGGCTCGGGTCTCGGAGCGGGTGGAGCGGATGACCGTCCGCAGGGCGCTGAAGATGGTCGAGGCGGCCCACGTGGTTCTGCTGATGGTGGACGCCAACGAGGGGGTCACCGACCAGGAAGCCCGGCTGGGAGAACTGGCACGGGACCGGGGCCGCGCCCTGGTGCTGCTGGCCAACAAGTGGGACCTCAATCGCGGCACGCTGCGGGAGTTCCGAGACCAGGTCACCCGCAAGCTGCCCCATCTGTCGTTCGCGCCGGTGCTTCCGGTATCGGCCCTCAACGGTCACGGGCTGGACCGCCTGGCGCCCACCCTGCGCTCGGTGGCCGAGGCCCACCGCCTGCGGGTGGAGACCTCCCAGCTCAACCGGTGGCTCCAGGCCTGCCTGGACGATCTCGCCCCACCACTGCACCACCACCACCAGGTTCGGCTGTACTACGCGACCCAGGCCGGTATCCGTCCGCCGCGGGTCGTGATCTTCAGCAACACACCCGACGCCGTGCCCGAAGCCTACGAGCGCTTCCTGGTCAAGCGACTGCGAGCCAGTTTTCCCCTGGAGGGGACTCCCGTGCTGATCCACTTCCGCAAGCGTTGACCTGACCCGCGGCGGCGGATATAAACGCTGCGTTTTCCCCGGAGTTGCAATGGTTTACGCAAAGAAGAAGAAGAAGACGAGCAGGAAGAGCCGCCAGGAAGCCGAGGCTCAGCCCGTCGAGGAGATCGTGGGCGTGGTGGATCGCGGCGTCAACGCCGTCGCCGCCCAGTGGAAGCCCATCGCCATCGTGCTGGTGTCCATCACCGTGATCCTCGGTGCGTACTCGATCTACGAGTGGGTCCAGGGCGGCAAGGAGGACTCGGCGGCCGGCGGGCTCTACGACGCCGAGATGAAGCTGCCCGGTCAGACGGACTTCTCGTTCGACCTGATGGGCAACGAGGCCGACGAGGCCCCCCAGGACGAGGATCTGCGCGAGGCGCTGGCCGAGTTCCAGGACGTGGCCAGCGAGTACGACGGCGCGGTGGGCGCCGACCTGGCCCGGTTGGAGGCAGGCCACGTCCACATGCAGCTGGGTGAGTACGAGCAGGCGGGCGAGGCCTACGGCCAGGCCGCGGCCTCGAGCTCGACCATGGTCAAGACCCTCGCCCTCAGTGCCAAGGCCAGCGCCATGGAGTCGGCGGAACGCTACGACGACCAGAAGACCGCCCTGCGCGCGCTGATGGATGTCGCCGCGGGCCCCACGATGGAATACGCCTACCTGGATCTGATCCGGGCCCACGAGCTGGCGGGCGACGACGACGGGGCCCTGGCCGTGTGCCGCGAATTCGAGGAGAAGCTGCCGGACTCGCCGCTGATCACCGAGGTCCAGGGCAAGATCCGGACCCTGGGCGGCGAGCCGGGCGAGCTGCCCGTCGAGGCCGAGGGGGACGCCGGGGAAGGCACCTCTTGAACCACTCGCTCCGCACCCGCGCCGTCCCGATGGTCGGCCTCCTGGTGTCGCTGACGCTGACATCCTGCGCCTACCTGCGGGGGGTGGGCGGACCCCGGACCTTCGAGGTCCCGGCCGAGGGCGCCGTCGACGCGACCTCTCCATCCCAGATCCGATACGAAGGCAGCCTGCGGGTGCCGCTGGTCGAGGAGTGGCGCCAGGAACTCCCGGACGTGGGTGTCTGGGCCATCTCGCGGTTCGAGGCCGGGGTGCCCCTGGTGGACGGCGAACGCGTCCTGGTGGGCAGTAGCCGTGCCCCCGGGCTGCTGTTCCTCGACCGCCGGACCGGTGAGATCCTCCACACCACGCCGACCGAGAATCCCGTTCAGTGCCGGCCCGCGCGGGTAGACGACCGGATCCTGGCCGCCGACACCGGCGGATACGTCTACATGTTGACCAGCGACGGCGACGTGTTGTGGCGCTTCCACGCTGGCGGTCCGATCTACGAGACTCCCGTGGTCGATGGCGGCCGGGTGTACGCCAGCACCACCACGGACGTCGTCCTGGCCCTGGACGAGGTCACCGGATCCTGGCTGTGGAGCTACCGCAGCGAGGAACGGCTGACCCGCAGCGAGCTCAGCGTCCTGGGCTCCACCCAGCCCGCGCTTCGGGACGGCAAGCTGTACGTCGGCCTCAGCGACGGCCGGCTGGTCTGCCTCGACGCCCACACCGGCACCAAGGAGTGGGAGCTGGAGATCGCCGAGGGCCGCTTCCTGGACGTGGACGCGACCCCGGTGTTCACCGACGGCGGGCTGCTGGTCACCGGCAGCTACTCGGGCCCCGTGGTCGCGGTCGACATCCAGCGCCGTGCCGTGGCCTGGCGCTTCGACAGCGGCGTCAACGGTGGGATCAACGCCATGTACGGGCGTCTGTTCTTCGCCGATGAGACGGGGATCCTCCACTGCCTGAACGCCGACGACGGGACCGAGGAGTGGGCCTGGCAGCCCAAGGGCCCCAAGGACCTGCTCAACACGCCGGTGGGCCAGGGGCGGATCCTGCTGGTGGTCCACAACAAGGGCGCGCTGTACGCCCTCGACGCCTTCTCCGGCCAGCCGCTGTGGCGACACGAACCCCGGGAGAGCCACCTGGGCACCGTGCGGCCGCCCACCATCGACGGTCGTCAGGTGCTGCTGGTGACCGGCGACGGGTTCATCCGCAGCCTGCGCGCGCCGCCCGGGTTCTACGCCACGGGCGAGGACGAGCCATCCCGCCGGGATTCCCGGCATCTGGGCTGGTAGGGCACCCCCATCCACAACGTCCGATAAGGTATATTATGTCAACTCGCGCGTGGCGCGAATTGACATAATATTCTGGGTGGGCGGCCTGAGTGCGCTCGGGGAATCTCTGTTCGCGCACGGCGTGAGTCGGCAGATATCCCGGATGGACTGCTTGAGTGCGCTCGGGGAACCTCTGTGTGTTACCAACGCGTTGTAGAGCAATTCCTTAGGTTTTGGCTCAGCTTTGTATCGCGACAAGACCCCGCCGGGTCCTCGGCTCACTGGTCCTCGCCTCGGCCGTCGAACCTGCCCCTGCCCTTGCCCTCGTCCCGACCCATGGCCTGGGAAAGGTAGAGAAGGCAGAGGCAAGGGTCTCTGGCGAGCATTGACAGCCCAAATACCCGCGGGTATATACATCGCTCCTCGGGCAACCGAGGGCCTTTGACAACCGGTTCGGGGGATTAGCTCAGTCGGGAGAGCGCAGCGTTCGCAATGCTGAGGTCAGGGGTTCGATTCCCCTATCCTCCACCAACCCAGAATCACGGAGCCGGGCACTCGGGTGTCCGGCTCTTTGTCGTTCTGGCCCGGGCTTGGATGGCACGGGCGATCGCTCGCTGTGGTCCGCGACTCGGCAACGACCCAGCCGCTATCGGGCCCGACCTTTTTGGGGGGTGGATTTCGGGGATTCGGGATCCGCGGATCGAGTTGCCTGGATTGGCGGCCTGGAACGACGAAGGCCGGCCCCGAAGGGCCGGCCTTGTTGTTGGAATCCGCGGGATGTGGGGAATCCCGCGGTGCCCCTTGTACGTCCGCTTCCACTTCCCACCAACAACTGCGTCGTACACAGAAAAGGTACGCCATAAGATGTGACGAAAGCAAGGGGAAATACGAAGAAAAATGGAACGGCTAAACCGCTGTAATCAAAAAGGGTAATGAAACCGTGAGGCTTTGTGTCGCAACCTCAGGGTGATTCTATTCTGCGTTTTTTATCAGCTGCCATCTCGTGGCGCGTCCCCTCCCCTTCTTCACCACCCGATAGGAGGGTAGGGCGTCCAGGGAGGGCAGCCGCCGGACGATGGTCCCCGTCGCCCGACCGCTGGTGGACGACCACCCCAGCTGCTGGCATCGCTCGGCGAGATCCCGGGTGGTCCACCAGCGCTCGGGCTCGGCCTCGGCGATCCGCTGCAGGTAGGGAAGCACCCGTTCCTTGGAGGGGCGGCCCCCCGACACCCTGAGGGCCTGCTTCGCGCCCGCCATCCTCGAGAGCACGAAGTCCGCGACCTCGCCGGGGCCCTGGTCCTGGGACCAGGTATGCAGGGCGGCTCCAGGATGCCTGCGGGTGAAGTCCCGCAGCACGCGAGCGAACTCCTCGGCCGTCCCGCAGGGTGTGATCTCGACCACCAGCAACCGGAAACCACCGGAAGCACCGGGATCCAGGTAGGCGACGGCCTGGGAGCGGGAAGCGGGCATGTCAGCCCCCTTTCGAAACAGAGCTTACCGCGCATGTTACGTCACAATCAAGCCACATCCGCTTGTGACACAACCCATTATCTTCTGCGCTGAAAAGAAGACCCCGCAAACTACCAGAGAGCAAAACGCGTACATGTAAGCCAATCATCCGGGCTCAGGACACTGTCTGGCGCCGCCTTCCGCGCATGTGACGATACACGACAGTCCCATGCTGCAGTGCAACATCAGCCCTTTCGTCGCATAATACGTCACAATGGAAGGGCGCGCCGGAGTTCCCGGAGATCCACGAGCTGGATTCCCAAATCGGCGGTTTTCCGCCCTGGGACCCGCGGCGAACCCAGAAAATCGTCGAAAACGGCGCCCGGAACCCCGGGATTCCCTCCCCTGCGCTGACGAGATGCCGCTATGGTATGGCTGGAAACCCCCCTGGATCCCGAAGGACGGTTCGATGCGTGATGCCCTTCTCCGAATCCTCTGTGCCCTGGTTCTGCTCACCCTGGCGGGATGTCCCGAAGATCCCCAGGGAGACGACGACGATTCCACCGAGGATGTCGGCCCCATCGAGGCACCGGTCCTCGAGGTGAGCCACGATCCCGAGGAAGACCTCACCGAGCTGGCCGTCGAGGCGGTGGCCCTGGTCCCGGATTGGCTGCGTGACGACCTGGTGCTGAGCCTGTTGCGGCTGGACGACGAGGTGCAGGATGACCTGGCCCGCCTCGTGGTCGACGAGGAGGATCACTACCTGATCGACGAGATTGCCTTCGCAATCGCCCACACCAGCCCCGAGGTGCTCGCTTATCACACGTTCTATCCAGAACTGCTGACGCTCAACGCCGAGATGATCTACGAGGTCGACCCGGTCCTGGACTACGTCCAGCTCGAGGACATGGGCGAGCCCGGCGTGGACGAGGACTACTACACCACGGCCACCTACCGGGTTGGCGACGGAGAGGGCAACGTCACCGAGAAGACCATCGATCGCGAGATCTACTACTGGTACGTGGTCCATCCGCGCCTGGAGGACGAGCTGCCGTTGTACGTGGACGGCTGGAGCTCCGGCAACGGGACCTCGCCCACCAACGGGTTGTTCTGGCGAGAGTTCCTGTGGGACCGCGCCCGCGACGAGTGCCCGGAGGACCGGGAGTGCCCGCTGCTGTCCGAAGCCCTGGTGGGGATCGACACCCTGTGGGAGAGCCGGGCGGGCACCGCCGAGGACAACGGCGCGATGGGTGCGCTGGTCCACTTCGTATGGGACGCCATGGACTGGGGTGCCGGCGACGAGCGCCCGGTGCAGCCCAACCGGATCTACGCGGTCGCCCGGGGCAACTGCGGTGAGCACGCGGACATGGCGTCGTCCGCCGCGCGAACGGGGCTGGTGCCCTGCCGCAACGTGGGCGCCCGGTCCAACGACCACACCTGGGACGAGTTCTGGGACGATCGCTGGGTCGGCTGGGAGCCCATCGGAACCCACGTGGACTACAAGGGCTACTACAAGGGTGGCATCAGCCGGGACCGCATCGACAACGACTGCGACGGATTCGCCGACGACGCCTGGGACAGCGACGACCTGGACGGCGACGGATTCGCCGTGTCCACCGGGGACTGCGACGACACCAACGCCGACGTTCACCCCCTGGCCGAGGAGCTGGCCAACGGCTACGACGACGACTGCGACGGAGTCGCCGACCCCGGCTTCCAGGACGCGGAGGTCGACGCGGACGGCGACGGCCACACCATCGGGTCGGGTGACTGCGACGAGACCGACCCGGCGATCTACCCGGGCGCGGACGCGGGGATCGACGGCGTGGACAACGACTGCGACGGCATCGCCGACGCGGGCCTCGACGAGCTCGACACGGACATGGACACCTTCACCATCCTGCTGGGCGACTGTGACGACAACGACCCGGCGGTCTACCCCGGCGCCGTGGAACGGGGCAACGCCAAGGACGACGACTGCGACGGGATCGCCGACAACCTGGCCTGGGACGTGTACGGCGACGTGGACGGCGATGGATACGCGGTGACCGACGGGGACTGCGACGACTCGAACCCGCAGATCCATCCGGGCGCGGCCGAGGTGGACAACCTGGTCGACGACGACTGTGATGGTGTGGCGGATGACGGGTTCGGCCTCGAGGACATGGACGGCGACGGGGTCGAGCCGCTCTTCGGTGACTGCAACGACGCCGATCCGGACATTCATCCCATGGCCGAGGAAACCTGCAACGGCATCGATGACGACTGTGACGGGGTCGCCGACGAGGGCCTCTATGGCTCGGATCGCGACGGCGACGGATTCACGCTGGCCGACGGCGACTGCAACGACATGAGCGCATCCTGCCACCCCGACCGGCAGGATCCCGGGCTCTCAGGCAACCGCCTGTACGCCATGACCGCGGCCCGGGGCGACACCTTCATCGACGAGACCCTGACCGAGGAGTACGTGACGCTCCCGTCGTACCTGGAGTTCGAGGTGAGCGACGAGGACGGCCGCCCGGTGGACGGTGCCCTGGTGATCATCTACGGCACCTGGGCCGTGTACGGGTACGAGGACCAGTGGGCCTGGGCGGCGGAGGTGGTCACGGACGTGGACGGTCACGCCGAGGCCGTCGTGGGCGAGTTCAATCCCTACGGCTACGCGGTCTACTCGGGCGCGGGTGACGATCCGGGGGGCGACTACCTCTACGAGGGCGTGGAGCTCAGCGAACCCTTCGAGACCTACGTGCTGACCTCCACCATCCCGGGGAAGATGCCCGCGGCGCCCGCCGCGGAGGAGACGGATCTCACCGACGGGCTGGCAGCGGACGTGACCCTGCAGGTGACCGTGGCGCTCGACGGCTACCGCCTGGAGGTGGATGGCTCGTACGCCGGCTCCTTCTCCCGGGAGCAGGAGGGCGGGCGACTGGACGTGATGCTCGTGGACGAGGGCGAGCTGGAGGCCTTCGAGGACGGCGACGACTTCGGCGCCCAGCTGGCCGAGCTGGACAGCGAGGGGGGCGACTGGAACGTGGACATCCCCCTGGACCGGGAGTGGACCCTGGTGCTGGGCAACACCGACGCCCTCACCGCCGCGATGGTCGGCTCGGTCACGGTCACCGCCGTGGCCGCCGACGGCGTCGAGATGACCGGCGAGGTCACCCCCATCGAGCGCCGCTTCCGCATCCCGGCGGGAGACTACCTGGCGATCGAGATCAGCGCCCCCTGAGCGATGAGCCTCGCGCAGAGGCTCTGAGGCGCAGAATCCGAAATCCAGGGGTACTCGCGGCCGATCTCTGCGGCTCCGCGCCTCTGCGCGAGCTGCTCTTCCGATACCGGCCGACTCCCTCCGCCCGCTCACCCGTTCTAATATGTGCACGTGTTGGCTGACGGCTGGAGAGACCGGTGGGCCGGATGGCTCGGCCGGCCGCGGGTTCGTCTGGCGCTGGGCGCCCTGGGGTACCTGCCGCTGATCGCCCTGCTGGTGGGACCGGGGCGGCTGCTGTCGGCCGGGGCCGTGGTGGGGCTGCCGACCCACGACCTGTTCGACCACGTGTGGCTGCACGACGGCCTGTTCGACATCCTCACCGGGGGCGACTCGGCCCTGACCACCACGGACATCGCCTGGCCCGAGGGCGGCGCCATCCTCCACCCGGATCCCACCGGCGCCCTGCTCTACGTCCTGATGGCGCCCCTGCTGGGCTCGACGCTGGCGTTCAACGCCATGCTGGGACTGCAGCTGTGGTTCGCGGCCCTGGCCGGCTGGGCGCTGGCCCGGCGAGTGACCGGCTCGGCGGTGGCCGGGTGGTTCGGGGGCCTGCTGATGGGGGGATCCCCCTACCTCCTGGGTCAGGTGAACACCGGCGAGACCGAGACGGTCGCCGCGTGGCCACTGATCCTGGCGCTGCTGTTCCTGGAGCGGCTGGCCGAGAGCCGGACCTGGCGCGACGGGCTCCTCGCGGGGCTCTTCGCGGGGCTGGGCGCGGTCGCCAGCTGGTATCACGGCGCGTTCCTGGTGTTCTACCTGGGGGCCTGGATGGCGCTGCGAGGGCGAAGCCGGGCCTGCCTGGCGGTTCCCTTGGGGTTTGCCGCCGTGGTGGCTCTGCCGGCGGCGATCTATGCGTCCATGCTCGGGCACGGCGAGAACCTCTTCCAGGGACCGGACATGGCCACCTACCTGGCCGAACACACCGACGCCCTGGCGGGCATGGTCACCGATCCCGCGAGCCTGCTCGGCTTCGCGCCGGCCGCGACCTCGGCCGCTGGCCACGTGCGGGCCCAGTACGTG
Organism: uncultured Rickettsiales bacterium; assembly: GCA_964542165.1. Taxonomy (GTDB): domain Bacteria; phylum Myxococcota_A; class UBA796; order UBA9615; family CAYRNR01; genus CAYTBN01. Next base: position 89,310 of record CAZITQ010000004.1, read on the forward strand.
GGCACCATCGTGCTGGCGCTGGCGGTCTGCGGGGCCTTCCGTGGCTGGCGCGGTGCCCGGTGGTGGGTGGGGGTGGCCCTGGGGGCCCTGGTGATGGCCATGGGCCCGGTGCTCTTCGTGGCCGGCCAGACCGCGTCGGTGGAGGGCAACACGGTCCCCCTCCCCTATCGCCTGCTCTCGGACCACCTGCCCCTGTTCGGGTTGATGCGGATTCCCCACCGCTGGACCCTGCTGGTGGCCGTGGCCCTGGCGACCCTGGCGGCGCGGGGGTTGACCCACGTGGCCCGGGATCGGCGGACCCTGTGGGTGGCCGTGGGGCTGGCGACGGCGATGCACCTGTGCGACCTGGGTCTCTTCGCCCGGCTGGACCGCGGCAGCTCGGTGGACGTGACCGCGCCGGATATGCAATCCCGGCTCCCCGGCAGCGGCGCGGTCCTCGACCTCCCGCCGCGGATGGCCGGCCAGGACGCCCGTGGGCTGTACCTGGTGTGGCAGCGGGTCCACGGCCGGCCGGTCCCCTACTCGCTGCTGATGTCCGGCATGTCCCCGACCGCGGCCGAGGAGCCGCTGCTGGCGGCGGTGGCCGCCCTGGATCTGCGCGACCAGCTCGTGGAGTCCGACGCCCCGGTGGTGGGCGCCATCGAACCCCAGCTCGAGAGCGGGAACGCGGCCTTCCGCGCCGCCTGGGCCGAGACCGACGGGTCGGAGGGGGAGAGCCTGAGCTACGCGCTGACCGTCGCCCGTATGCGGGAGGAGGGGGTGGACACGGCCGATGTGGAGGGGGCGGCCGATCGCCTGAGAGCCCTGGGCTTCGACACGGTGGTCCTGCACCGCGATCTGCTGCGAGGGGAGGAGGACGCCGGCGCGATCCACTCCCTGCTGGTGGCGACCCTCGGCGAGCCGGTGACCTGGGACGACGAGACCGTGGTCTGGTCACTCGGGGAGGAAGGATGAGGGTCTCCCTCGAACCGGGTCGCCTGCGGACGGGGCTGGTGGTGGCCTGGTTCGCACTGCTGGCGGTGCTGGTGACCTGGCCCGCGGCGTTCGGGCTGTCCGACGCCCTGCTGGGACATCCCCGCTGCTCGGGGGGCTGCCACGCCTGGGTGATGTGGATCGCTGCCTTCGACCTGATCCCCGACGGGAAGGTGACCACCGACCTGCTGTATCACCCCCACGGCGGTGACGTGATGCGGCTGTACGGCTCGGATCTCGTGAGCCCGGTGCTGGCCGCGCCGTGGGTGCGGTCGGGCCTGCTCACCCCCTGGGGAGCGTACAACCTGTGGCTGATGCTGGGCCTGCTGCTCAACGGCGTGGCCACCTACGCCCTGGCCCGGGACCGGCGCATGGCGCTGGGGCCCGCCCTGGTCGCGGGCACCGTGTTCGCGGTGGCGCCCTTCTTCCAGCACGAGCTGCTCAACGGCACCAGCGAGTTGGTCTTCGCCGCCGCGCTGCCCCTGTTCGCCCTGGGCTGGCTGCGGCTGCTGGATCACACCGCCCCGCTGGAGGGGTTGCCCGGCCCCCGGGGTTCGTGGTGGTCTTCGGCGCTGATCGCCGGGGGCGCGGCGGCCCTGGGCGGACTGGCCTCGGCGTACACCCCGTTCTTCCTGATCCTGATCGGCTGCGTGACCCTGGCACACCGGGTGATCCGTCGCAGCGAGCCGGTGTTCACCCGCCGTTTGATCCTGGGCAGCCTAATCTGTGCCCTCGTGGCCGGGATCTTCCTCGGACCGGTGCTCCTGCTCCACCAGGCCCACGGCGCGGGGGCGATCCACGCCCGGCGGGTGAGCTGGGATCCCCACGAGCTGCCGCTGCCCGACAGCAGCGCCCCGCTGTTCGGTTTCGTCGACCCGCGGGAGGTGGAGCTGCCCTATCTGCAGCTGCGAAACGACGGCACCGTGTATCTGTACTGGACCCTGGGCACGGTCACCCTGGGCTTCGTGGCCCTGGCGTTGGCCATCGTGGCGATCGTCCGGCGCCGGGGCCCGGAGGTGGGACTGTGGCTCGCCGTCCTCCTGTGCGCGATCCTGATCGCCCTGGGGCCCTACCTGGTGCTCCGCGAGGAGGTGGTCCACCTGGGGAAGTGGCCGATTCCCCTCCCCTCCCTGGCACTCAAGGCGGTCCTCCCAGGATTCAGCATCACCGCGTTGCACACGTACCGCTACACGGCGGTGGTGGTCCTGGCCCTGGCCCTGTTGGCCGGCTGGGGGGCGTCGATGCTGCCACGCCCCCGTCGGGTCATCCCCGCGGTCTGCGCGCTGCTGCTCGTCGAGGCGCTGGGGCTGTCGCCGTCGGGATGGCCCATCGACACCACCCCGGTCCCCCGGTCCGAGGTCTGGCAGACCCTCGCCGAAGACGGGGACTCCGCGGTGCTGCTGGCCCCCTTCACCGGGGACGAACTGGACGACCTGAGCTGGGCCCTGCTGGCCCAGACCCAACACGGGCGCCCCTGGTCGGACGGAGGCATGCACTTCCGGGCCGACGAGGCGTCCCTGACCCTGATCCAGAACAACCCGGTCGTGTCGCGGCTCTCCGCGGGCTACGCCGCCTCCCTCCCCGGTGCCGCCGAGTCGAGGGAGGGCCTGGCGGGACTCGCCGAGGCGGGCTACGGCGCGATCGTGCTCGACCGCTCGCGGTTTTCCCGCGATCATCTGTCCGAGGATCTGGACGCTGCCCTGCCGCGTGGATCGGTCTGGGAGCCCCTCGAGATGGAGGCCTGGCTGAGAAGCCTCCTGGGGCCCCCGACCGCCGACGACGGTGTCCTGGCGGTGTTCCCGATCCCGGCGGCCGAGGCAGGGGAGTGAGACGATGACAAATCCCCCACCGAGACCACGCTGCCCCGGGTGGGTATGGCTCGTGGCGGTAGCGCTGCTGGCGCCTGCCCCCGCCCAGGGTGCGGCGGGCGACAAGTACATGGAGCTGGTGTTCGAGGTCCGGGACACCGACCTCCAGAAGCTCCGGGATCCCTGGATCCGCCTGGACGACGACAAGGTGGAGCCCTTCCCGCTCAAGGACGACGGTCTGGGGGCGGACACCGGCCCCGCAGACCATCTGTGGACCGGCGGGATCAAGATGGTGGGCTCGCCCAAGGTGGTGCTCACCCTCGAGGACCGGGGCACGGGCAAGGTGGTCGGCAGCCGGACCCTGTTTCTTCCCGTGGCCAAGCAGGCGCGGATCATCCTCTTCGTGGTGGAAGGCGAGCCCGGGCTTCTGCTGCTGAGCGAGCGCAAGGAGCAGCTGGCGGCCCAGGAGCAGGACGGAACGGCCACGACCCGGCCGGTGGACAGCAGCGACAGCGCGGCGGAGCGCTTCGTCTACCTGCTGTGGGTGCTGCTCTTGCTGGGTCTGCTGGGGCTGGGATACCTGCGGGTGGTAGTCCGGCGTTTCCTGGCCGACTTCATGCCCACCTGGCGCAAGCTGGGCCGCTTCCTCGACCGTGAGTTCCCGCCGGACGAGGGCGACGATGGCTGAACTGCCCCCCTGGCTGCAGCCCGCGCTGCTGCTGACCCGCCGCGCCGGCCGCTACCTGGCGGACCGGGCGCTGCGGGTGCTGCGTCGGCGGCGCGAGTTCGCCGCCCCGCTGGCGCTACTGGGGCTGCTGGGGCTGTACCTCGGGATCTTCTCGTTGGGCGTGGCGTTCTGGGGTGGGCCGCAGGAGCCGGACTTCGTGCTCACCCCCACCCACCCGACCCACGTGCCCGAGGTGGCCGAGGTGGCGGCGGCGGACTACGAGGCAGGCGAATTCAACGAGCCGGTGGAATCGGTGTACGTCGAACACGTGGAGGTGCCACCCGCGGGACAGCTCGACGGCAGCCTGCCGGTGGGCTCCTCGGGTGGGACCGCCGACGACGCAGACATCTTCGCGGGCGACACCGCCATCGACACCACCTCGGACCCAGCGGAGCTGTTCGCCTACAGCCTGTGGTTCGGCGTCATCGCCCTGCTGGTCCTGCTGGCGAACCTGCGCCTGCTGGCGATCCGGATCTACGATGGCCGGTGGGTCCCGGCGTGGCGAAGACTGGACCGCTGGCTGGAAGAGGCCTGATCGGCGGACGACCTACCTGCGGCGGTAGAGCAGCGCGATCCCCAACCCCAGGAGCGCGGCGGGCCCCACCGGTGCCAGGACGGCTCGCCGCTGGGCCAGGTCGCAGGCGTTGGACGCCTCCACCGACTCCATGGAGAAGTGGTAGGGGGACGGGGTGGCGAGGCAGCCGCCGACCGGATCGGGATCGGCGGAGTCGTCGTCGTCGTCGTCGTCTCCCTGGGGTTCGGTCTGCTCCACCACGTCGGCGCTCCAGGAGTAGGGCGGACTGGCGCCACTGCCGGTCCAGGTCACGCCGATCAGGACCGCGTCGTACAGCGTCCCGAAGTCGATGAACTCCATCACGGCGGTGCCGTCGCCGCCCACCTGTCCGGTCACGGCCCGGTTGTCCCCCTCGCCCGCCCGGTGGCGCAGGGCGCCCAGGAGCCAGGACGACTCGCCGCCGCCGTCGAACTCGAAGCGAAGCTTGGTGTTGGGCGGATCCGCGTCGTCGGGCACCTCGAGCTCGATGAAGTTGCTACCCCAGGACTGGGGCGGGTAGTCGGACACGTCCTCGCCCGAGGCCGGGTACTCGTCCTTGCTGGCGACCCGGCTCGGTTGCTGGAACAGGTGGCCGTCCTCGAAGTCCTCCATGGTCGACGTCCGGGCGGCGAACTCCGCAAACGCGTCCTCGAAGGTCGTTCCGTGGTCTTCGAGTATGGTCCCCATGGCGTCGGGGATGTGGCCGCTGCCGGGCTGCTCCCAGACCTTGCGCAGGACGTCGAACCCACCGTCGACGAACTCCTCGATGGCCATCGGGAAGATGAACATCCCGTACTCGTGGCTGCCGTTCTCGGTGGCCAGCGCCAGGTGGGGTTGGCTGGTGTACTCGGTGAGGAACCAGACGTAGCCGTTGATGTCGGGGTAGGTCAGGTCCTCGGACCAGGTGGCCGTGGCCTCCCAGTACCAGCCCTCGATCATCATCGCGCCGCCGTAGCCGAACTGGACCGCGTGGAACAGCTCGTGGGGACCCACGTCGGCGGTGAACTCCCAGCTGGTGATGTCCTGGGACAGCACGACGTAGGCGCCGGGGTGGTCGGTGCACAGGGTGGTGTAGCCGCCGCTCCAGCCGATGGTGGGCACGCCGCCGCCGCTGTTGCCGATGAAGATCGGCATCTTCCAGGTGCCGTCGACGCCGTGGGGCTCCTGGTACCCCAGCTCCTCGACGAACATCGCCCGGGAGGCCTCCATGGCCGTGAGCAGGTCGTCCACCGCTGCGCCGTTGTAGCTGTTACCCCACTTGACCACGAAGTGGTCGCTTTCCTGCTCGTTGGGGGCCGAGGCGTTGCAGCTCTCGGTGGCCTCGGGTGGGGGCGGCGGTGCGGTGCCCCCTCCCATGGCGTGGAAGGCGGGATTGGCGAGGGGGAAGCCCAGGGCGTCCTCGATCAGGGCCAGCTGATGGGCATCCAGTTCGTCGTAGCGGCGGAGCAGCTCGAGGATCCGGGGGGTGCCGCAGCCGGCCCGACCGGCGTCGGCGAGCTCGGCCAGGTCGTCTTCGGCCAGGGCGCGCAGGTCCAGCGGCAGCAGCTCGGGCCGGGTGAAGCCGAGCAGCCGGGCCACGGCCACGTCGCTTTCGTCCACCAGGCCCCGCTGCAGGTCAGCGGCGAGCTGGCGGTCGAGCCCGTCCCCCTGGGCCGCGGCGGGGAGGGCGACCAGGGCCAGGATCCAGGCGACGGCGAGGACGAGACGCTTCATGTCGCTCCCGATCCGCCGGTCCTTCGGGACCGGGGATCCACGGCGGTCCTTCCCTTTCCCCTCGGTTCCCTAGTCTAGGTATCCGCCGCCGGACGTCCAGCGTTACGCGCACGCGCGGCTCAAGCTTGTCACGCGCTTGGCAGCACCCTACCCTGTCCGCCATGGCCAAGCGCCCTCCCTCGGGTCGAGACGAGCAGGACATCCCCACCGGGCGATTGGGCCGCTTCTTCCGGATGGGCCGCCTCAGCAGCACGGTCTCCAGCTCCTACCTCGGCCAGCGGATCCGCGGGGTGTTCCAGGACGAGGAGACCCGCTCACGGGCGCTGATGAAGACCCACCTTCGCAACGCCTCGCGGATGGCCGAGACCATGGGCCACCTCAAGGGCGCGGTGATGAAGGTTGGACAGATGGTCTCGCTGGGGGACGACGAACTGCTTCCCAAGGAGGCCACCGAGGTCCTCAAGGTCCTGCAGGCCGAGGCGCCCTACCTGCCCTTCGACCGGATCCGAAAGCGTGTGGAGGGGGAGCTGGAGGGCACCCTGGAGGAGCTGTTCGCAGAGTTCGACCGCGAGCCCCTGGCCGCGGCCTCCCTGGGACAGGTCCACGGGGCGCGGACCCACGACGGGCAGGAGGTGGTGGTCAAGGTCCAGTACCCGGACATCGACCAGACGATCCACTCGGACCTGGCCAACCTCAAGTCCATGCTCAAGGCCTCCGGAGTGTTCGGCCGGACCTTCGACATGGACCCCTACTTCCAGGAGCTGGAGAAGATGCTGGTCCTGGAGCTGGACTACGTCCAGGAGGCGGTCAACCTCGAGGAGATGCAGCGGCTCTTCGGCCACCGGGACGACCTGATCATCCCGCGCTACCTCCCCGAACTCTCCACCGAGCGGGTGCTGACCATGGAGCGGGTCAGCGGTCAGCACGTGGACGACTTCGTGGCTGGCGAGCCGGGCTGGGAGGCCCTCGACCGGGCAGGCAGGGCGCTGATCGACCTGATCCTGGAGGGATTCCTGCGCCACCGGGTGCTCCACGCCGACCCCCAGCAGGGCAACTTCCTGTTCGGCCCGGACGGGACGCTCGCGGTGCTGGACCACGGGTGCATCAAGCGCTTCGAGAAGCCCTTCGTGGCGGACTTCCGGCGGGCGATCCGGGCCCACATGTCAGGCGATCGGGAGGCCACCATCGATGCGTACGCCGACGTGGGCTACATCCGCCACGACGCGGGTCCGAAGACCCGCGAGGCCCTGTGGGAGATCGCCCAGATCTACGGGCGGCCACTCACCCGGGACCGGGAGTACGTGTTCGGTCGCGAGCCCCTGGCGGAGATCGGCAAGGCCACCGCGCTGCGCCACCCCGCATGTTTCAACATGCGACCCCCGGGGGAGGTGGTCTACCTCCACCGGACGCTCATCGGCGGCTACTTCACGGCGGTCAAGCTCCGCGCCGGCGGCAACTTCCGGCGCCGGGTGATGGCGATCCTGGACGCGGCGGAAGCCGACTGACGGGTCTGGGGGGGTGGCACGGCGCGTGGCCGCCCCGGGAGGACGCTCCCCGAGGCGATGCGATGGGGCGCTGGATCCCTGGGGTCTCCGGACCGCCCGATCAGTGGAGCTTGCGGTAGACCCCGACGACCACCCCGAGAACATCCACCGCCGAGACGTCGGCCGCCGACAGGTAGATCGGGTCCATGGTGTCGTTGGCCGGCTGCAGGCGGACCCGAGGCCCTTCGCGGAACAACCGCTTGACCGTGGCCTCTCCGTCCACCATCACCACCGAGATCTCCCCATCGGTGACCTCGAGCTGCTTGCGCACGAAGATGTAGTCCCCGTCGAGGATCCCGTCGTCGATCATCGACTCGCCGGACACCCGCAGGGCGAAGGTCTTGCCCGCCCGCGGCAGCAGGCAGCTGTCGACCTTGAGTGAGCCCATCTGGTTCTCTTCGGCGAGGATCGGCTGGCCCGCCGCGACCCGGCCGTAGATCGGCACGTCCACCAGGTCGTCGCGGTCCTCCACCGCCTCCTCACCCACGGTGACCGCCAGAGCCTTGTCCGTGAGCACCAGGGACCGGGCCAGGCTCCGCCCCCCGCTCCCGAGTCGGTTCAGATACCCCTTGCGGATGAGCGCCTTGACGTGGTCGCTCACCCCGTTGGTCGACCGGATCCCCATGGCCTGACCGATCTCCCGGTAGGTGGGCGGGATCCCCTGGCGATCGATCCAGTCGCGGATCATCTCCAGGATCGCCCGTTGGCGGGCAGAAAGGTCGTCCCCTCCCCGTCCCCCGTCGTGTACCGTCAGCTTCGACATCGGTTCCTCCAGCAGCTTCCTGCACTTTACTGAACGGATGTTCCCGGGGGCAAGCAAAAAGGCTGAACATTTGTTCCATGTCTCGTCTGGGCCCCCGGGTCGAGCGCCCGCCCCCTTGCTGGGCCGGCGTCCATTTCAGGCTGGACGAGTCCGAACTCCGGCCGCCCTGGTCGCCGAGGGGGGGCGCTTCGCCTCACTGTCGCTGCGTTGCCGAGGCCTCACTTCAGGGCCCTCCGCGAAACCGCTCGCGCTGTCCAGCGTGAGTGGGAGGCAGCGCCTTTTACGTTCGGCTACGGCCCCCCCCCTCAGCTCCTGGTCGGGCGGCCTCATCACCGATACGCGGGCCGACGCCCACCCCGCTCCGCACCGTCGGGAGGGGCGGTGCGCCCCGGCCTGCCCCGCCGGGTGCTCGGCCGGATCCACGGCTTCTCGCCGAGCGCGGCCTCTCGGGGGCGCAATGTGTCCCGCCCCGCCCGCCGGCGCTCCGCGGGGCGTGCATCGGCGACCGGTTCCGATCGAGGCATTCCTGGAGCAACGAGAAACGGACAGGGCAGCCCGCGTCCCCGCCGCGGAGCGCCGGCGGGGAGGCCGGGACACATTGCGCCCCGACCGCGAGTCCGCGCCCTGCGGCGAGTAGCCACTCGACGTGGCGACCTCGAGCCCATGTTCCCTCCGGGCGCACCGGCCTCCACGACGGTGCGGAGCGGTGGGGACGCAGGCCCTCGCCTCGGCCCCGAGGCCGCCCGCCCAGAGCCGATGGGGGGGCCGTAGCCGAACGTAAGAGGCGCTGCCTCCCACTCGAGCGCGACAGCGCCTGCGGGACCGTGTCGGCCCTGGAGTGAGAACTCGGTCATGCAGCGACAGAGAGGCGAAGCGCCCCCCCTCGGCGACCAGGGCGGCCGGACCTCGGACTCGTCGAGTTCGCGGAGGAATTCAACCCGAGCAGCCACGAACGAGGCAAGGAGCGGAAGGGCCTGCTACCTGGCGGCCCGGAGACGGGAGACGGCGAGGGCCATGAGGGCGCCGGCGAGGAGGGCGGCGGCGAGCCAGATCAGGGCCTGGCGGGTGTGGGGGTCCGTGGGTTCGGGGGCCGGGGTCTCGGGGGGGGTCGGCCCGGCGGTGGTGAACGCCGCGGCCACGTCCCGGTAGATGGGGTCGCGGGACCAGGCGTCCTGGAGCTGGAAGACGTCGTCGCCGGCTGCGGCCTCGCCCATACCCGCGAGGGACGACTCGGCGACCGCGACGCCATCTTCGGCGAAGATCCAGCCGGAGAAGTAGGCAGGCCAGTCCAGGGCGTTGTTGTTGGTGACCAGGATCTCGAGGGGCTCGTCGGTCCAGGTGACCGGGATCTCGGCCTCCAGGTGATAGGCGAAGAACTCGCCGGTGCCCACGCCCGAAGGCTGGCCCTCCATCGGACCCCAGGCGACCTGGACCGCCTCGCCCGACACCAGGACCGAGAGGCCCTCGGCCATCTCCTTGAGCATACGTTCGGTGAAGGCACGGTCCTGCTCGGGCCCCACGTCTTCGAGTCCCGCCACCTCCCGAGCGAAGCGCCGCATCACCGTGGCCGCCGGCAACTCGGTGGAGTACTGGATGCCCAGGGCGCCTTCGCGGGCCCGCAGCACGATGCGGTGGGCGTAGAACCGCTCGCCGAAGGGGTGGGCGTGGGCCAGGGTCGGCAGCGCGAGCAGGATCAGCGCCAGCGCCAGCGTCAGGACGCTGTCCGGGTTCGGGGCTCGCGTGGTACCATCCCGCGTCACGCGACGGTGTCTAGCACGCGGGATCTCGTGTGTAAAGGCTTGTAATCAGGGGTGATCTCGACCTAGGTTGCTTTCGAGATGGACTACAGGGCCTACCAGAACCTGGGCGCCGGCGGTGGGGGGTTCGGCAGCCGTCTGACCCGCACCGGTTGGATCCTGGTGGCGGTCTACTCGGTCGCCTACGTGCTGTCACTGTTCAGCACCGCGTGGCTCCGCATCCCCGCGCAGGGAATGCTCGAGCTCCGCTCCCTGTGGCCGCTGGGGGCCAGCGACAACGTCCTCCACCAGCCCTGGCGCCTGCTGACCCACGCCCTGCTGCATCCCGAGACCCAGATCCAGAACACCGTCGCGGGGCTCGTGGTCGTGCTCCTGATCGCCGCGGTCGTCGACGTCATCGGCGGCCGCCTCAACCTGCGCAACAAGGGCATCGTCTACGTCCTCGCCATCGCCGCGATCCTGCTGCTGCTGTTCTTCGGCTTCGGCCGGGCGCTGGCGGGGCTGCCGACCACACTGCTGATGCTGTATTTCTTCTCCGCCCCCGTGGAGAAGTACCTGGGGACGCGGCGCTTCCTCACCGTGTGGGTCCTGGCGGCCGTGGGAGGGGCGGTGGCAGGTCAGCTGTTCAGCCGCTTCGAGGGACTGGACGCCAACCCCCTCTACCCCACCGTGACCCAGTTCGAGGGCTTCGTCGGCCCCATGCCCTCCCTGATGGCCCTCATCGTCCTCTTCGGCCTGATCCACAAGGACGCCCGGATCCTGCTGATGATGATGCTGCCGGTGCGCGCCGTGTGGGTCTCGATCATCACCGCGGCCACCGCGGTGCTCGCGCTGGTCTCCAAGCAGTACTTCGGCGCCGGCTACTGGTGCGGTGGCATCCTGATCGGGTTCTTGTTCTACAAGGGCTGGCTCAACGCCTTGGACTTCCGCTGGGTGCTGCTCAAGCTCCGGGAGCGGCAGCTCAAGCGCAAGCTGGCCCGGTTCACGGTGATCGACGGGGGACGTGGCGACGAGGACTCCGACGATGACAACGGCTCCGACGGCCCCGTCTACCACTGACCCGCGGTCCCGGGGCCTCCCCCCCGGACACCCCCTGTCCGACCGCTTCCGCTGGCTCAAGGTCCTCGCGCTCGCCGCCCTGCTGGGCGCGGGGGGCTGGCACCTGTCGTGGCGTATGGATCGGGACGTCGTGGACGTGGGCGAGATGCTCGCCGCCCCCGAGGCCCACGCGGGCCATCCGGTGTACCTGGGCAATTTCAAGGTGGTGTCCATCGAGGCGGATCAGGCCGAGCTGTGGTCGCCGTGGGCCGTGACCCGGGCCCACCCCGTTCCTCCCGATCTCCAGGTCGGCGACGCCATCTCCCTGCGGGGCACCTTCGGCCTCGATCAGCGGATCGCGGCCGCCGAGTGGAAGGTCCACGAGGGGCTGTTGGTCAAGAAGCTCATCGGCATCTCCGCCCTGGGGCTGGTCCTGTTGCTCGTGCTGTGGGAGCTGCTGGCCCTGCGGAGGGCCCGTGCCTGACCTGCTGACCCACGCGGGGATCGGCGTGCTGACCCGCTCCCGGGCGCGGCGGTCGGCGCTGATCTGGTTCGCCGTCGGTTCTTGCCTTCCCGACCTGTCGTCACGGCTGCCCGGCCTGGGCCTCGCGCTGGTGTCCTGGATCACCGGGATCCGGATGTCGCTGCCCGTGCTGGAAGCCACCGGCCTGTGCCACAACCCGCTGCCCTATCTGGTCCTGTGTGCGCTGATCGCCCTGCTGCTGCCCGAACACACCCGGCGCACAGCCTTCGTCAACCTCTGGCTCGCCGGCTGGCTCCACCTGGCCATCGACACCACCCAGCGTCACCTCAACGGCGGCTACACCCTGCTCTACCCCTTCTCGATGGTCCGATGGGAGCTGGGCTGGATCGAGAGCGACGCCAGCTTGCGGGTGGCGCCGCTGTTCGCGGGGGCGCTGGTCGCCGTCCTGGCCCTGCGGGGGCTGGTGGCCTGGCGAGCACGTTGAGAGAGGTCCCACCTGGGCCGGGCGCACCCTGCGCGACAACCGGGTGACCCCGGCCATCCCCACGAGGGGCGACCGGGCTAGCTGATCCCCGTCGAGATGCTCGGCCCCGGCTCGGGGCGGGCGCCTTCGCGGCCGGCCCAGGAGCGGGGCTGGGTGGAGGAGGATCGGCGGGATGGGACGATGAGGACGGCGGTCTCGAAGGTGCCGACCTCCACGGCCCGGTGGCGGACCAGCTGTCCGCTCTCGTCCATCACGCGGATGCGGTGGAGGCCCACAGGAAAGGGCTGGAACTGGGCGTCCTCGCCGGCTTCGAGCCAGCCCATGTCCTGACCGTCGATGACCACCCGCAGGCGGCCGTCGGTGTCGTTTCGTACGGCGATGGATCCCGATTCGAGCATGGGCGCGGTGACCACGGGGGGCTCGCCACCGCCGATGTCCACCTCCACGGTGAGCAGCTCGGTCAGTTCGCCGAAGTGGCTGTGGGCCAGCCGCAGGGTGTGGGCGCCGGGCGCGAGGTTGCGGTAGACCGACGCGTCCGTCGGCGGTACCCCCAGGGTCTCCATGTCGTCCACGAAGACCGCCACCGGCACGCCGTTGGGGTTCTCGATCACCAGCTTGCCCTCGACCCGGGACCACTTGAGGTACCACGAGAGCTTCTGGCCCGCCGCCACCCGCAGCTCCTTGCGGAACTTGACCGTGCCGTCGGCGGTGATCGCCTTGAAGTCGTGGTTGCCCTCGGACAGGCCCTCCACCGGCCGGCGCGTACCCGGCTTGAGCGTGAAGCGCTTGTCCCCGTCCACGTGGATGTCGAGGGTGAAGTCCGAGTCGTTGATCACCACGACCGTGCCCCCACCGGACCCCTGGGCCGCCGCAGTTCCGGCAATACCCATTGCCGCCAACAGCACGAGCAACGTGCGCGCGAGCGTGCGCATGCGCCACCTCCTCTTCGGTTCGACGACCGCGACCCTATTCTATTCGAGCCGACGGCCAATCCCCTACCAGGACCTCCCCCGGGGATTCCTCACCCGCCTCGAGCCGGGCCAGGATCGCAGCCACCTGCTCGGCCACCGCGTCCAGGGGTACCCGGAGGAAACACTTGGGCTCCCGGTCGCAGGTCGACCGCATGCAGGGTCGGCAGCCCACCTCGGCCAGCACCCAGGCCCCGTCCCCGTACAGATCGATCTCCTGGTGGCAGGACGGTCCGAACCAGGCCACCGTGGGCACCCCCAGACCGATGGCCAGGTGCATGCCCAGGGAGTCGCCGGACACCACCGCGTCGCAGGCCGCCACCATCTGCATGCCCCGCCGCAGACCGTCTCCGGTGGGCGTCTCGATGGGCACCGCCACGCGGCAGCTGGTCGCGATCTGACGGTTCCGCCGGGTGTCCTCGGGCCCCCCGAGTAGCGCCAGCCGGGCGTCCGGGCAGCGCTCGGCCAGGGTGTCCAGCAGCCGGATCGTGTCGCGCACCGTGAGGCGCTTGTACGGGAAGAGATCCGACGATCCCGTATTGACGCCCACCAGCTGGTGGCCGACGCCGATCCCCTGGTCCCGCCGCCAGAGGCCGACCTCGGTCTCCTCGTCGGGGCTCAACCGGATCCGATAGGGATCCCGCCGCCACTCCCAGCCCATCGCCTCGCACAGCAGCTGGGTCTCCGGTTTGCGGTTGTGGAAGAACTTCTCGTCGTCGTCCAGTCCCAGGCGGTAGAGGTACTCCGCATCGGGACCCTCGGCGACCACCGAGCC
>CAZITQ010000005.1:0-26788 GCA_964542165.1 uncultured Rickettsiales bacterium
GTCGCCCGTGGCGTCGTCGTCGCCCGTGGCATCGTCGTCAGCCTCCTCGGGCGGGCAGCCCGTGGTCAGGAGTACAGGAGACGCCAACAGCAGGACGAGAGCGGGGAGCAGCCAGCAACGCAGCACGGGGATCATCGAACGGTCCTCCCTCGACGAAGATCATACCGCCGATCGGTACCCGGAGATGGGGATCGGGGCTACTGGGGTGGCGGCTCGACCCCCGGTGGGGGCTCGACGCTGGGACCGGGGGGCGGGAGCTCGTGTTCGGGGGGGGCGGGGGCCTTGTCCTCGCTTTCCTCGCCTTCCGCGCCGGCTTCGGGGGGGACGTAGGTGCGGGGGGCGTACAGGGAGGCGCCTTGCGGAGGTGGGCCGGCGGCGGCCAGGGCCTCGGCCAGGGCCTCACCCAGCAGGTGGTGACCCTCGGCGGTGGGGTGGACCTGGTCCATGAACCAGGCGATCCCGGCCTCGTGCTCCTTGAAGTACTGGGGTCCATCGACCAGGGGCGCGTCCACGTCCTCGGCCACCTGGCGCATGGCGGCCCGGTAGTTGCGGATGGTCTCCGGCGGGGGCACCCGGTCGAAGTCCAGGGGCGCCGGCAGCATCAGGAACACCGGGCGCGCTCCCAGCTCGTCGGTCAGGCGGCAGATCTCCCGCAGGTTGGCCTCGTAGTCGGCGAGCGGAACCCGGCAGTCGGACCCGTCGGGGGCCATGCCGATGTCCTCCTTGCCGCCGATCCAGGGCACCTTCTGGGTCGGGATGAAGGGGCGCATCACCCGCAGCATCAGCCGGTAGGTGGCCAGGTGGGCCAGCAGGTCATGGAGCAGGGGGGCGTCGATCTCGCCGTCTCCCTGGGCCTCGTCGAAGGCCTTGCGGGCATAGATGTCGCTCCAGATCGTGCCGACCACGACCCAGGACGGCTCCACCTCCAGGCCGAACATCTCGAGGGTGTCGTAGGACTGGCCGGTGTCGTAGCCGGGGGTGGCGCCGATGACCGGGGTCACCGGGCGGCCCCAGGCCTCGGCCAGGCTCTCGGCGGCGACGGTCGAGAACACGTCCTTCATCTGGACGTTGTGGCCGAAGATGCTCGAGTCCCCCAGGGACATCAGACGGACCTCGCCCGCCTGAAGGGGCTGGAGCTCGGGACCGCGCAGCTGCATGGAGTTGACCACGATCTCGTAGCCGTCGTGGGTGATGATCTCCTCGCCGGGGGCCAGCGACCAGCCGAGGGCCTCGTCCTCGACCATGGGCAGCACGTGGCCCAGGTTCTCCTGCTCCCGTTCCACCAGGGCCTCGAAGGAAGATGCGTCCCCGGGCCCGGGGCTGGGCATGTTCCGCACCCGGTCCGGCCGCACGACCTCGACGCCGAGGGAGGCGACCTCCAGCAGCAGCAGCCCCAGCAGGACCGCGACCAGGCGGAAGGCACATCCGCGCGCGCTGCGGGTCTTGTTCGGCGTCTCACCCATCCCGGCAGCCCCTCTACCCGCCAAACCGGTCGGCGGGTTCCTGATCGTAGGAATCGGCGGGGGGGAGGGTCAAGGCACGGGAGGGAAGGGCCCCCCGCCGTGGCACGCGGCAAGTGATGGGCCAACCCTGATGCTGCTACGCTGGTCGGGTGTCCGAAATGACGGCCCCATCCCCCCCGGCTCCGCGTCCCCCGACCACCGGGATCGTGATCGCCTGTCTGGGCGTCCTGCTCCTGGGGTACGCGGTCGTGCACGTGCACTGGGTCGCCAGCAACGAGCAGCTGATCAAGTTCGACGTGGTCCACCACCTGGACGAGTACGCGGACTACCGCAACCTGGCCGACGCCATCGGCGAGGGCGTGGAGGGGATCGGGGCGCAGCTGAAGGAGCGGGTGAAGCTGCTGAACGTGCGGGCGGGCGCGCACCTGATGTGGCCCCGGCTGATGTACGCCCTGGGATCCGGGTTCGAGGCGGTGTTCGGCGGGGGGATCAAGGCGCCCCTGGTCGCCAACCTGTTCTTCGTGGGCGTGCTCGTGGCGGGGGTGTGGGGCGTGATGCGGCGGCTGGGCCGCGGGGTGGACCCGGCTCTGGGGCTGGTGGCGGGGGAGGGGACCCTGATCGCCCTGGGGCTGGGGCTGTTCTACCCGGGCTCCTTCGGGCCCCTGCGGCTGTATGGACAGTACGCGCCCCTGGGCTGCTGCGCGGTGGGGGTGCTGGCGCTGCTGATGGCCAGCCGGGGATTCGCGAGGCACTGGATCGTGCTGGCGCTGGGTCTCGCGGCCGGGGCGACGATGCTGATCAAGCCCCTGCTGCCGTTCTACCTGCTGCTGCCGCTGCTCTACGCCCTGGTCCTGGCGGCGGTGCGCGAGCCCCGGGAGGGGATCCCGGGGGACAGCCGGGTGAGGCGGCTGGGGTTCGCGATTGGCGCGGGGGTGATCGTCATCGCCCTGAGCTACGTCTGGCTCGCCGGCCGCGTGCTGGACGTGGTCCAGGAGTCGGCGGCCCACCTGGTGCCGGCGCAGAACCTGTTCGCCGACGGGGTGCCCAACCCCCACAGCGAGGACTACCCGGCCTGGTCCCTGGCCTGGCTGAGCTACCACCTGCGGGCGGGGATCGCGGGGCTGGGGCCGGCGGGGTGCCTGGGGCTGGTGGCCGGGCTCGGCGCGATGGTGTGGAAGCGCCGCGCCCTGGGGGTCGTTGCCCGCCACGACCGGATCCTCCTGCTGCTGGCCGCCTTCGGGGCGCCCCTGCTGCTGACGTTGGTGTCCTCCAAGGAGGCCCGGTTCCTGTTCCCGGTCTACCCCTTCGTGGCCCTGGTCAGTGCGCTGGGGCTGATGGCATTGCCGGCCCTCTGGCGACGGCTGGCGGCAGGTGGGCTGACGGCGCTGGGGATCGCCACGATGCTGGCGCTCTCCTACAGCCCGTCCTTCGACGACGCCGTCCAGCGCTGGTGCTGGGAGCACCTGGGCGGCGAGGAGGGGGACCTGTGGGCCGGGGCGCCGGGGGAGAGACGATTCCCCGGGCTTCGGGAGAGCGAGAAGGCCGCAGTCGACCGGTTCGGCTCCGGAGAATCCCTGAAGATTGCCTACTTCGCCGTCCCCCAGGGCGACGACCGGATGGACGACCGCATCGACTGGGTGCGGGAGCACGCCGTGCGGACCAAGATCGGGCTGGGCTGCATCACCGAGGACTGGAACCCCTTCATGGCGGTGGAAGCCCGGGAGGGGCTGTGCCACCTGGAGACCATCGACCTGCGGTTCTACGATCCCGGCTACCTGGCATCGGCGACCTTCGACATGATCGTGGTCTTCCACCATCCAGAGGCCTTCGAGGAGTTCGATCCGCCCTACGAGACCCGGGCCGGTGAGCCGATGCCCGAGATCGCCTACGCCCGGACGACCGAGGAGCTGGACGGGTTCATGGAGCCGGCCGGCCTGGGGCGCGTGGAGGGCAGCTCCTACCATCAGGACACCTTCGAGCATCCGGTCGACGTGTACATCTACGTCGACCTGGATCGGCCACCGGTGGAACCGACGTGGGAGGAGATGAAGGAGAACCTACGGAAGCTCGCCGATCCCGAGGACCCGTGACCGCCCCCCCCGTCGATCCCCAGATCAGCCGCCCCCGCCCGGTCCCCGGCGGGGTCTGCCCGCGGGTGCTCCACGGCATCGACGTGGACGCCGGCGGCAACGCGTACCTGTGCTGCATCACCTGCACCGACGGCTGCGCGACCTCGCTGCGGCTGGGCAACGCCTACGACCAGGGGCTGCGGGCGGTGGTGGAAGGGGAGGGGGCTCACCGGGCCCGGGCGGGCCACTACTCCGGCGACCTGGCCGGCCTGTGCTGCGCCCACTGCGACTCCGCCACTCCGCCGGAACCCGGCGCCGCACCGCCCGACGACCCGGCGGAGTGGCTGTGGTTCCTGGAGCTGGAGCTGACGCCGCGCTGCAACCTGGCGTGCCGGATGTGCGTGCACACCTTCCGGGCCTGGGAAGGGCGGCCGCTGCACGACGGTGTCGAGCGGGGCGCCGACGTGGATCCGGACCGGTTCCGGGAGCTGGTGGACCAGTTCCACCGGCTCCACGACGGACCCAAGGAGGTCCGCCTCCAGTGGCTGGGCGAGCCCCTGCTCCACCCCCGGTGGGCCGAGCTGCTCCGCCACGCCTGCGCCGACCCGAACACGGCGGCCGTGCTGATCACCAACGGCGTGCTCCTGGACGGGGCGGCGAGCGAGGCGATCCTGGAGACCCCCGGAGCGATCCGGGTCGAGCTGTCGATCAACGCGGCGTCGCCGGAGGGCTACCGGGAGGTCACCGGCGCGGACGGCTACGAGGGGGTCGTGGCGAACGTCCGCCGATTCCTGGAGCTGAGGAAGCACGCCGGGCGTGAGACCGACGTGGCGGTGCGGATCAAGACCCTCGCCATGCCCGAGACCGCTGGCGAGGTGGCCGACTTCCTCGCCCTGTGGCGCGGCGAACTGGACCGGCTGGGCTGCGAGCACTCCACCTGGTGGGACAACCAGGGCGCGGCGGCGCCCACGGTCCTGTGCGTCAACTCCCTGTTCGCCGGGGGCTTTGCCCCCGCGGACGACCTGCTGGCCCGGGCCCGGGGGCATCGGGGCCCCGCGGATCGGCCGGCCCAGCTGTTCGCGGCCGAGCACCTGGAGCGCTCCGTCGGCCACCGCCCGGCGCGGGAGATCCGCGAGCGGTCCCTGGCGCCGCTGGAGGTCTTCCTGGCCGAGACCGGCGCCACCGACACCCCCCTGCTGGACGTCCAGGCCCTGGGGCTGGAGCTGCGGGAGGCGGCGGAGGAGGGGCAGGCCGCCTCGATCGTCGACCGGGCCGCCGCCCGGTTCGCCGCGGGGCTGGACCGTCTGCTGGAGGGCGGCGGCCCGGCGTCCGCGGACGAGTGGCGACACCTCTCGGTCGTGGTGCGGGGGCTTCACCGCTGCCTGGCCGACCGGGGATATCCGCGGATCGGTGGTCCCCACGCCGACCTGGAGCGCCCCGCCGCCGCCCTGGTGGCCGCAGCCGCGGGGCGATTTCCCGGCACGGTTCGCGACGCGTTTTTGCCGCTGATCCGGGACGTGCTCGTGCCGGCCTGCGCCTTCCCCGCCGTCCCGGCCCACCGATCGACCCGCGCCGAGGCGGTCGCCACTTACCTCGGGGGGCTCCCGGACGGGGAGGTGGATCGACGGACCCTCGCGTACTGGTCCGCCGCGTCCGGGCTCGCCACCGCGGGGGCGGAGGGCGGGAGTCTCCAGACGCTGGGTGGGGCGGCCGAGGCGTTCGCCCGGGCGACCATCGATCTCGCGGCGGATCTCGATCACGAGGACGACTGGCTCGACGTCCAGCGGGTCTTCCTGGCGACGATCGGGGCGGTCCCGGGATTCGCCTCCCCCGACGCCCCGGCCCAGCGGGTGCCCCTGGACGTGGCCTGCCTGGCGCTGCTGCAGGGGGCTGTCGACCTGCCCGGCGAGCGGGTGGCCAGCGAGGTGGTCACCCTGGTGCGGTCCGTCGTGATGCCCGTGGCCGGGCTGCGCAGCGTGACGGGACGCACGCGGGAGACAGCGGCGATCCTGGAGGCCATGACCGAGCGCGGGGGCGCGGCGGCCGGCCCTGTGATCCCGTTGCTCGCGCCGCTCTTCCGGGCCCGGGCCGCCGTCCGTCGTAGACCCTCGGTTCCCTACGTTCAGCGAACCCTACGGGAGCTCCGCGACGCCCTCGAGACGAGCACCCAGCTGGGTGCCCCGGCGGGCTCGTCCCGCCGTGCCGCCTCGGAGCTTGGAAGACCACGGCGGGCCGAGGCCGCCGGGGCACCCGACATCTTGGCGATGACGCTGCCTCTGGCCGGGCGGATCCCCGCCGCGGAGCGGTGGGACGGGGCACGTCAGGAGCTCGATGCGATTCGAGGACTCCTGGGCCTGGAGCCCGATGCCCGAGAGGTATTCGGCTTCCGCCCGATGGAGCCGTCCGTCCACTTCACCGACGAGGTCGATGCTCCGCGCCGGTTGCGGGTCCAGGAGGGCGGCGCCCTGTCCGTCGGCGTGCCTTACACACTCCCCGTCGGTCGATCACAGCCCCAGATCGGCATCGCGGTGATGGACCCCGACGGTCAGGTGATCCACGGACCCAACACCACCTCCCTCGGCGTGGACACCACGGCCATCCCACCCGTCGGCGTGGCCTGGTTCGAGACACCCCGGTGCCGGCTAGAGCCGGGCACCTACCTCGTGGCCGCCGGCCTCTTCGACCACCACGGTGACCGGTGCTGGGCCTTCTCCCCCCGGCTCGCGGAGCTCGTCGTCATCGGGAAATGAACGCTTCCTAGCGGCGAACCACCGTCGAATTCTGTTGACGGCGGAGTGTGTACCATGTAGTACACAGTACATGACCGACGGACAGGCCTTTGGCGAATACATCCGGACGCGGAGGGAAGAGCTCCGGGCCGAGGACCGCCGCTTCTCGGTGAGGCAGGTGGCCACCCGGATCGGGGTCCAGCCCTCCTACCTGAGCAAGGTGGAGCGCGGCGAGGTCGCGCCTCCGGGCGAGGCCACGATCCAGGCCCTGGCCGCCGAGCTGGGCGAGGACCCGGACGTGCTGCTGGCGCTGGGGGGCAAGGTCTCCAGCGATCTGCAGCGGGTCATCCGGCAGCGGCCCGCCCTGTTCGCCCAGCTGATCCGCGATCTGAAGGACATGCCGGATCACGCGGTCCTGCGCCTGGTGCGCGAGGTCCGCGACGGAGACTGGTAGCCGCGAAGCGGCGAAGGAGGTGCCCATGATCGAGCTGAAGCACGACGCCCTGGTGTTCGCGTTCCCCGAGGTCCATCCCCGGGCGAAGCTGACCATCGACGTCCAGCGCACCCTGCGCATCCCGGACGACGATCGCGCCTACCCCCTCCCCCCCGGGCTGGGGCGCTTCCCCCTGCGCCACGTGGACGACTTCGCCCAGGGGGTGCCCGAGCGCTGGATCACCCACGGCGGGGTGATGCTGCCCATGTACCAGTCCGAGGCCCTGTGGTTGAACTTCTCCACCGACCACGTCGCCGACCGTGGGGTCTCCTACCCCTTCGCGATCAAGGTGGCCACCGGCAAGGTGGACGCGGTGACCGGTGAAGACTGGTCCGACGGCATCCACCGGCGGCCCCAGGACTACATGGTGGCGCCCGAGCAGCCGTGGCTGGACGGCTACTGTGTGGAGGAGGGCTTCATCCGGCAGTTCGTGGCCATGCCGCTCGGAGCCGGCTACTCGGCCGAGGAGCAGATCAAGGGCAAGGCCGAGCATGGCGGGCTGCAGATCGTGGCCTACCCCATGAAGCGCGAGGTGTTCGAGCGGCGGTTCCCCAAGGTGCAGCAGCGCCGGAGGGCGATGCTGGCCGAGGAAGATATGGACATGTGCATGCCCTGTGCACCCGCCCCGTGCGCGGCCGCCCCCGAGATGGGCCTGGCCCCGGGTGGGCGGATGCGACAGGAGATCACCGAGGACCCCTATGATCTGTCCGACTGGGATCTGACCGCGGGCAGCCGCTGCTTCGTCCACCTGGCCAACTCGATGGTCTGGCGCGCCATCACCGGCGACGACCCGCCCACCACGCCGCCGACCGCGGCCGAGTACTCCCGCGCGGGTCTCCCCTGGTTCGACTACTACTCCGATGGCAAGGCCCTGCAGGGCTCCAGCAAGCTCGCCAAGCTCAAGAGCGTGCTGACCCTGGGCAAGGAGAAGGGCGACGTCCCCCTCCCCGAGAACGAGTCCCTCTCCCCCGACCACGTGGTCCAGCTGCGAAAGGGCCTCAAGAAGGGCCAGGTCAGGGAGGGGCGGTTCTGAACCGGTACCCGCCGGTCCATATTCGGTGGCCACGCCAGAACCCAGGAGAAGAAGAGCCTCTCGCCAAGCCGCAAAGACCGCAAAGGTAGGAGACCGTCAGGATCTTCCTGCGGCCCTTGCGCCTCTGCGCCTTTGCGAGAGCTTTGCTCTGGTCTTCTCCAGCGTCCGCAGGCTCTCGGGCTTGTCGGGATTGAGGGCGAGGGCGCGGCGGGCGTGTTCCGCCGCGCGTTCGGGGTCCCCGTCCTGGAGGTAGAGCTCGGCCAGGGTGTCGTGGAGGGCGTCCTCGAAGCCGGTGAGGTGGGCGGAGGGCGCTGACAGGGCGGCGGTGACGTCGTCCAGGGCCTCGGCGGTCTCGCCGAGCTTGCCCCGGGCGGCGCCCCGGACCCACAGGGCGAAGGGCTGGCCGGGGGTGCGTTCCAGCAACGCGCTGGCCAGCTGGATCACCCGCTCGCGATCCCGGGCCCGGTGGGCCTCGAACAGCAGTTCGGCCGCGGCGTCCGGGTCTCCGTCCGGGGCGGTGACGGCCCGCCGCAGGACCTCCCGGGCCTCCGCGGTCCGGTCCAGGGCGTAGAGGGATCGAACCCGGGCCTGGAGCGCCGCGCGCGCGGCCCCCCTCCGGGGGATCTCGTCGACCAGCAGCTCGCCGGCCAGCTCCAGCGCCGCCCCGTGCCGCCCGGCGTCCCCCAGCGGCGCCAGCAGGAAGGCCGGGGAGCGACCGAGCCCCTCGGCGGCCCGCCCCACCTGCTCGCGGATCCAGGCCTCGGCGTCGTCGTCGCGCCCCAGGGCGAACAGGGCCGCCGCCTTGGCGTCGGTGGCGTCCCGGTGCCGCGGATCCTCGGCCAGCAGCCCCTCGGCCAGGGCCAGGGCCTCCCGGTACTGGCCATCCCCGAGCAGCGCGCCGAGGCGGAGCCAGCGGGTGTGGTCCAGAAACCCCAGACAGCACTGGGCGCAGTGGGGGGGCACCTTGCGCGACGAGAACGCCCCTCGCCAGGACCGGAAGACCGCGCCGTGCCACACGTCCGCCAGGCCCTGCTCACGCAGGTTGCCCAGCTCCGGCCCGTCCCACTCCCAGCAGGGGCTGACCCGGCCGTTGACGTGCACCACCAGCGTGGTCCAGGGCACGAAGCAGTGCGAACCCAGCAACGGATCCACCAGATCGTGGACGTCCCGGCGCATCACCCGGTCCAGGCGGCCGATGCTCCCCACCACCGTGGCCTGGCGGAAGTCGCCGGCGTTGGTCATCAGCCCCCGGGCCGCCGCCCGTCGCTGGGCCTCGCCGGCCGCCGTGTCCAGGGCGGGCAGATCCACCGCGGGCACGTGCATCTCGGCGCAGTGGGGGCTCATGTCCTTGAGCGACTGGAAGGTGATCTCGTCCGCGCCGTGATCGGCGGCCAGATCCACCAGGGCGGCCATCTGGTCCACGTTGTGCCGGCTGACGACCGTGGTGATCGAGACCCGCGGCAGGTCGCTGTCCACCCGGAGCTTGCGTCGCTGGATCCGTCGCAAACCGGCGAGCACGGCGTCGTGGGTGCCGTCGGGGGGGCGCAGCGCGTCGTTGGTCGCCGCGTCCGCCCCGTCGAGGGAGATCTGGAGCCGGTCCCAGCCCATGGCCACGATCCGGCGCACGGTGGCCGCGTCCAGGCCGGTGCCGTTGGTGGTCAGGTCCCCGCGAAGGCCGCCCCTCTTGATCGCGGTCATCAAGCGCAGCGTGAGCGCCCGCCGGACCAGGACCTCCCCGCCCACCAGGTAGATCTCCTCGGTGCCCAGCTCGATGGCCTCGCGGACGGCCGCCAGCAGTCGCTCGTCGGGCACCTCGTCACCGGCGGGGGTGATGGCTCCGCCGTGGCAAGACAGGCAGCGCAGGTTGCAGCGCTCGGTCAGGACCAGGTGGAGTCGCTGGGGGCCCGGGCGATCGCCCCGCCGCCATTCCAGCAGGCGGTCGACCTCGGACATGGGGATCGGGTGAGCCCTAGCCGCTGGCGCGCTTGGAGCCCTTGGCGCGCTTGGTGGCGGGGGTCTTGCGCTTGCGCGCGGTGGACACGGCCCGGCGCGCGCGGCCGGCCGCCTTGCGCGCTCCGCCGGCCGCCTTCTTGGCCTTGCGGGCCGCCGCCTTCGCTTTTTCGGCCGCCTTCTTCGCCTGGATCCGCAGGTGGAACTTCTCCCGGTCCACGTTGGCGTCGGCGCCGGACTCGTGGATCCCGATGTCGGTCGCCACCTCGCCCTTGCCGCAGTTGGCCGAGATCTGCTCGTCGTGGATCCACGGGTCACAGGCCGTGATGAAGCCCAGCAGGATGGTGCGGGGCTCCATCTGGGACAGGTCGAATCCCAGCTTGAGCATCCCGGCCAGGCGCAACCCCTCGAGGAACAGCACGTACCCGTTCTTGCGCGCCACGGCCACCGAGCCGGCGAGCCCCAGGTAGGGGATCGCGACGGCCCGCGAGCGGGGCAGGAGCTTGCGGAAGCGGTCCAGGTGCGGCTCCAGGAAGGGCAGGTCGATGTAGTCGGAGATCGGCCGGTAGCCCCCCCGGTCCCGCAGCACCATGTAGTGGTGGATGTAGAAGCACTTGCGGACCTTCATGGTCGCCAGCGCCGCGAAGTACAGCTTGTTGAAGACCCGGACGTCCTCGCGGTTGACCCTGCCGCCTGTGGCGTCCTCGAGGTCGTCGATGGTCTCGTCCGGGGCCACGACCTGGTCCGCGTAGTCGTCGCTGGCGCGCCCCAGGGGCCGGCAGCCCAGGTAGAACACCTCCTTGACGAAGGTGTGCTCGGCCGCGTAGTCGAGCACGGGCTCCATCTGGTTCTCGTTGAGACCGCGCGCCACCACGACCACGAGATCCGTGGCCACGTCGTGCTTCTCCAGCGTCTCGAGGATCTTCATCCGCTTGGCGGACATGGGCTGCCCGCGGAGCACCGCGTCGTGCTCGTCCTCGAACCCGTCGAACTGCAGGTGGACCTCGTCCATGCCCGCGTCCACCAGGCGTTTGAGGTACTCCTCGTCCAGCAGCCGGATCCCGTTGGAGTGCAGGGCGTTGATGTGCCCCTTGGCCTTGGACTCGCGGATCAGGGTCTCCAGGTCGGGCCACAGGGTCGGCTCGGCGCCCATCAGGTCCAGCTTGAGCCGCCGGGGCTGGTCGATGAACTCCCGCGCCTCCTCCAGCGTCAGGTCCCGCTCCTGGTAGTCGTCGGCGCTGGCCAGGCAGATCGGGCACTGCATGTTGCAGCGGGCGGTGAGCCGTAGGATGTAGTCGCGCTGGGGGTAGCTCTCCGGCATCAGCTCGAAGAACGCCTCCATCAGCTCGCCGTAGTAGCGCGGATGGTTGGACAGGAAGGCGCGCTTGATCCCGTGGTCGGGGCACTCCTTCTCCAGGAACACCTTGCCCTCGTCGACGATCACCCGCGCGTCGACCATCTCGATGCACACCGGGCAGGTCCCCCGGGTCGTGCGGAGCACCTTCGCTGCCGGCTTGTCTGACGACCGGGTCGCCGTGGTCATCGTGGTCCTCTCGGGGGTCGCCCGGCCCGGCTCAGGCCCCGGCCAGCGCGCGCTGGATCTCCGGGGCCTGCTCGAAGGCGGCTTCGATGCAGTGGTCCATGTTGTTGTACCAGAAGCGTCCCAGCCGGCCGGCGAGCATGACGTTCTCGTATTCGCCGATCTGCCGCTCGAAGTCGGCGATCCGGTCCCGGTAGTCCAGCTGGTAGATCGGGTAGGCCCAGGGGAATCGCTCGGGGTGGATCGCGATGATCTCCCGGTCCGCCTTGAGCAGCGACTCGCGCTTCATGTCGTAGACCAGCTGGTCGACGATGGACATGGGGTCCTCCCATATCCGGTCGCCCTCGGAGCAGGTGACCTCGACGCACATCGAACGTCGACCCGGTGGCGTGTTCCCGCGGTCGAAGTTCTCGGGGATGCTGACGCGGGAGAACACCACGTCGGGCGTGCCGTGGTAGCACCACTGGAAGGGGAACCGCTCGCCGTCGGTGAGCAGGATGTTGTAGCAGATCAGCGCCAGGTAGCGGAGCTCGGGCCGGGGCAGCCCGAGTACGTTCGCCAGCGAGTGGATGGTGCCGGTCCAGACCACGGTCGATGGCTTGAAGGTGCGCCGGCCGACACGCAGGGACACCACCCGGTTTCCCTCTGTCTTGACCGCGTCCACGGCCCGTCCGCAGAGCACCTTGCCGCCCTTGGCCTCGAGCATCGCGACCAGGTTGCGCGCGAACTGCTCACAGCCCCCAGCGGGGTAGAGGAACTTGGTGTCGGGCTTGCCCCTGGGGATCAGCATGCCCAGAAGGAGCTGCCACAGGCTGTCCATCCGGACCCGGCTGTCGATGATCGCCCGGTCCACCCCGGTCTTGGCCCAGTCCGGGTGGGTCATCTCGGGCACGATGCCCAGGAACTTGGACGAGTAGCCCTGGAAGAAGTTCCGGTACAGCGTGGAGCCGTACATGTTGACGATCTGGTCCCGGAACGAGACCGCCGGCTTCTTGCGGAACATGAAGGCCAGGTCCCGGGCCGCCGACAGGGCCATCATCGGCGGGAACCGCAGGAAGACGTAGAACGACGGGTGCAGGGGCCAGGGGTAGAAGTGCCCCTCGAAGCGCACCTGACTCTGGCGATCGATGAGCCGCTTGTCCTCGTGCAGGACCCGCTGGATGAACCCGTCGACGTCCGGCCGCTCGGTGTGGAACCGGTGCGGCCCGATGTCGAAGATGTGGCCGTCGTATTCGAAGGAACGCGCGAGGCCGCCCGCTCGCTCCTCCTTTTCGATCACCACTGTCGGAATCCCCGACTCCTGCAGGAGAAGGGCCAGGGAGAGTCCGGTCACACCGGCCCCCACCACCACCACGGGTCGTTGACGTGCCATGGTCACTGCCTCAGCGCTCGCACCCAGTTGAGTCCGGTGCGGAAATCCAGACCGTAGAGCAGATTATATTCGGTGAAGCAGGCGGCGGAGCAAGCGCGGCAGGGCGGCGGCGGGAGGGCTCCGAAGGCGGCGGCGAGACCCCTGTCGCGGGCATCGGGCGCGTCCATCTCGTCCACGAACAGCGAGCAGGGGTAGACCCCGCCGTCGGTGTCCACGTTGAAGTACATCTTCGACGCCAGGCACTCCGGGTAGTCCTTGAACCGCTCCAGCCGGTTGACGGTGTAGTCGGGCCAGTCCCGCAGGTGTTCGAGGTACTTGAAGGAGGCGGCGACGGGCAGCCCCTCCTTCTTTCGCGCCATCAGCAGCTTGGCGGCCTCGCGCAGTTCGCTGTCCTCGGGGTAGAGACCCTCGTTGCAGCCCAGCTGATCGTTGTGGTGCAGCGGTTGCCAGGTGGTCAGGAACTTGAGGCGCTTGGCGGTGTCGAGGATCCAGTCGATCTGGTCCAGGTTGTGCTTGGAGAGCACGGTGATGGTCCAGAACCGGTAGCGACCCACCGAGTGCATGATGCCCCGCATGGTCCGGTCCCAGGCCCCCGGCCCGCGGTTGGCGTCGTGGGCCGCCCGGTCGCCGTCCAGCGAGATGTTGACGTGGTCCACCCCCCGCAGGGCCTCTTCGCACTCGGGGATCAGGTGACCGTTGGTGTCCACGGTGACGAACATCCCCAGCTTCTGGATGTGGCGGATGATCGGGCCCAGGTCCTCGCGCAGGAGGGGTTCGCCCCCCCACAGCCCCACCCGCTGGACCCCCATCGCGTGGGCCTCGTCCAGCAGCCGCAGGATCTCCACCAGCGACATCTCGGGCCGCTTGCGCTGGGGGATCTGACAGTACACGCACGCGCCCGTGCAGCGATCGGTCAGCGCCAGCATCATGTTCACGGGACGGCGGAGGCCGAGGGTCGTGGACGCGAGGGAGGCGCTGGCCATCCGGATGACGTTGCGCAGGGGAATCGACACGTGACACTCCCGGTGCTCGCCCTTTGGCGAGAACCTCGAAATCGTACCTCCGCAGGGCCCCCGACGTCCGCTTGCGTGACCTGTGCGCGGGTGAACAATCGAGGGCGCGGGCCAGGGGCGTTCACGTTGACACCCCCGAACCCAGTCACTACCGTAGCCATTGACGGCAGGGATGCCAATGTCCGTCAAGACCCGGTGCCATGGCCATCGCCCCTTACCTGAGATTCGCCCGTTCCCTCGTCCTGCGTGACCGCCCCAGCTACGTCCACTACGCAGTGACCGCGCGCTGCAACCTGCGTTGCCGCTCGTGTGTGATCTGGAAGCGGGACCAGAACGCCGTCGAGCTGACCACCGACGAGGTGCGGCAGCTGGCGGGGGTGCTGGCCCGCCTCGGCGCCGTGCAGGTGAGCATGGGCGGCGGGGAGCCGGCCACGCGCAAGGACCTCCCCGAGATGGTGGAGGCCTTCGTGTCCCACCAGATCCGGCCCCGGGTGCTGACCAACGGCGTGGCCATGACCCCGGAGCTCGCCCGCCGGCTGGTGGACGCGGGCATGCGGGACGTCTCGTTCTCGGTGGACTCCCTGGATGCGAGCAAGCAGGAGGAGCTGGACGCGGTCCCGGGCACCTTCGCCCGCCGGATCGACAACCTGATCGCCGTCTCGCGCCTCCTGCCGCGCAGGGGCTGCACCCCGATCATCAACACGGTGGTGACGTCGCGGAACCACGACGAGCTGCTCGACATCCTCGAGCTGACATCCGACATCGGCTTCTACGTCTCGTTCATCCCGATCCACACGGCGTCGGATCCCAACGGGAGCCACCGCTTCTACTCGGACGCCGACGATCTCAAGCTCGAGGACCGCCGGCAGGAGGAGCTGCGCGCGACCTACCGCAAGCTGCTGGAGGTCAAGCGCAAGGGGGGACCGATCATCAACTCGTCGGCCTTCCTTCAGCGGAGCGTGGACTACCTGATCACCGGCAGGGGCGAGTGGCCGTGCAAGGCCGGGACCCAGTTCCTGTCCATCAGTCCCACCGGGATGATCTCCCCCTGCCACGCCCAGGAGGGGGAGTGGGGGATCCACTTCGCCGACCTCGAGAGGCGCTTCGGCACGCCCGAGTACCGGGACGAGGTGGAGCGGATGATCACGTCGTGCGAGGGCTGCTTCCGGCCTTGCTGGGCCGAGGTGGGCTTCCTGATGAACGACCCGTTCAGCCTCGCCGAGATGGTCCGCACCCAGGTCGGCTCCTATCGGGGACGTCCGCGGGTGGACGCCGCCACGCTGCGCTCGCGTCTGGGACTCACCGGAGGGACGACGCCGTGAAGGTCCTGCTGATCAACCCGACCCAGGCACACTCCCTGGATTCGGAGGCCGGCGACGCCCCCGAGGAGGGCACGGGCAGCTATCCGCCCCTGGGGCTGCTCTACCTGCAGGCGGCGGTGGCGGCGCACGGGGGGCATCAGGCCGATGCGGTCGACGACAACGTGGGCGGGTCGCTGGACCGGGCGCTGGCCGCCCGGCGGGGGGACGACTCTCCCCTGCTGGTGGGCATCACCGCGCTGACGCCCAACCTGCCGTCGGTGGTCTGGACGGCGGCGCAGGTCAAGCGGGCGCTGCCCCACGCCAGGATCGTGGTGGGCGGCCCCCACACGGAGCTGTACGCCCGCGAGACCCTGGCGCTGCCGAACATCGACTACGTGCTGGCCGGCGAGGCGGAGATCGCCCTGCCGATGCTGGCGGACGCGGTGGAGGCGGGGGGGCCGACCTCCCCCATCCCCGGGCTGTTCGCCGAGGGGTTGGAGACGCTCGAGCCCGTCGCGGTCTGCGCCCAGGATCTGGACACCCTGGCGGTCCCCGACCGGTCCCTGCTGGATATCACCGCCTACCAGGGTACGGCGGGCGAGGAGAACCCCTTCGGCACGATGATCACCAGCCGCGGGTGCCCCTACAAGTGCACCTTCTGCTCCACGCCCAAGGGCAGGCCCAGGCTGCGCAGCGTGGACTCGATCATCGACGAGATGGAGCGCTGCGGACGGCTGGGGATCAGGCACGTCTACTTCCTGGACGACACCTTCCCCACCCGCGGCAGCCGGCTGCACGAGCTGTGCGAGGAGATCGCCCGACGGCCCCACCTGCCCCACTGGTCCTGCCGCACCGCCGCGGCCGGCCTCACGGTGGAGGGGCTCGAGGCCATGAAGCGGGCCCGCTGTCGGCGGATCCAGATCGGCGTGGAGACCAGCACCGACGAGGGACTGCGGGTGCTGGGCAAGGCCACCAACATCGCCCAGATCCGCGAGACCTTCGAGGCCACCGTCCGGGCCGGCATCCCGACCGTGGCGTACTTCATGCTCGGGCTGCCCCACGAGCGGCGCCCCGAGGACGTGCGCCACATGATCCGCTTCGCCCGCGACCTGGGCGCGACGTACGCTCTGTTCAACGTGCTGACCCTCTACCCGGGCACCGACCTCTTCCACCGGGCGGTGGACAAGGGGCTGGCGGACGGGGAGTGCTGGCAGCGCTTCGCCGAGGATCCCAGCCAGCGTTTCGTCCAGCCCATCTGGGACGAATTCCTGACCCGCGAGGAGCTGGTCAAGCTGCAGAACGAGGCCTACCGTGCTTTCTACTGGCGCCCGCGGGTGGTGGTCCGCGAGCTGTTCCGCGGTGGCGGTCTGAGGCACAAGGTCCGCGCCGGCCTCAAGATGCTGACCTCGTCCGGCTAGGAGCCCATGACACGCGTCCTGCTGATCACGCCCTACGGCTACGAGAACCAGGGCGTCCGCATGCTCTCGGCGGTCCTGCGTCGCGACGGGTTCGAGGCGCCGATCCTGTACATGAAGGCCTGGCGCAACAACGACATCCACCCGCCGACCGAAACCGAGCTGCGCCTGTTCCAGCAGGTCATCCGGCAGCAGGCCCCGGACCTGATCGGGATCGGGTTCGGCACCCCCTACCTTCGCATCGTCACCGAGCTGACCCGGCTGGCGCGGGAGGTCTCCGACGCCCACGTGATCTGGGGCGGCGTGCATCCGACCATCTCGCCGGAAGACTGCATCGAGCACGCGGACTCGGTGTGCATCGGCGAGGGCGAACCACCCCTGCTGGACCTGGCGAAGGCGATCCGCGACGGCGAGTCCATCGACGGCATCGCCAACCTGTGGGTCCGCCACGGCGACGAGGTGATCCGCAACCCGCCGCGTCCCCTGGTCCAGGACCTGGACACGTTGCCCTTCGGCCACCAGCTGCTGGGCGCGGAGATGCTGGTACTCGAGGACGACAAGGTGGTCTCGCGGGACCCGTCCGTCGACAACGTGATGTACCGCATCCACGCCTCCCGCGGCTGCCCGTTCAAATGCGCGTTTTGCTACAACAGCCAGTACCGCCAGATCTACGCCGGCCTGGGCAAGTACCACCGCCAGCGCAGCGTCGAGAACGTGCTGCAGGAGATCGAGCTGGCCCGGACCGTGCGACCGGGCCTCAAGCGGATCCGCTTCGACGACGACAGCTTCGTCTTCCCCCGGGCCTGGATCGAGGAATTCTGCCGCGAGTACACCGAGCGGGTGGGGCTGCGCTTCGACATCCTGCTCAACCCGACCACCGTCAATGAGCGCAACCTGCGGATGCTCAAGGACGCGGGGCTGGATCACGTGCAGGTGGGGATCCAGGCCGGCTCGGACGAGGAGCGCGAGACCCAGTACCAGCGCAAGGGCTCGAATCAGGACACCCTGGACCTGGCTCACCTGCTGAGGGACATCGGCATCGACGTCACCTACGACGTGATCCTGGACAACCCTCTGTCGTCGCGGGGCGACAAGGAGGCGATGCTGGACCTGCTGCTGAGACTCCCGCGTCCCTACAACCTCTTCCTGTACTCACTGGTGGTGTTCCCCAAGTCGTTCACCGCCACCACCCTGCTGGCGGCAGGGGTGATCACCGAGGAGGATGTGGAGGGGAGGGCCACCAAGTCCTTCGAGCAGTTCCGGCTCTCGCTGAGCTATCCGCGGCCCACCGAGGACACCTTCTACGCCAGCTTGATCTCCATGGCGTCCAAGCCCTTCATCCCCCGACGCGCCGTGCGGGCCCTGTCCCGCAGCGACACCCTGCGGGAGCACCCGACCGCGGTGCGCTATGGTGCGGAGGTGGCCAATGCGGTCAAACTGGGGACCGTGGCGCTGAAGATGTTGCGGCGGGGGGAGCTGTCGGTGTTCAAGCTGGCGGAGTACGCGTCGTTCCGGAGGCGGTTGATCCAGTGAGGGAAGACAGAGGGCAAGGGCAGGGACAGGGGTAGGGGTAGGAGCAAGGGCAAGGGAGTGATGTGAGGGTCTGGCTGATCAATCCGCCGGTGATCCGGGAGCGGCCGACGAGCATCGGGTCGGTGGTGCAGAACATGTTCTACAACTCGCCGCCCCTGGGCCTGGCCTACCTGGCCGCGGTCCTCGAGGGCGACGGGCACCGCTGCTTCATCACCGACAGCCCCGTGGAGCAGCTGACCGTGCGGGATCTGCCGGCCATGGCCCGGGAGCTGCGGCCGGACATCGTCGGAATCACCTCGTCCACCCCCTACTTCGTGTCCGCGGTGGACACGGCCCAGGCCCTGCGCGCCGAGCTGGGGTCGAAGGTGACCCTGTGCATCGGCGGCCCCCACTTCAACGCCAGCCCCGACCTTCTGCTGCAGCACCATGAGTTCGACTTCGGGGTCCGCGGCGAGGGGGAATACACGCTCCAGGAGGCGGTCCAGGAGATCGAGGCCGGCCGTCGCCCCGACGACGTTCCCGGGGTGGTGGTACGCCACGGGGACGAGCTGCACTTCGCGGCGCCGCGGCCGCTGCTGGACGACCTGTCGCCGCTTCCCATGCCGGCGCGGCACCTGCTGCCCATCGACAAGTACGTCCCCCTGCCCAACGACGAATACCGGCTGCCCAAGACGGCGATGATCACCAGCCGCGGGTGCCCCTACCAGTGCATCTTCTGCGCCCACCACACCTTCGGGCACCGCCACCGGACCAACCGCGCCGAGCGAGTGGTCGAGGAGATGCATCAGGTGGTGGGGCGCTACGGTGTGCGGGACGTCGCCTTCGTCGACTCCCTGTTCACCCCCAACCGCAACCGGGTCAATGCCCTGTTGACGGCCATGGAGAAGGACCCGCCGGGGGTGTCGTGGACCTGTTCCTGCCGGGCCAACCTGCTCTCGGAGGACATGCTGCGGCGGATGAAGGCCAACGGCTGCTGGAAGATCCGCATCGCCATCGAGAGCGGCAACGAGGAGGTCCTCAAGACCATCAAGAAGCAGGTGACCAAGGAGCAGTTCGCCGAGACGGTCCACATCGCCGATCGCCTCGGGATCCAGGTCAAGGCCTTCTTCATGATCGGCCACATCGGCGACACCGCCGAGACCATCGAGGAGACCATCGATTTCGCCTGCTCTCTGCCGCTGGTGGACGTCACCGCCCAGATCAACACCCCGCTGCCCGGCACTCCCCAGTACGAGATGGCCAGGTCGGCGGGCACCCTGGTCACCGAGGACGCCAGCCACTACTCGTTCTTCGAGCCGGTCTTCGTGCCCGAGGGCATGACGGGTGAGCAGCTCAACGGGTACCTGCGCACCTTCTACCGTCGGTTCTACCTGCGGCCGTCCCTCGTCCGCCGTCGGCTGCGGGAGGTCAGGCGACCCTACGACCTGGCCAAGTACTTCCGCGCCCTGCCGCTGGTGGCCAACGTGATGTTCACCAACCGCTACGAGAGCATCGGCGAGACCGAGCACGCCCCATGCACCGAACCCGGCTGACCCTGGTCCGCGTCAACGAGCGCAAGGGGACCCACCCCTTCATGGAGGAGACCAACGTCACCGGCGTGTACCCGCCGCTGGGGGTGGCCTATCTGGCGGCGGCGGCCCAGGAGGCCGGGTACCCCGCGGCCATCGTCGACGCCCACGCCCGCAACCTCGGCGCCGGCGAGATGGTCCAGACCGTGCTGCGCATCGGCAGTGACGTGGTCGGCATCACCACCACCACCTTCAACTGGCCGGTGGCGGCCCAGCTGGCGCGGGACCTCAAACGTGCGAAGCCCGGCCTGCAGGTCTGGGTCGGCGGCCCGCAGCTCTCCCTGTACCCCGACGAGTGCATGACCGAGACCGCGGTGGACGTGGCGGTGGTGGGCGAGGGCGACCGGATCGTGGTGGAGCTGCTCCGGCGCGTGGAGGCGGGCGAGGAGCTGGCCGGCGTTCCCGGCACCCTCGTGAGGGTGGGGGACGAGGTGGTCAAGGGGCCACCGGCGGAGCCGATCGCCGATCTGGACGTCCTGCCCATGCCGGCTCTGGGACTGCTGCCCATGGGGGCCTACCGGGCCCTGACCCTGCCCACGCCGTGGGTCTCGATGGTCACCTCCCGCGGCTGCCCCTTCCACTGCCGCTACTGCTCCCAGACCTACGTCGGCGGCCGATATCGCCCCCACGGTCCGGAGCGCGTGATCGAGGAGGTCGAGCGGGCCGTCACCCGGTTCCGGGCGCGCGAGGTGGTCTTCTTCGACGAGACCTTCACCCAGCCCCGCAAGCGCGCCGTGGCCATCGCCGAGGGCATCCTGGCGCGGAATATCGACGTCCGCTTCAACATCCGTACCCGGATCGATCGCCTCGATCCCACCGTGCTCGAGGCCCTGGCCGCCGCGGGCTGCACGGGCGTCCACGTGGGCGTCGAGGCCGGCACCGATCGGGTGCAGAAGTTGATGAACAAGAACCTGAACCTGGACCGGCTGGCCGGCTCCCTGGCCCTGGCCCAACGGCTCGGGCTCGAGACCCGCGGCTACTTCATGCTCGGCTTCCCCGGCGAGACCCTGGCCGAGATGGAGCAGACCATCCGATTCGCCGCCGAGCTGCCCCTGGATTGGGCCAGCTTCACCATCACCACCCCGGCGCCCGGTTCGGACATCTACCGGGATGCGCTGGACAGTGGACTCATCACCACCGACTACTGGCGGGAGTACACCCTGGGCCACCACGGGGAGCCCCCGGGGTACTTCGTGTCCGACGAGGCCGACGAGCGGAAGCTCGAGCAGCTGCTGCGCAAGGCCTACCGGCGCTTCTACCTGCGCCCCGCCCTCATCGCCCGCAAGGCGCGCAACCGCCGGCTGATGGCCGAGGTGCCCTCTTCGCTGCGCACGCTGTGGATGATCAATCGAGGCTAGGGAAAAGGGGACGGATAGGTTCAGAACGAGAAAAGACGGGAATGAGGGTGGCGAACGCGCCGCTTGCCCGTGCCCAGCAAGGGGTCAGCCGGGAACACGTTTGGCTGTTGGGCGCGGGCCGCGCTTGCGCGTCCGCCGGGCGGCCCCGGGTTTCCCCGGGATTCCACCTCCCTCGTAACCCGTCCGAGACCGGCGACGGGCGCCAGCCTCACCCGTTCAGAGTAGCCGCTTTGGCTTCCGAGTTTGCTTACCCAGCGCTTACGAGTGCTCGACGATGTGGATCCGATCGGGGGCCAGGCGGAGACGCGTCTGTCCCCGGCGCTTCTCGATGAACCAACCGTCGATGTCGGCCGCCATCAGCATCTGCCGGGTGTCGTAGATGAGCTTGTGCAGGGCGTTGCGCCCCATCTCCCGGGCCCTGGCGGCTCCCCAGAGCTTGACCCGCAGGTCCCTGTCCGCCGCCCAATCCCCCCGGGCCCTCGCCAGCAGGTACAGCAACACGAAGCGCTGACCAGCCCGGCAGTGCCAGCGATCCGCGCCGCGCACGACGGCGATGGTGCCCTCGTCGGGGCCCTCGAAGGTCAGGTGCAGGTCCAGGTCGTAGTGCTTGCCGGGGCGATCGCGCACCGCGGTGGTCTTCACCGGGTCTCGGGCCTGGACAGGGACGATGCGCAGCTGGGTGTCGTCGAGGTGGATCTCGGTCTCCCGCACGATCCTCACCGGGGGGGAGTCCCTCCACGGGCGACCGCCCACCACGATGCCGGGGATCCCGTGGACCGGCTGCAGCCACAGGGTGTGCGACTCCTCGTAGAGCACCGCTCTCAGCTTGTGTTCGGCGCGATCGACCCACTCGGGAACCCTGAGGTCCACGGTCGCCGAGGTACCGATGAGGAAACGGTCGGCGTCGATGGGGACCCGGCGCCCGCTGCCCAGCACCTCCACGTAGCCCAGCTGACCCAGCGGGGGCGGGGGGGGCGCCAGGGACTCGACGCGCCACGCGGACGCCCCGCCGAAGCGGAGCACGTCCTGGTTCTTCACCGATGTCCAGCCGCGGATCCGCTTGCCGTTGAGGGAGGTTCCGTTCCTGGAGCCCAGATCCCGAGCCTGGCAGCCGGTGTGGGTCCACTCCAGCACGGCGTGTCGTGAGCTGATCTGCGGGTCGCCGAGCACGAGCCCGTTGTCCGGGTGTCGGCCCACGGTAAGGGTCTGGGCGAACTCGACCAGGTCCCCCCCGTCGACGGCGACGAGCACCGAACGTGTGTTCCCTTCCTCGGGCATCGACCCTCCGGCTACGGCCTGACCCGCTGCGATGATACCAGAGCACCGTCCACGCGGCCCCATCGGGAGCCCCGTGTTGCACTGCGGCAAAGCGAACCCGGCCCGTGGATTCCGCCGCGGGCCCTGGGCTACGCTGCTGGATGGGGCAGCGGCGTCTGTTTCTACCGGGCCGCTCCCGCGGAGGTGCACATGGACCGCATGAGACGTTCGAGCCTGGGCATCCTGTTCCTGTGGGCCACGCTGGGGCTCGTGACCGCCGGTTGCCAGCCCGACGGGGTGATCGACGAGGGCGGCGAGGACGGGGACGGGGACGGGTACTGCCCCGACCAGGCCTGCGTGGACGGCGTGGAGCCCGGCGACTGCGACGACGAGGACGCGACGGTCCACCCGGGGGCGGACGAGGGGTGCGACGGGATCGACACGGACTGCGACGGCGAACTCGGCGCCGACGAGGTCGATGCTGACGGCGATGACGTCATGGTCTGCGACGGCGACTGCGACGACGGGGACGCCGGGATTCACCCGGGGGCCGAGGAGGCCTGCGACGGGGTGGACACGGACTGCGACGGGGCACCGGCGGACGAAGAAGAGGATGCCGACGGCGACGGCTTCATGGGCTGTGACGGCGACTGCGACGACGCCGATGACGCGGTCTTCCCCGGCGCCGAGGAGGCCTGCAACGGGATCGACGATGACTGCGACGGCTCCGCGGGGGCCGACGAGGTGGACGGCGACGGCGACGGCTTCATGGTCTGCAACGCGGACTGTGACGACGGGGACGCCGCTGTGTTCCCCGGGGCCGACGAGGCCTGCAACGGGGCCGACGACGACTGTGACGGCACCCCGGGGGCCGACGAGGTGGACGGGGACGGCGACGGCTTCATGGTGTGCGACGGCGACTGCGACGACGCCGCCGCCGACGTGTTTCCCGGCGCCGTCGAGGGCTGTGACGGCCTGGACACCGACTGTGACGGGACACCGGGCGCCGAGGAGATCGACGACGACGGGGACGGCTTCACCGAGTGCACCGACGACTGCGATGACGGCGACGCTCTGAGCTACCCGGGGGCACCGGAGCAGTGCGACGGGGCGGACAACAACTGTGACGGCGTGGTGGACGAGGGCATCGGCGACGACGGCGACGGGGATGGCTTCACCCCCTGCGATGGGGACTGCGACGACGGCGATCCCGCGGTGTTCCCGGGCGCCGCGGAGGTGTGCAACGGGGCGGACGACGACTGTGACGGTGCGATCCCCGACGAAGAGGCGGATCTGGACGGGGACGGGACCTCCACCTGCGCCGGAGACTGCGACGACACGGATCCGGCCCTGAACGTGGACGACCTGGACGGGGACGGCATCTCCACCTGCGGCGGAGACTGCGATGACGGCGATCCCGCCGTGTTCCCGGGCGCGGCCGAGCAATGCAACGGCCTGGACGACGACTGTGACGGAGCCGTGCCGGCGGACGAGGCGGACGCGGACGCGGACGGCGCTATGGTCTGTGCCGGGGACTGCGACGACGCCGACCCCGCCACCTACGAAGGCGCGACCGAGGTCTGCGACGCCGTGGACAACGACTGCGACGGCGACGTGGACGAGGACGTGGACCCGGACGACGACGGGGACGGCTTCAACGACTGCCAGGGGGACTGCGACGACGGGGACCCGGCGGTCCACCCGGGTGCGTCCGAGGTCTGCAACGGCGTGGACGACGATTGCGACGGGATCCTCCCCGCGGAGGAGGCGGACGCGGACGCCGACGGCGACCTGGCGTGTACGGACTGCGACGACGGCGACCCGGCCGTCGAGACCCTGGACCTGGACGGCGACTTCTTCAGCACCTGTGACGGGGACTGCGACGACACCCACCCGGCGGTCAACCCCTACGCCAGCGACTACGTGGGCGACGGGGTGGACCAGAACTGCGATGGCACCGACGGGGTGGATGCCGACGGTGACGGGTACGCGGCCGCCTGGTCCGGCGGGCTGGACTGCGACGACCTGGACGCGGCCCTGAACCTGGACGACCTGGACGGGGACGGCGCCGACACCTGTGACGGGGACTGCGACGACAGCGACCCCAGCCTGAACCTGGCCGACGCGGACGGTGACGGCGTGGACACTTGCGGAGGCGACTGCGATGACGGCAACGCCGACGTGTTCCCGGGCGCCCCGAACCTCTGCGACGGCGTCCTGGACAACGACTGCGATGGCGTGGCCGACGAGGACGAGTACGACGGGGACGGAGACGGCTACACCGAGTGCGACGGGGACTGCGACGACGCGGACGCCGACATCTCGCCCCTGGCCGAGGAGGTCTGCGACGGCATCGACAACGACTGCGACCCGGCCACGGACGAGGAGGTGGACGGTGACGGCGACGGGTTCTCCCTCTGCGCCGGGGATTGCGACGACACGGATCCGGGCACCGGCCCGATGGCCTACGAGGTCTGTGACGGCGTGGACAACGACTGCGACGGCGCGGCCGACGACCTCTGCCTGGACTGCGACCACTGGGTGCCCCAGGACGAGGCGACGCTGTACGCGGCGGTGAACGGCGCCGTGGACGGCGATGTGATC
The DNA here is from genome assembly GCA_964542165.1 of uncultured Rickettsiales bacterium. Lineage (GTDB taxonomy): Bacteria > Myxococcota_A > UBA796 > UBA9615 > CAYRNR01 > CAYTBN01. The sequence continues at coordinate 24,699 of CAZITQ010000005.1, forward strand.
TGCGTGTCTCCGGGCACCTACGTCGGCAGCGTCAACCTCCAGGGCAAGGCGGTCCACCTGCTGGGCGTCGGGGGAGCGGAGGGGACCGTGATCGACGCCGGCGGCTCGGGCACCGCGGTGGTCGTGGACAACGGCGAGGGGCCGGACACCCTGATCCAGGGCTTCACCGTCGAAGGCGGCAGCTCGGCCGAAGGGGGCGGGGTGAGGGTCGACGGCGCCTCCCCCAGCCTCGACGACCTGATCGTCCAGGGCAACCAGGCGACCTACGGCGGCGGGATCTACCTCTCGGGCGGAGTCTCGACCCTCACCGACATCCGGGTCGTGGACAACGAGGGGCTCTACGGCGGCGGTGGGATCTACGCGTCGGCCGACGCATCCACCCTGGACAACATGCTGATCGCCGGGAACACGGGGTACTCGGGCGGCGGCATCTCGGTGGGCGACGTCGCGAGCCTGACGGTGACCAACAGCGTGATCGCGGACAACGAATCCACCACCTCGTCCGGCGGCGGGATCTACGTCTACCAGGCATCACTGACCGCGGAGAACGTGGTCATCTCGGGCAACACGTCCAACGGGTACTACGGCGGCGGCCTCTCCCTCTCCTGGTCCTCGTCGGTGGACCTGACGCACTGCGCGGTGGTGGGCAACTACGCCTACTACGGCGGCGCGGTCTACGCTTACTACGGCTCCACGTTCAACGCCGTCAACAGCAGCTTCACCCACAACTCGGGCGTGTACGGCGGCGGGTTCTACGGCTACTACGTGACCACCAACTTCTCCCACTGCAACGTGTGGAACAACGCGCCCAACGACTTCTATTACATCGACGATCCCACGGGACAGGACGGCAACATCAGCGAGAACCCGATGTACCTGGACATGTCGGCGCCGGACAGCCAGGACTGGGATCTGCACCTCGGGCTGGGCACGGCCCTGGTCGACGCGGGACACCCGGTCCTCCAGGATCCGGATGGAAGCGACAGTGACATCGGCCACCTGGGTGGACCGGGCGCCGAGTTCTTCGACCTGGACCGGGACGGCTTCCCCGTCTGGTGGCAGCCGGGGAGCTACAACGGCATCCTCTATCCAGCGGAGGGCTGGGACTGCGACGATCTGGATCCCACGGTGACCCCGATCGACGGGTGCTGAGACCTACCTCACCCTGACCTCAGCGAGCCACTGGTAGGGATCGTCCTCGGTCTCGCCGGCCATGATCGGGCCGAGCCCGGCACCGATCCAGCGCACGGTGGTCTCGCTGTGGTCCCCATCTGAACGGACCGTGGACACCGTCAGCACCTCGCCCTCACCGGCGGGCACGGCCGTCACCTTGCGGTCGACGACCTCGTGCTCCTCGGTGTAGGCCACGTCGGTCTGGTGGGCGCCGGTGTCGCAGTCCACCCAGCGGCTGTCGAACTCCGTGGTCCAGGTGCTCCCCACGTCCGCGTCGGCAGGCCAGATGGTGGGCGTGTTCGCGTGGGTGATGCAGGAGCTGTTGCCCGGTGAGTCGATTCGCTTCTCGCGGACCAGGTGGACGCCGAGCAGGTCGCACTCGTAGCACAGCTCCCGGAGCTGGTCGCCGGAGGTGCGCTGCTCGCACAGCTGGCCCTGATCCGGGCGCGCCTCGACGTCGTAGTCGTGGGTCCAGCTGTCACCGTCGAAGTCCAGGGTGACGTTGGCGTGCTCCAGGAAGGCGTAGCGGTGGCAGTCGCCCTCGAGCACGGGGAGGGGGAGCGGTTCGTCGGAGGTGGTGTCGTCGTCGCCGGCGGAATCGTCGTCGCTGGCCGTGGGGCAGCCCGACGTCGCGAGGCCTAGCGCCAGTGTCCAGAGCCCGAGCCAGATGCACATGTCGAACCGCATGCCGTCTCCTTTGGGGAGCATACCAGGAGCAGGAGCAGGAGAAGGAGCAGGAGAAGGAGCAGGAGAAGGAGTGGAAGCGGGACCAGAAGTGCAGGCGGGGCGAATAAAGCCCCTCCCCGCCACCCTCACCGGAGGGCGGGCGGGTGGGGGAGGGTGGCGGGGAGGGGTGGGCGGTAGAGGAGGAGGAACTCGCATTGCTTCGCTCGCTCGTGGGGAGCGGGGGACAAGAG
>CAZITQ010000005.1:26888-93076 GCA_964542165.1 uncultured Rickettsiales bacterium
AGAGGAGGAGGAACTCGCATTGCTTCGCTCGCTCGTGGGGAGCGGGGGACAAGAGGAGGAACTCGCATTGCTTCGCTCGCTCGTGGGGAGCGGGGGACAAGAGCAGGAATTCGCATTGCTTCGCTCGCTCGTGGGGAGCGGGGGACAAGAGCAGGAATTCGCATTGCTTCGTTCGCTCGTGGGGAGTTGGGGAGAGGAGGAGGAACTCGCATTGCTTCGCTCGCTCGTGGGGAGTTGGGGATTGGGGTGGTTCTTTGTTGGGGTGGCACAGGGAGCTTGTTCGCTGTGGATGGCTTGTTGCCGGCTTTCTGCGCGGAACGCCCTCCGCCCGGCCAGCGGGGCCCGTTCCCGCCAGCGTTTCGTCCTTCTGGCACGGCCGGGGCTCGCGTCAAGGACGGGCCCTGCGGGCCCGCCGCTGCGCGGTGCGGCTGCGCCGCATCCCTGACGAGAGCCCCTTACCCGTGCCCTTCGGACTCCACGCCGGCGGGAACGGACCCCGCTGGCCTGGAGGCTTCGTCATGACCCGCTACCTCGACCACGAGAACCTCATCGCCTACCAGCTGGCTCTCGACCTGGCCCGCTGGCTCCGCTACCAAGCGCGCTTTCCCCGCAGAGAGGCAACCCTGAGGGACCAGGCCCAGAGGGCCGCGGACTCGGCGGTCCTCAACCTGGCCGAAGGGTGCTGTCGTGAGGGAAAGGACCGCCTCTACCACTTCCGCGTGGCCAAGGGATCGGCGTCCGAATGCTGTGCCGTGTTCGACCTGGTGGCCGTCGACGGTGCCGGGGAACGGCAGGAGCAGCTACGGCGGATCGTAGCGCTCATCTGCGGACTGAGATGAGGTGGAGCGGCGGACCGCGGCGCCGTGGTCTGCTGATACGATGGTCTACAGGGAGGGGAGTCAGATGACCCCGCTCGCGTACCCGGCCATGCTCGCGATGCTCGCCCTCCTGGTCGGCTGCCCCACGGGCTCTGGCGACGACGACTCCCTCGCGGACGACGACGCATCCGGGGACGACGACACCGGGGGAGACGACGACACAGCGGACGACGACACCGCGGACGACGACACCGCGGACGACGACGACAGCGTCCCCATCGACGACTGGCTCCAGGTCGCGGTCGGGGATTACTACTCGTGCGGGATCAGGGGCGACGGGACGCTCCGTTGCTGGGGATGCGAAGGCTACGGGTACATGCGCTGGGACCCGTGCGATCCCCCGGAGGGCCAGTACCTGACCATCGACGGGGGCGCGCTCAACGCCTGTGCCTTCGACCAGGACCATCGGCTGGTGTGCTGGGGCTACCCCGGCCACGGCGTCAACGATGTCCCGGTCACTCAGTTCTCGTCCTTCAGCGTCGGACAAGGGCACGCATGTGGGCTGACCGCGGATGGAACGATCGAGTGCTGGGGATGTGCCCAGCAGCTGTTCGACTACGGGCAGTGCGAGTCGCCCGAGGGCCACTTCTCCCAGGTCGCGGCGGGCTACCGCCACACCTGCGCCTTGCGATCCGATGGCAGCGTCCATTGCTGGGGGTACAACGACGGAGGCGAGTGCGAGCCCCCTGCGACGTTGTTCACGGGGATCGACGCCGATGCGATCACCTGCGGAATCGACGGCGCGGGCACCCTCGAGTGCTGGCCCATGCACCACTCCGACAACGACCATGAGTACGTGGACCTCAGCGCCGCGACCCTCAACGTCTGCGGCATCACGACCGACGCTTTGGCCCGTTGTCACGGTTTCGACCACTACGGCCAGTGCCTCGCCCCGGGCGGCGAGTTCAGTCAGGTCGCCGCCGCCTATGCCCACACCTGCGGACTGAGAGCGGACGGCCAGATCGAGTGCTGGGGCTGTGGAGGATCGTACGACTACGAGCAGTGCGACGTGCCCATGCAATCCAGGCGGTGACCCCCATCGCGTAGCCGCCGGATCGTCACTGCCCGAGGGGGAAGCAGACGGCGATATCGGCCGTGCACGATCGTGCACACTGTGTTTCCCGTCGAATACGGCCCTGCCCCTGTCCTTCTCCCTGTCCTTCTCCCTGTCCTTCTCCCTGTCCTTTCCCTGTCCTCCTCCCTCTGCCGCCCCGGGCACGCGGCTTCCCTTCCCGCCCCCGGAGGTAGACAATAGTCGCCCACCAGCTGCGGCGGGGGCAGTGCGGAGGAGGGTCCATGAAGCTGGATCCCAAGCTCGTCGGCAAGACGCTCAAGGGCCTGGCTCGAGAGGTCACCTGGCGCCAGACGACCAACTACGCCGCTGCCGTGGGTGATGCCAACCCGCGGTACCTCGACGACACCCGGCACGGGGGCATCGTTGCTCCGCCGATCTTCGCGGCTGCGGTCACCTGGCCGGTGCTCTCCAAGTTCAACCTGCAGCTCGACGGCGCCATCCCGCCCCAGGTGCTGCCCACGGTGGTCCATGCCAGCGAGCACCTGGAGTTCCACCGGTTGATCCAGCCCGGGGACCAGCTGCGGGTCGGTGGGGACGTGGCGGCGGTGTTCCCCGGGCGATCGGGCACGCGGCTGGTGCTGCGGATGACGGTCACCGACGCGGCCAACATGCCCGTGTTCACCGAGTACGTCTGTGCCGTGTGCCGCGGCGTACCCTGCAACGGCCCCGGTGAGGGGCAGGACGCGTTGCCCGACGTGCCGCGTTTCGACGAGCCCGAGTCGCCCATCTGGACCCAGGAGATCGACGTGCCGGTCCAGACCCCCTTCCTCTACGACGGGTGTTCGGACATCTCGTTCCCGATCCACACCTCGGTGCGCTTCGCCCGGGCCGCAGGGTTCCCCAACATCATCCTCCAGGGCACCGCGACCCTGGCCATGGCGGCCCGCGAGCTGGTGAACCGGGAGGGGGACGGTGACCCCGGGCGGCTGGCGGAGATCGCCTGCCGGTTCACCGGTGTGGTCCTCCCCGGCAACCCGATCCGGGTACAGCTGCTGCACAAGGAGCGGACCCGCGATGGCAACCGGCTCGCGTTCCGCGTGCTGGACGCCGGCGGCAACCCGGTCCTGCGGTTCGGCTTCGCCCGCCTGCAATAGGGCACCGCTCGCGGCCCGACGCTTTCGCTGCGATCCCCCCCGGGATTGGCTACCCTGGACGGACACGGTATTCCAGGGAGGTCTCGATGCAGGTCCGCTTCGTGCTGATCGCGCTGCTGGTCGCGGCGCTCTTCTCGCTCGGCTGCCCCACGCGTGACGACGACGACGCCACGGGGGACGACGACTCCACCGGGGACGACGACTCCACCGGCGACGACGACACCACCGAACCGGAGGACGCGGACGGCGACGGCGTCCCAGCCGCCGACGACTGCGACGACAACGATCCGGACGTCTACCCGGGGGCCGAGGAGCTGTGCGACGGGGTGGACAACGACTGCGACGAGGTCGTGCCGGACGACGAGGCGGACGCGGACGGGGACGGCTACCGGGTCTGCGAGGGGGACTGCGACGACGAGGCCGCGGACATCCATCCGGAGGCCGAGGAGCTCTGCGACGGCCTGGACAACGACTGCGACGGCGTGCTGCCCGACGACGAGACCGACGGGGACGGGGACGGATACCGGGGATGCGAAGGGGACTGCGACGACGCGGATCCCGCGCTGAACCCGGTGGACGGGGACGGTGACGGACGGTCCACCTGCGACGGGGACTGCGACGACACCAATCCCGATCTGAACGTCGATGACGCGGACGGGGACGCCTACTCCACCTGCGGCGGGGACTGCGACGACAGCCTGGCGGACGTCTACCCGGGGGCGGCGGACCTCTGTGACGGGGTGGCGGACAACGACTGCGACGGGCTGACCGACCCGATGGAGGCGGACGACGACGGCGACGGGGTCACCGAGTGCGACGGTGACTGCGACGACACCGACGCCACGAGCTTCGCCGGGGCGACCGAGGCCTGCGACGGCATCGACAACGACTGCGACGGGGTCGTGCCGGTGGACGAGGCCGATGGGGACGGGGACGCCTCCCGGGTCTGCGACGGGGACTGCGACGACGCCGACGCCACGGTCTACCCCGGGGCGCCCGAGCTCTGCGACCAGCTGGACAACGACTGCGACGCCGAGGTGGACGAGGACACCGGGGACGACCTGGACGGGGACGGCTTCAACGTCTGCGTCGGCGACTGTGACGACGAGGACGCCACCAGCTTCCCCGGTGCGACCGAGGTCTGCGACGGGGCCGACAACGACTGCGACGGCGCCCTCCCCCTCGACGAGCAGGACGTGGACCTGGACGGCTGGATGGACTGCGAGGGGGACTGCGACGACACCGATCCCTCGCTGGAGCTGGACGACCTGGACGCGGACGGGTTCACCACCTGCGCCGGGGACTGTGACGACATGGACCCGGATCTCGAGCCCGCCGACCTGGACGCGGACGGGGTGAGCACCTGCGACGGCGACTGCGACGACGCGGATCCGGCCAATCTGCCCGGCAATCCCGAGATCTGTGACGGCCAGGACAACGACTGCGACGGCAACGTGGACGGCGACGACCCCGACGCGCCCGACGAGGACGGGGACGGGGTCAACGGCTGCGACGACTGCGACGACGCGGACCCGGCCAACTTCTGGGGCAACACCGAGGTCTGCGACGGCCAGGACAACGACTGCGACGGGGTGGCCGAGAACGGCCTGACCTTCGACGCGGACGGGGACGGCCACTCCACGCCGGACAGCTGCGAGGGGTCCCAGGACGACTGTGACGACGCCGACCCGGCCAACTTCCCCGGCAACGCCGAGCTCTGTGACGGCCAGGACAACGACTGCGACGGGGTGGCGGACGACGGTCTGACCTTCGACGCGGACGGGGACGGTCACTCCACGCCGGAGTCCTGCGAGGGGACGAAGGACGACTGCGACGACGCTGATCCGCAGAACTACCCGGGCAACGACGAGAGCTGCGACGGCCAGGACAACGACTGCGACGGGCTGGCCGACGACGCCGATCCCGACATCCCCGACGGCGACGGCGACGGGGTGCCCGCCTGCGGCGACTGCGACGACGGCGACCCGAACAACTTCCCGGGCAACAGCGAGGCCTGCGACGGGGTGGACAACGACTGCGACAGCCTGGTGGACGACGACGATCCCGACGTGCCGGACGACGACGGCGACGGCGTGCCCTTCTGCGGTGACTGCGACGATGGCGACGGCGCCAACTACCCGGGCAACACCGAGGTCTGCGACGGGCAGGACAACGACTGCGACGGGGTGCCCGAGGCCAGCGAGGCGGACGACGACGGCGACGGCTGGATGGTCTGCGAGGGGGACTGCGACGACGGCGACGCGGACCTGAACCTGGACGACGCCGACGGCGACGGATTCGACACCTGCGGGGTCCTGCTCGGCCAGGCGGACTGCGACGACACCGACGAGCTCACCTACCCCGACGCCGACGAGCTGTGCGACGAACTGGACAACGACTGCGACGGCACGATCGACGAGGGCGTGGTCGGCAACGGCGTCGACTGTCCCGCCGAGGACTGCTCGGAGATCCTGGACCTGGACCCCAACGCCGTGGACGGCGACTACATCCTCGACGCGGGCACCTACTGGTGCGACATGACCAATGACGGCGGCGGCTGGACGATGGTCTACGAGGCGGCCTACCTCTACGGCACCGGCTACGACACCACCTACTACAATACCGAGGGCTTCACCTGGTCCGAGGTCCTCTTCCTGTGGAACAGTGGCTCGGTCCACGCCCACTGCACCTACCCCGAGTCCCTCACCGGCTGCAACAACCTGGGCTTCCAGTTCGCGGCCGAGAACTGGGGCGTGGCGCTGAACTGGGGCTCCAGCCTCTGCGGGATGCAGGTCACCAGCTACGAGGCGTCCACCACCTATCTCAACACCTGGGACTTCATCATCGCCCGCGCCGAGTCCACCGACACCATCCGCCTGGGCACCCTCGAGGGCATCGCCCAGTGCACCACCGGCGACAATCCCGGGTCGGCCTACACGGACATCCTCGTCCGTCGCTGAGGTCCTCCCCCCGCCGATCCGAACCGGATCGCGGGTGCTCCAATTCTTGACCAGCCCCGCCCTCGATCCACGCCCCCGTCGCCCGTATTCCCCCGGATTCCCCCGGTGTGGCCCTTGCACGCGTCTTGCGTATTTCCCTGGTGAGCCGTAGGCAGATCCATGCAAGGGACGGAAAGGACATGGCCGGGAACGACGACCAACAACTGCGGACCCTGATGAGAATCGCCGGGGAGCTGCGGGACGCGGCGAGTGGAGGATCGGCTGACGCGCCAGACGTACACTGCCTCACCCTGTTGAGGGTGGCCGACGACATGGGGCGTCGCCTGGAGCGCTACTGCCGCAGCGAGATCGCGAGGCACGACATGCTGCGGTCGCTGGGGCTCGAGATCGACAGGCCGGGCATCGTCTACGTTCCGGAAGAGGACGGAGAGCGGATCTCCGCGGGGGACTCGGGCGAGATCGGGCCCTGACCGGATCGGCGACGGAAGGGTGGGCGGTCAGGCCGCCTTGCCGGCCTTCTTGGCGATCTTCTGCACCCGCTCGACCTGGTCGGTCATGGCCGCCAGCTGCTTCTGCAGCTCGGCGAGCTCCTCGCGCATCGTGGGCTCCCCACCCCCGCGCAGCGCGATGATCTCGGCCTCGTCGGCCTCCTTCTGCGCCTCGTCCATGCCCGCCATGATCACGCCGATGAAGAGGTTGAGGATGATCATCGTGCCCATCAGCACGAACGAGACGAAGAACCCCGCGCCCAGCAGCGGCATGGCCTTGGACGTGGGCGACCACTCGGCGATCATCGCCGCGTCGTAGCCATAGTTCGCCGCCCCGTACATCTGGATGTACATCAGGTCGGTCCAGTCCTCGAGCGTCACCGCCCGGAACAGGCTCAGCATCGACATCTGCAGGTTGCGGAAGTGGACCGGATCGTTGTCGGCGAACAGGAAGGTCCCCGCCACCCCGTAGAGGTAGAACAGCAGGAACAGCAGCACCGACACGTAGACCATCGAGGGGATCGACTTGAGCAGGGCCCCCACCAGGATCTGCAGCTTGGGCAGCGCCCGCACGAGCTTGAGCACCCGCAGCAAGCGGGCGAGCCGCAGCACGGTGACGTACTGGGCGTTGATGGGCAGGAAGCACACAGCCACGATCAGGAAGTCGAACACGTTCCACGGGTCGAGGAAGTAGCGCCAGGGCTTGCGGCCGTGGGCTCCCATCTTGACGACGATCTCGGCCACGAAGATCCACAGGATCACGTCGTTGAGCACCCCGATCGTCTTGCCGTACTTCGCCACCATCGCCGGATAGGTCTCGAATCCAACGACCACGCCGGCCATCAGGATCACGACGGTGACGAAGTTCTGGAACCACTTGGCATCGGCCACGGACTTCAGGACGCGCTGCATGGATCTCCCTCCAGGGCAGACGGTGGAACGAGGGGCGCACCCTAGACGGACGCCCCGTCCGGTTCAAGATCGCAATGGGCCCCACGACGCGGTGCGGGGTGGGGTCTTCGACGGACGCCCTGCCGGTTCATTCGACGACCGGGCCGGAACTCACCAGCGCGCGTCGATCCGGGCCTGGGCCTCCTGGAGCTTGGTGCCGAAGAGGTAGGACATGGAGACCGTGTCCTCGTAGTGGTCACCGTCCTCGGTGAGCAGGGAGACGTGGGTGTTGAAGTCGGGCTGGGGCACGATGTAACCGGCGTAGCTGTCCAGCATCCCCAGCGCGGCGCGGTAGTCGGTGTCCATCGCGTCCAGGAGGGGTTCGACCGCCGGATCGGGGTTGAGGGTGTAGGGCCAGGCGTGGATCGCCAGGCAGTCGCAGTCGCCGATCTCGGTGGTGTCCGAGCAGTCGCTCCACTCCAGGCCGTCGCAGTCGGCGTCGTGCTGGGGGAAGTAGGCGCTCTGCGGGCCCCGGGCCAGGGGATCGTCGACCTCGTCGAGCCAGCGGGAGTCGTCCTCGGGCAGCCCCCAGGCAATCTCCGGGAACAGCTCCCCCGGCGCGGTCACCAGACCGATGGGCCCCAGCTGGGCCCGGAAGGTCCGCAGCTCGATGCAGCCGGCCTCGGACTCCCCCGCCTCGGGACAGAGCTCCGGGTCGTAGATCCCGTCGTCCAGGGTCAGGTCGAACAGGCCCATCCCGCCCAGCAGCTGGAAGCCCACGTTGGTCACCGGCACGTACATCGACTCCGCCTCCACGCGGAGGGGACTGGCCTGGACCTGCTCGCCCGCCTGCAGCGCCACCATCGCGGCCTCCGCGATGTGCCAGCCGTGGGACTGGACGAAGTCCCAGGTCTCGTCCTCTGCCCACTCGGGCACCGGGTTGCCGTCCGCGTCGATGCGGGGGGCGCCCTCCGCCTCGCCGAAGCACTCCTCGTCGTCCGGGTCGGCCACCGCGTCGGCGTCGCAGACCTGGTACTGGTGCACCCCGTCCTCGTCCACCAGCGGCAGGTCGCCGCCCCCCGCGGACTGCATGCCGCCCAGGCACTCGGGCATGTGGACCGCCACGCCGCCGTACTCGGCCTCCAGGATCTCCCGGGCCACCCCCACCCAGTCCGCGGACAGCAGGGTGTTGGTGTCCCCCCAGACCTCGGGGTGACCCGACCAGTTGGTCCAGGTGAAGACCGCCTCGCCGCCGTCCCCGACCCCCTGGAGCACCAGCAGCTGGTCGGAGACCACCACCGGATCCCGGATGTCGTGGATCATGCCGTGCATCTTCGAGGTGGGATTGCCGCCGCCGAACTTGCTGCCGTTGAAGTAGGGGTTCTGGTCCCGCATACGCACGGCGCCCACGGTCAGGGACACCGGCTGCATGGAGCCCGCGGCCTGTCGGATCGCCTGCTCGATGGCGTCGGTGATCTGCTCCTGGTACTCCAGGTTCAGCCCCGACACCGGGTTGCCGAAGTCCTCGGGGTTGCCCCACAGACCCATGGTGTCCGGGCCCTCGTGGTTGTGGGTCGCCGAGGCCAGCAGTCGGTCGGCGTCGAAGCCGTCGGCCACGAGGCGGTCCCGGGCCTCGTGGATGCGCTTGTGGGCCAGGCCCACCAGATCCATGCCCACGAGCGCCAGGTACTCGCCGTCCTGGGCGAGCACCACCGCCCGCACGGTGATCGGATCGTGGACCCCGGTGGCCGGGCGCATGGGACCGTAACCGCCGATGAACACGGCATCGAACCAGCCGTCGCCGTCCACGTCGTCGAAGGTCTCGTCGCAGTCCTCCCCCGACGCGTCCGGGTCGTCCAGGCAGCCGTCGAAGGTGCCGTCCCCGTCCAGGTCGGTCCAGGTCTCGACCACCTCGGGGGTGACGTCGATCGTCGCCGCGCCGGCGTAGGTCACACCGTCGTCCTCGAGGATCATGCCCAGCGGAGCGGCGTCGTCATCGTCGTCGCCGGGGCCGGCGCTGTCGTCGTCGTCGTCGCCGGGGCAGCCCAGCGCCAGGGCCAGCAGCGCCATCATCCACCAGGGTCCCAGGAGCCTGCTCATGGTCCTACCTCCCCCGCGCGGGTACGCGCGGCACACGCATTCTATCCACTGCAGGGACCGGCGCATCGGGTCTGTGGGGGGCGGGCGACCGTGGTACGTTCGCGAGTGGAGAGAACCGAACCATGTCCCGCGCGCTGCTGCTGACCCCATCCCTCTGCCTCGCGCTGATCGCCGGGTGCCCCGGCGACGACGACGACAGCGCGGGCCCCGGCGACGACGACACCACCGCGGAGCCCGCTTGCCAGGACCCGGCCGACCTGGTCGAGGATCCCGACTACTTCCACATCGTCTACCCCGGCGAGATCGGGCCGATCCACCCCCACCCGGTGCTGCCGTCGGATCGCTACCTCGTGGAGACCGACGACGGCCGGCTGATGGCCGACTGGCCCGACGTCCTGCTCCCCGGAAGCCTGGATCACACCGACGGCTTCCCGACCTTCCTGCCGATCCTGCTGCCGTTCTCGGAGCCGGTGGACCCGGAGACCGTCACCGAGCAGCGGTTTCACGTGGTGGCCGTGGGCCGTCCGACCGGCGAGCCCTTCCTGCCCGTTCGCGTGCAGCTCAACCAAGAGGAGGACCTGGCCTACCTGGTCCCCCTGGAACCCCTGCCCGAGGGGGTGGTGATCGGGGTGGCCATCCGCGAGGGGATCCGCTCGCTGGATGGAGACGAGCTGCAGCCGCCGGCCCACTACCGCTGCCTGGTCGACGGGTGGGACGACGAGGACAGCGCCCTGCTGGCCGACGGGGTCGCGGCCGTCCGGCAGGAGCTGGTGAGCTACGGCGTGGTGCTGGACGACCTGGTCTACGTCAACAGCTTCCACACGGGCACGCCGAGTGCCCGCCTGGGCGCGGCGGCCGAGGCGCTGGAGGCGGCCGCGATCGACGGCGCGCTGAGCGGCAGCTTCAACCACGTGCTCGACGCCACCGACGGCGACGCCCGCCTGACCACCCAGGTCAAGGAGCGGCTGCCCGACGACTACCAGCCCGGCAGCGCCTACCCGGACCTGCGGACCTTCGTCCACGGCACGGTGACCCTCCCCGACGTGGCCCCGGTGCTGGACGATCCCGCCGCGGAACCCGGCACCGGGGAGGACGTGCCGTTCACCCTCTTGCTGCCCCCGCTGGCTCAAGGCGGCGAGCTGCCGGTGGTGATCTACCTGCACGGGATCGCCAGCTGCCGCGAGCACCTGTTCTCCCTGACGCCGCTGTTCACCGGCGCGGGCTACGCGGTGGCGTCCATCGACGCGCGGGAACACTACGTGCGCGGTGACCCGCAGGCCACGACCTGCTTCAACGAGTACGACGCGATGGCGTTCATCGACATGACCGACGTCGCGGGCACCGACCGGCGGTTCGCCCTGTCGGCCCTGGACGTGCTGGGGTTCCAGCGCCACCTGGAGGGGGCGTTGCCCGACCTGCTGGCCACGCTGGCGGCGGAGCAGGGGCTGGACGAGGCGCCCCAGGTTGGCGCCTTCCACCTGGTGGGGCACTCCCTGGGGGGCATGCTCGGGACCCTGACCTCCTCGGTGCTGTCCGACGAGGACGCGGCCGGCGGCCAGCGCTTCGTGGCCAGCGGCTCCGGCGGCGGCCTGCTGGCCATCGCCATGCCGATGCTCGAACCCGGCCTGCTGCGCGAGCCGATGGATGGCGACGCCCTGCGGCTCTTCGTGGAGGGAGCCACCGCCATGGCCCTGGGGGACCCCCTGTCCCACGCCGGCGGTATCGCCACCGACGCCCTGGTCCAGGTGGGGCGCGACGACGAGACCATGCCCGTGGCCACCACCGAGATGCTGGCCCTGGTGGCCGGCCTGCCCCTGCTGGAGCCCGTGGCCTGGGAGGTCGCCGACCTGGCCGTGCAGCCCACCCCGGCCCAGGCCAACCTGGACGACGGCCGCACCGGCGGCCTGACCCAGTTCGCGCCGGCCACCCACAGCTTCCTGTTCTCCGGCGTGCCCGAGGATCCCCAGCTCGCCACCCGGGCCCAGACCCAGGTCCTGAGATTCCTGCAGGACGGCGTGATCGAGGACGTGTACTCCGGGGAGTGACCCGCCACGGCAGCGCGGTGCGGGTGGTGACGGATGTGTCCGTTGGACGTGTCTTGAGGTTACCGGTTTTCCTTGGCGGCCGTCGCGTTGCGCTGATCTAGCCGGAGACCCCCACGATTCCGACCTTTGCCCCCCCGCCCGGCTTTGCGCGCAGCGGCGTGGGGCGGCGGCCGACGACCTGTTCGTAGTCCTCGCACAGCCGCTCGACGTAATCCTGCGCTCTTGCGCGCTCGACCGCATGGATGGTGATCCCGCCGAATCCGCCCCCGGAGAGCCTGGCTCCCACGTGGCCCGGGAGGCGATGGGCCAGGTCCACCAGGGTGTTCAGCTGCCGGCAGGAGTTGTCGAAGCGCTCGCGGGACGATTCGTGGCTGTCGTGCATCAGACGTCCGAGCGCCGACGTGTCACCGGCTTCCAGCACCGCGACCGCCTCCCGCACCCGGGCGCTCTCGTGGACCACGTGGTGGGCCCGGCGGTACTGCAGGGCGGAGAGCCGGGGGCGGGCGGTCTCCAGCAGGTCCACCGACACGTCCCGCAGGGAGGAGACCGGGTGGCCCGCACCCGCCAGAGCGGCCACCGCCCGCTCGCAGGTGGCCCGGCGGTGGGCGTACTCGTCGGACAGGTCGTGGGCCACGTGGGTGTTGAAGGCGACCCACGTCAGCCCCGAGGGAAGGGGTACGAGGGCATGTTCGAGGTTCCGAAAATCGAGCCGGACCGCGTGCCCCTCCTCCCCCAGGAGGCTCGACAGCTGGTCCAGGAGGCCGGTCGGGGCGTGGAGATATTCGTGTTCCACCCGCTGGCCCAGCCGGGCCACCTCCAGCGTGGGGAGGGTCTCGCCGGCCAGCTCCAGCATGCCCAGGGCCAGGCACATGGCCAGGGACGCGGAGCTGCTCATGCCCGAGGAGAGGGGGAGGTCGCCGTCGAAGAGGCCCACGAAGGGGGGTACGTCGATTCCCATGCCCCTGAGCTCCCGGAGCACGCCGGTGCCGTAGAGTACCCATCCGGGTACGTTGCCCAGGGGGCCCTCCAGGGTCAGCACGGCGTCCTCCAGGGGGGAGGTCCGCCAGAGGTGGTGGCCCTCGCCGCCGGTCCGTGCACCCACGAAGGTCGTTCCCTCGCGCACGGCGTAGCTCAGGGTCAGCCCACCGTTGTAGTCGGTGTGATTGCCCAGCAGCTCCACCCGCCCCGGGGCGAAGGACCAGACGTCCGGGGCCCGGTCGAACAGCTCCGGGTACCGGACCAGGAGCCCGTCGAGGACCGGCGATGGGGAAGGGGAGGGGGCCATCGTCACTCCTCCAGGTCCAGGTAGCGTCCGACCAGCCGGAACGCCGGGCTCTCGCCTTCGGCCCAGACCGCGAACCAGACGTCGCCGGTCAGGTGCACCAGATCGGGCGCGTACGGGCCCACCGGCCCATCGGTCTCGACCTGGGCCGGCGCTCCCGCATCCAGGCTGTCCCCGCCCTCGGCGTAGCGGGTCACGAACAGGTCGTTGCGGATCCCCTGGTCCACCCGCAGCCAGGTCACTGCGCCCCCGTCGTCCGTGGCCGCCAGGGCGGGGGTGTGATCGAAGGCGTCGCCGTGTCCCAGCTCCATGCCATCCCCGCCGTCGAGGGACACGGCGTGTACGGCGTACCCGCCCAGCGTCTCCCGGTGCCAGCCTAGGTGGGGCCCGTCGAGGGCCGCCCCGCCGGTCACCTCTCCGGGGGCGACCTCGGCCGGATCCCCGTCGGGGGCCCAGCTCCCGGCCTCGAAGGTCAGCCGAACCACCGCGTCGTCGCCATCATCCGGTGTGCGGGTCCATGCCAGCGCCAGGCGCCCGTCCGCCGTGGCGGCCAGAGCGGGGGCGGAGTCGCTCGCCGCCCCGTCCACGTCCGGATTCACGGTCTCCGCCGTCGGCTGGCCGGTGGTGTCCACGGGCTGTAGGTAGACCTGGAAGCGATCCAGGTCCGGCAGGCCCCGGACCCCGGCCACGACCAGCCCCTCGCCCGGACGCGCGGCGACCGCTGGCATCCAGACGTTGCCCTGCAGCGGTTCCCCGTCCCAGGTGGTGGCCAGCTCCATGGCCGCGCCCGCGGGGTTGCCGTCCAGATCGAATCCCCGAACCCAGGTGGACAGGTTGTGGGGGAACTGGCCGTCGTCCCGATGCCACGCCACCAGCACCGCGTCCCCGTCCACCGCCAGCGCCGGGTCCACGTGGTTGGCGCCGTCGTCCTCGTTCAGCCGCCAGGGCTCAACGAGCACGCTCCCGTCGCAGGCGATCCGAGTGGCGTACACGTCGAACCATCCGTCGTCCCGCGGTCGGTTGTACGCGATCCAGATGCCCTCCCCGTCGAAGGCCGCCGCCCCGTGGATCTGGGTGTCTGGCCCCCCCGGGTCGATGGCGACGGTCTCGTCCCGCAGCACGTCCGCGCAGGCGTCGTCGTCCCCCGCCGTCGTGTCGTCGTCGTCCGCCGGCTCCGGCGGCACACATCCCACGACGGCGAAGGTCCACAGCAGCGGCGCCGCGGACCGCAAGGGGAGGAAAACGCGCTCGAGCAGGGCCATGACTCCTCCGTGGGAGGCGTAGGAAATCACATCCTCTGGACCGTGGCGAGGGGTTGCTCTACGAAAATATTCGTTGATTGGTACGAAGGTATTCGTATAACCTGATGGACAGGACGGAGGAGATCGATGGGAAGGCCCCCGGCGACGCGACCGACGGACGGTGAGCTTGCGATCCTGCGGGTGCTGTGGCGACGGGGCCCCTCCACGGTGCGCGAGGTGATGGAGGACCTGGGAAGGGAGCGACCGACGGCCTACACCACGGCGCTGAAGATGCTGCAGATCATGGCCGACAAGGGCCTGGTGCTCCGGGACGAGTCGAGCCGGACCCACGTCTACCGGGCGAGCCGAGAGCGGGGGGAGACCCAGTCCCAGCTGGCGGGTGATCTGGTGGACCGGGCCTTCGGTGGCTCCGCCGCCGATCTGGTGATGAGAGCGCTGGACGCGCGGCCCGTGTCCGCGGACGAACTCGCGGAGATCCGCCGGTTGCTGGACGAACTGGACGGGGATGGGGGTCGGAGGGGGCAGGGATGATGGACGGCGCGCTGCACCTCGCTCTCGAGCATCCGGGGCTGGCCCTGGCCGGCCGCTTCGTGTTCCACGCCCTGTGGCTGAGCAGCGCGGTGGCGATCCTGGCGGCGCTGGCGCTGGCGGGGATGGGCCGTCGCAGGGCGGAGGAGCGGTACGCGCTGGCCAGCGCGGCCCTGGTGGTGTCCGTGGTCTCGCCCCTGGTCACCACGCTGGTGTCCGGTGGCGGGGGGGGCGGACCGCCCCTGGCGGGGGTCGCGGCCTCGAGCCTCACGCTGGCCCCGGCCGAGACCTGGCTCCGCGCCGCCGGCGCGGCGTGGGCGGTCGGGGTGCTCGCCCTCGGCCTGCGCTGGTGCGCGGGGATCTGGCGGCTCCGCGGTCTCACCCGACGCGGCGTGATCCCGGTCCCCTCGGCCTGGGCCGAGGGGGCACGGGCCGTGGCCGCGCGTCTGGACCTGCGGATCCCCTTCGCTCTGTCGGTCTCCGAGCGCGTGGATGTCCCGACCGTGGTGGGCTGGATGCGACCCGCGGTCCTGATGCCCGCCAGCGCGCTGAGCGGCCTCGAGCCGCGGCTGATCGAGGCCCTGATGGCCCACGAGCTGGCCCACGTCCGTCGCCACGACGTGCTGGTCAACCACCTGCAGACCCTGGCCGAGACCCTGCTGTTCTTCCACCCGGCGGTCCGCTGGATCTCGCGCCGGATGCGCGTCGAGCGCGAGCTGTGCTGTGACGACCTGGCCGCGGCGGCCTGTGGCGATCCGGTGGTACTCGCCCGGGCGCTGGTGGCCGTCGAGGACGGACGGTGTCTCGACCGCCGCGCGCCGCCCCTCGCCGCGTCGGCAGCCGGTGGATCCCTCGTCGGGCGCGTCCGTCGACTGGTCGGCGCAGACGCACCCCGCCGGGGCCTGTCGACCGGCCTGGCCGTCGCCCTGGCGTCCCCGCTGGGGCTGGCCCTCTGTCTCGCCGCCGTGCAGGCCTGCGCGCCGGGCACGACTCGTCCCGTGGACGGCGGCGGGGAGAAGCTCCCGGACGTGGACGTCGTCGCGGCAGTCAGCCTGCAGTCGCCGGTCCCGACGTCGGGAGAGCCCTTTCGCTACGATCCCTTCGGCAAGCGGGATCCCTACCGGGCCTACGACGCGACCATCGTCGATCCCCCGGCACGCTGGCGGGGCACCCCGGCCCAGGACTGGGAGCTGGACCAGTTGAGCCTGGTGGGGATCCTCCGGGACGGGGGCGACGCCCAGGTGATGCTCGAGGATCCCAGGGGGCAGGGGCACGTGCTGGGCGTGGGCGACTTCGTGGGCAAGCGACACGGCCAGATCACCCGGATCCAGGACCGGGGTCTGGTGGTCACGGAGTGGATCCGCGACGTGGACCACGGTCGGGTGCCCGTGGACCACACCTTGGCGCTTCCGGAGCCCGGCTGACCCTCCTGCCACCCGGATCTCTCGCCGATCGTCGCTCCTCCCTGTTCCGCTCCGGGCACCGGTGATACAGTCCCGCCGGGAGAGGAGGCACCGTGAAACACCTGGGCATCCTGAGGTTGCTGGACAAGCTGATCGGGTTCTTCACGTTCCTGAGCGCCCTGGGCGTCTTGGGGGGGCTGGCCTGGGTCGGCAAGATGCAGCTCGACATCGACAACATGTCCGGCGCGATCATGTACTTCGTCGGCGGCTTCTGCGGCTTCTGCACGATGATGATCATCGGTATGGCGTACTGGATGACGGGCAACCGCATCGCCCGCGCCCGGTGGCGGATCCCCCAGACCATCCTGGTGGTCCCCTACATCCTCAACTTCCCCTTCGGGACCGCGTACGCCGGCTACGCCATCTGGGCCTGCTGGATGAACGCCGAGAACAAGGAAGCGTTCGAGCAGGGCGGCCTGGACGCCGACCTCTGATCGTCTCCCCAGCGTACCGGCTACCTACCCGTCCCCCGACCCGAGCGCCCCGATGGCGCGGCCGTCGAAGCGCATCGTGATCCACTCGCCCATCGCCGCCGCCCCGAGCGACCGGTAGAAGTCGATGGCGGGCTGGTTCCAGTCCAGGACCTGGAGTACCAGGCGCTCGTACCCTCGCTCCCGGGCGATGCTCGCCAGGTGGAGGATCAGGGCTCGCCCGATCCCCCTGCGGCGGAAGGGGGGCCGCACGAAGATGTCCTCGAGGTAGATGCCCGGTCTACCGCGCCAGGTGGAGTAGTTGAGGAACCAGAAGGCCATCCCGGCCACGTCCCCGTCCCACTCGGCCATCACCACGGAGAAGCGGGGATCGGGGCCGAACCCGTCCCGGAGCAGGTCCGCCTCGGTGGTCGCCACCGCGTCCGGCTCCCGTTCGTAGGTCGCCAGCTCGTGGATCAGGGCCAGGATCTCGGGGATGTCGTCGGGGACGGCGTCTCGCAGGGTCAGCATGGCAAGAAGGTACGCCCCGGGGTGGTCTGGGGTCTACCGAAGGGGCCCCGCCGGGGTGGGGCGCCGTCGGGCGGATCTGGATCCGCCGGATCGCGCTCTGGTAGCCTGGCCCCCGCGAGGGAGGCCGACGTGACGAGGTCACGGATCATCGGGTGGATCGCCGGTGGCCTCGTGTGCCTGGCGGTGATCGTGGGGCACGCGCGCTTCGCCCTCGTGGACGGCCGACCGCCGGTCGACCTCAACCTCTCCTACCAGCACGTCCCCGATCTGCTCGACGCGCTCTCCTCTCCGGTGCGCGTGGGCGAGGTCCTGGTCACCGTCGTGACCCGCGTCGCCGGGTGGTACGACCTGGCCCTGGCCCTGGCCCTGCGCCTCTTCGGTCGGTCGGTGTTCGTGGCCCACGGCTTCAACATCCTGGCCGTGGCGTGTGTGATGGTGTGCGGATGGCTGACCTGCCGCCGGCTGTTCGGCGGTCCGGCGGGGGCGGGGGCAGCCGCGCTGCTGGGCAACGCGTCGGGGTTGATCATGATGGGCCGGGTGGGCTGGATCCACGTGCCGGAGCTGGCCCTGCTGGCCCTCGCCGTCGCGGCCCTGGTCCACGATCCCGGGTTGCGGCGCTGGCGTACGGCGGCGATGGTCGGGCTCTGCGGGGCCGGGGCCCTGGCGATCCGGCCCACGGGGCTGATCTGGGTCGGGACCCTGGCACCCCTGCTGTTGTGGACGCTGTGGGGTTCGCCGTCTCGCCTCCGCCAGGGGCTGCGGCTGGCGGCCATCGCGGCGACCTGGGGCCTGGGGGTTGTCCCCACCGCCCTGGAGCTGCGGGTCTACCTCTCGCGCAAGATCGGCATGCGCGAGCGCTACGCGGCCATCGACGACACACCCGGCCTCTATGACCAGCTCACCGGCAGCTTCTGCCTGCCCGTGGGCTGGGGGAGCGTGGTCCTGACCGCCCTGGCCCTGGTGGGGCTGGTCGCCCTGGCGGTTCGTCCCCGTCGCGAGGGGCTGCGGTTCGTGATCCTGTTCGCGGTGTGGGCAGTGGCCCCCCTGGGGCTGCAGTTTCTGTTCGTGGTCTCGCCGGTGGATTTCCCGGTGGCGGTGTTCGGGGTCGCGGTCCTCGGCGCCGGAGGGCTGGGCCGGATCCACCGCCTCGCCCCCGCCGCGCTGGTCGTGCTCTGGGTCCCGATCTACCTCTCGCAGTGGCTTCCACCGCCGTCGGATGAGGCGCTGGCGCGGTTGCAGGCGGAGATCGCTGCCGAGGAGGTCGAGGATGGGGAGCCCCCCGAGTTGTTTCCGGGCCCGCCGGTCAGCCTGTTCACCGGCCTGACCCATCCCGCCGATCACTACCGCCCGTACCGCTACCTCCACTTCCGGGAGATCCTCGAACGGGTGGATGCCACCTGCGGGACCGATCCCCGTCGGCGATGCGTCATCGAGGTCTACCATGGGCTCTTCCACCCGGTGGGCGAGGCGTCGGGGCAGTTCTGCCTCATCGTGACGGGGCGGGAGCACGTGGAGGTCGTTCCGTTCTGGTCCCACCGGGCGCGGGGTCGACGACCCCAGCCGGACGCCTATGTGCGCTACGTCTGCGACGATCTCGAGAGCCACTGGAACGAGCGCTTCCCCGACCTCCCCGAGCGGGAGGCGCTGATGCTCTCCCGGGGTGATCTCCGGACCACCTGGGAGCGTGAGCTGCCCTGGGGCTGTCGCTTCGCCTGGATGACGCCGGTCCGCCGGTAGTCGGGTAGAATCACCCCCACGTCATGCTGTCTGTCCTGCGCCGCATCCCCGCCCGCCTCCGCGAGCACCCGGACTCCGTGCTCCGCGCCGTACTCGTGGGGACGGGTGCGCTGGTACTGATCGGGACCCTGCTGGCCGTCATCGCGGGCCCGGCGGGACTGGGCCGGCTCCAGACCGGCCTGCTCTTTGCCGGCGCGGTGGCCCTCGCGCTGGGTCTGGTGCGGCGAATCCCGGCGCCCTGGGTGGCCGCGCTGGCCCTCGGCCTCGGCGTCTACGGCTACCTGGTACGGGTGTCCGGTCACGTTGCGGTCTCGTTTCCCTTCGTGGACTGGATCCAGCCCCTGGGGATCGACCGAGCCCGCGTGATGCCCATGGCGGGTCTCCTGCTGCTCCTGCTCGCCTTCCGGGTGACCGCGGCGAGTGCGTCCCGGCGCCGACGTTGGATCGGGGGGATCCCCTGGCGGGTGCTGGGCCTCGTCGGCGTGGCCCTGCTGGTCCACTTCTGGGCCGTGCCCAAGCACTTCGCGATCGAGGTCCTGTACTTCGACGACGGCAAGAGCTTCTCCGCCCCCATCGTCGAGGATGGCCGGCTGACCTCCAAGCAGTGGTCCCGCAAGATCGTGCACGACGTGCCGCTGCGCCTGCTCCCCCAGCTGATCGACAACGAGGCGACCCGGGCCCGCCTGGCCCACGGGGTCCACGAGGACCAGGCGCTGCGGCGGGTGCAGGCAGGTGAGCTGAGCGAGGGCGCCCAGCGCCGGGAGAGCGCGGTGCGCAACACCCTGTGGATCCTGCAGCGGGGGATCCAGGCCGGGGTGGTGGCGCTGTTCGCGGGGATCGCGGGCCTGGCACTGGTCTTGGCGATCCCCCTGGCGGCGGGTTTTCGGCTCCCGCGCCTGTTGAGTGCGCCGGCCGCCTTCGCCCTGTTCTGTGTGACGCTGGCGATCCCGTTGGTGAACCTGGTCTTCCACCTCTCCATGCTGGTGACCGGTCTGCCGGACGCCGCGCGGAATCGCTGGACGTCCGTCGCGCTGACGCTGGGATTCGCGGGGACCGTGGCGATCGTCGATCTGGCGGGACGGGTGCTATCGCGGCCCGACCGCGGAGGTGAGGAGCGATGATCCGGAGTCCGCGGGCGGGATCCCCCCACCGCGCGAGCCTGGCCGTCGCGGCCCTGGCCGCCTTCTTCGTCGTGACCGCGGCCTGCGGTGGACGCGGCGGCGACGGCGCCTCCGACGAGGTGACGTCTCCGGGGGCAGCGGAGGTCAGCGCCGAAGCGGAGGACATCGTGCTCCTGCTGGTCGCGGGGCTCCGGGCGGATGCCCCTGGGGAGGCTGGAGCCGAGGCGGCGTTCTTCGACGCCATGCCCGGCACGCCCGACCTGCGCTTCACCGCCGCGTACGCCCAGTCGGCGAGCCCCTTCACCAGCCTGGGGACGATCCTCACCGGTCGCTACGCGTCCGCGATCCCCATGTGCGGCCTGTGGGTCGGAGGGGCGGGTGGGGCCACCGAGCGGCGGGCCTGGTGCGCCGACATTCCCCCCGAGCGCCACACCCTCCCCGAGATCCTGGGGTTGTACGGGTACCGCACGGCGCTGGTCAGCGCGGGGGCCGGGGAGATGGAGGTGCTGGCGGACGAGTTCCAGACCTGGATCCACGTACCCGACGGGGGCGCGGGCTCGGGCACCGACTGGGGCGAGCTCTCCGCCAAGACCGTGGCGTGGTGGCGCGAGGACGCCTCGCGCCCCCGGCTGCTGGTGGTGTTCGCCGAGGACCTGGCCGGCGAGGCGATCCCCCGGATGCGCAACGAGCTGGGCGCCGAGCAGCAGCTGCGGCGGGGGGTGTTCGGGGCCTACGAGGGGGTCTCGGACGAGCAGCGCCAGCGGGTGGCGGAGATCTACCGCGCCAGCGCGGAGACCGCGGGCCGCCAGATCGGTGGGATGCTGACCGAGCTGACCGGAGCCGCCGGGGGCCGCCCCTGGCTGACGTTCGTCGGCTCCACCAACGGCGTCAACCTGCTCGAGAGCACCGGATTCTCGGTGGAACGGGTCTACCCCTTCGACAACGGGATGATCCTGGACCGCACGGTGCACGTGCCCCTGGCGGTGTACCGCAGCTCCGGGGGGGAGACGACCCGGTCGGTGACCGGTCCCTGCGAACTGAGGGCGCTGTTCTCCACCGCCCTCGAGCGCAGCGGCGGGGCCCTGCCCGCGGGGATGCAGGACCTGGACCTGCTGGAGGACGGCTACGGGGGGGAGGAGCGGATCTACACCGAGTTCGGCGACATGCTCGGGCTGCGCAAGGGGGAGCACCTGATCGTGTTCCGGGGGTTCGTGCACGACGGCAACACCGTGGATCCCGAGCTGGATCGCCGGCTGAATGCAGCCGCCCTGGTCGACGAGCCCGATCACTACGTGCTCAGCGATGTGGTCGCCGATCCCTACCAGGCGACGGATCTGCGAACGGTGGAGCCCGCCCTGTTCCAGCAGCTGCGCGACGAGCTGATCCAGGTCCGCACCACCCACGCCGCGGTGCCCCGGGAGGCCCTGACGCCGGAGCGGCTGTGGGAGCTGCGGATGTCCCCCTCCCAGGGGTACTGGTAGGGGGTCGCGATCGGGGCCCCGGGGTTCTCGAGAAACCAGTTGTCATCCTGAATTCCATTCAGTAGTTTGATCAGGTGACCGGATTCGGGCCATGGGGCGCGAGGGGTTCCGGCACATCCGGCAATTCGACGATCGGACCGACACACGTGGTGGCGAATGTCCCCCTGCGTCGGGAGACGTCCGGGTCTCCCTGGCGCGAGCATGCGCTGGATCTGCAGCATCTGGACGCCGTGAACCTGTGCCTGGGAGGGCACTCGGCGCTGGACCTGTACCGGCTCCGTTTCCCGGGACGGGCCGACGTCCGCCGCTTCTTCCGGGCGTCGCTGGCCGACCCCGCCGATCCCTTCGACCGCGAGCGACTGATCCATCTCCATCAAGAGGCGCTCGACCACCTGCACCGTCAGTTCGGCGACCGGCTACCGGCCGCCGTGACCGCGCCCGACAGGGTCGAGGATCTCCTCCTGCTGGCCAGCGGGGACGGCGAGTACCCCCGCAGACGCCTGACCGCCTGTGCGGTGCTCAAGGTCATGCACCTGATCGACCACCTGGAGGCCCGCACCCTGGGGCAGCGGCTGGCGCTGGACGAGGGGGAGCTGGCCCGGGCGGTCCTCGGCCGGCTCGACAGCGGCGTCCACCGCGCGCGCCGGGCGGGCGCCCCCATCGTGGCCGCCGAGGGCGGCCGCAAGGACCGGGACGCGGAGCTGACCAAGCTGCTGTTGCGCCGGGACGCCGCGTCGTCCATCGCCGACCGGGTTCGATTCCGGGTGATCACAGAGACCCGCGACGACATCGTGCCCGTGCTGGCCTGGATGCTGCGCGATCACGTGCCCTTCAACCAGGTCCTGGCCCGGGAATCGGTGAACAGCCTGGTGAGCTTGCGCGAATGGCTCGACGCCCGTTCCGGCCTGCGGGATCTGCTGGACTCGCTCCAGCTCCCACCCGCGGACGACGCCGTGGAGGGCCGTCAGGTCAACCGCTTCAGCGGCCCGGACTTCCTCATCGTCAACTTCGTGGTCGAGGCCCCGGTCCGCGCCGATCGCCTGGCGAGCCAGGTCACCGGGACCTTCGACCCCGCGCTGGGCCGCATCGTCTACGTGCCCACCGAGCTGCAGCTCGTCGACCGCGCCACCCACGCCCGCAACGACGAGGGCCCCCGCGCCCACGTCCACTACAAGGCCCGCCAGCTCGACGCCGCCTCCCGCCGCCTGCGCCGGGGCGCGGTGGGCTTCCCGCGGGAGCTGTCGGTGGACGACGAGGACTGAGCCCGCGACCCGCCGGCGCGCCCGCGCCTTCCGTTCCCGCGCCACCTGGTGTACTTCCCCCCGAGGAGGTGTCCCGTGCACCTGGGCGACGTGGCCGAGATCACCCTGGGCGAGCTTCTGGAACGCTACGACGTGCTGCTGCTGGACGCGTACGGCGTGCTGATGGAGACCGCGGGCGCGCTGCCCGGGGCGGCGGAGGCGCTGACCGAGGTCGAACGGGCCGGTCGGGACGTGGTGGTGCTCACCAACGACGCCTCGCGCCTACCGGAGACCACGGCGGAGCGCTACCGGCGCATGGGGCTGCGGGTGCCGGCGGAGCGCATCCTCACGTCGGGCTCGATCCTGCCCCGCTGGTTCGAGGAGGAGGACCTGGTCGGGGCCACCTGCGCCGTTCTGGGGCCCGAGGACTCCTTCGAGTACGTGCAGCGGGCCGGCGGCCGTCCGACGCCCCTGTCCTGGGACCCGGAAGTGATCGCCCTGTGCGACGAGGACGGCTACGACCTGCTGTCCACCCTCGATGAGCTCCTCTCGGTGCTCTTCCGCCGAGTCGACGCCGGCGCTCCGCCCCGACTGGTCCTGCCCAACCCGGACCTGGTCTACCCCAAGGGCGGGGGCGAGTTCGGAATCACCGCCGGCGGTCTGGCAGCCCCGCTGGAAGCTGCCCTTCGGCAGCGCTACCCCGGCCGCACCGACCTGCGCTTCGCCCGCCTGGGCAAGCCCTTCCGTCCGATCTACTCCGAGGCCCTCGAGGCCCTCGGCGACCTGCGCGCCGTCATGGTCGGCGACCAGCTCGGCACCGACATCCGCGGAGCCCGGGACGCGGGCCTGGACACCGTCCTGGTGGGCTCCGGCCTCACCCCGTGGCGCGACGACCTGGAGCTGGGCGAGGTGGTGCCGACGTTCCGGATGCAGGGATTCCGGGCCTGAACGGCGATCAGGGCTGCCGCGCCTCGATCCACCGGGCGATGTGGGGGTAGACCTCCTCGCGGGCGCGCTTGCCGAAGACCAGGTCGATGTGCCCGTAGTCGGTGGAGAAGCCCGTCTCCCGGCCCACCAGCAGCAGCTCCTTGTCGTCGGACGCGACGGCGTCGAACACCTGACGCAGATCCTCGATGGGGGAGAGGCGGTCCGCCACTCCGGCGATGAACAGCACCGGAGCGCGGATCCGGCCCAGGTGGGCGTGGTAGTCCAGCAGACCGTCGGTGCGGGCGAAACCCTCGCCCACGTACCACCCGGCGAACTGGTCCAGCAGCTCCGCGGGCAGGTCGTAGAGCCCGACCCGGACCAGGCGGGCCAGGTGTCGACGGTCGAGATTGTGGGGGTTGGCGGCCAGCTCGCCCACCGCCCAGTGCAGCAACCAGGGGTTGAGGGCCAGGGCCTGACCGAAGCGCCTGTAAGGTAGCCAGCGGACCAACCCCAGCGCCGGGCGACCCCGGTACATCACGTCGACCCAGGGGTGGCGCATGGCGGTGAAGGCCGGCGAGCCGATGGTGGTCACCGAGGCGAACAGGGCGTCGTCGTAGTGCTCGAGGGCGGCGTAGGCCAGCATGCCGCCCATGCTGTGGCCGACCCAGTGCAGGGAGGGGGCGCCGGTGGCGTCCAGCACGTGGCGCAGGATCGCCGGGACGTCCCGGTGAACGTGGTCGTCGAAGTCCCAGGGTTTGCGACGCCGCAGGGGCCAGCGGGGCGAGCGGCTCCTCCCCGCGCCCCGCAGCTCCACCACCCACACGTCGTGGCCCCGCCCGTGGAGGTAGCGGGCCACGCTGATCTCCTCGTCCGGGGCGTCCAGGTCGTGGCGGTTGATGCCCAGGCCGTGGCAGAGCAGCACGGGGGCTCCGCCGTCCTCGCCGCGGTACCGATAGATCGCGAGCTTCCAGCCGTCGCGGGTACGGACACGGTCCATGGTGGGGCGGGGGGCGCGGGGCACGGGGAGATGGTAGCAGAGGAAGGAGAGGTGGAGCGGGCACGGGCACGGGCACGGGCACGTGGGGAGGGGAAGATCAGACGACGAACATGTGCACGACGATCATGTAGAAGCAGTCGCCCGTGTCGATGAACCAGCGCATGATCTCGTTCTGGGCGCCGGGGTGGGCGTGGTAGGAGAAGCCGGGCACGCTGTCCTTGTAGAGCATGTGGTCGATCAGGTTGAAGTCCGGATCCGAGGTCTCGGGCACGTCGGCCGGGACCCAGTCGTTGCCCGCAGCGTAGTCGCCCCAGTAGTACATCGCGCTCCACTCCCACTGGCTCAGGTGGCCCTCGATGTGATCGAAGGTCCCGTCCGGGACCTCGTCCGGGCGGACCTCGAGGGCGAATTCGTCGCAGATCATGTGCTCGTTGCTGCAGTCGTGGATGTGGAAGATCCGGTCCGGACCGAACTCCAGATGGTCGCCGGTGGTGGAGCTGTTGAACACGAACCGCTCGGGCTCGGGTCCGTACGCGAGGCAGATCGGACCCTCGTAGAACTCCGGGATCAGGATCCCGTCGAAGGCAGCGGCGCCCGCGGTCAGGGTCAGGGTCAGGAACATCGCAGCGACGGTGGTGATGGAACGCATGGTGTCTCTCCTCGAGGGTTGCGCCGCGTCTCGTGGTCTCGCCCTCGAGCCCTCCCGACGCCGCGGTCTGCCGGGGACTACACGGGCGGCCGCCGGGACCTGACACCGGCCGGGTTCTTTTTTTCCCTGGTAGAATCGCGTGGCCTCTTGCGGAGGGGGTACGGATGCCGCTGATCGTCCTGCTCACACCGTGGCTGCTGCTGGTGCTGGCCGTGTTTGGCCGGCGGGCGGAGGCCGAGGCGGTGCTCGCGGACGCCCTGTCCGGGCATCCGCCGGCGATCCGGCACCTGATCGAGGGGCTGGGACCGGTCGTGCGCGCCCGCGTGAGGCGCGTTCTGTCCCGCAACCCCGCCCGCGTGCCGTGCATGAACCAGGACGTGGACGAGCTGGTCCAGGAGACCTTCCTGGTGCTGTTCGCCGACGACTCGTCGCTCCTGCAACGCTGGGATCCGGACCGGGGCATGTCGCTGCCCAACTACGTGGGCCAGATCGCCGAGCGGGAGGCGGGTCGCTACCTGCGGGCCCGCAGTGCGGCCAAGCGCAAGGGCGAGGAGCTCACGGCCCCCGACGATCTGACCATGCAGCGGGCACCGGACGGCGGCACGGCGGCGGACGAGCGGCTGGAGCAGGAGCAGCGTCGTCTGGACCTGCTCCAGCGGATCCGCGAGGCCCTGACCCCCGAGAGTTTCCTGGTCTTCGACCTCCTGTACGTCCGCCTGCTGTCCGCCCCCGAGGTGGCTCAGATGCTCGGCTGCGAGGTCCAGGCCGTGTACACCCGCCGCAGCCGGATCCGCACCACCTTGCGCAAGTTGGTGACCGAGATGGACGCGGAGGAGTCCCCGGCCGGGGCGTGAGAGTCCCCCTCTGGCTGGCGCTGACGCTGGCGGGCCTGATGGGCTGCGCCGGTTCCAGCGGTCCTCCCCCCGACGTGACGTTGGACCTCCAGGGTTTCCGTGGACTGGAGCGGGATGGCGACCGCACCGTCCGGGTGTTCCGTAGCGGCGAGGCCCCGGTCCTCCTGGCCCGCCCCGCCGGGGACGGCGAGTTTCCCCGTGCGCCCGGGCTGGCGGCCTGGATCGTGGGCGTGGACGAGCCGGGAGCTGGATGGAGCCTGGGAACGGGGGGCGGGACCGACACGACCGGAACCCCGGGGTTCGACACGGTGGGCGGCGTTCTCCGTGCCGTGGTCGACCCGGACGACCTGGGGATCCCCGACGACGAGACATCCACCCTGGTGTTCGTCGCCTGGACGGAGGGCGATCGACGCGCCGAGCGCTTCGTCACCCGGAACCTCGGGGCCGCGCCGCCCGACGCCGAGTGGCCCGAGGGTGTGGTCCGGGCGACGTTCCCCGTCCGTGTGGCCTCCAAGGGGGCGCGCGCCGCCGGCGCGTCCGAGGCGGTGGCCGCCTGCCGCCAGGCCTATCGAGAGGAGCCCGACAGCGTCCCCGCACTGTGCGTGGCAGCGGCGGAGACCGAGCAACCCCGGGACCGGATGCTGGCCCTCGAGCGCCTGGGCTTCCACGCTCGCCGGGGGGGGCGGCTGGACGACGCCCGGCGCCGATTCGAGTCCGCGGCCGAGGCGGCTGCCGCCGCCGGACTGCCCTCGGAGCAGACCACGGAGCTCCGCCTGGCCTCGCTGGCTTGCCGCGAGGCCGGCGACCTGTCCGCCGCTCGGGAGCTGGGTGAGAGGGCCCTGGCCGTGGACGTCGAGCAGGGCCACATGCTGTGGCAAGCCCGGGACCACACGATGCTGGGCCTGGTGCTCCACGGCCTGGGCGAGCCCGGCGCCGCGGTGGCGCACCTGGAGCGGGCCGTGGAGGCGGACCGTCTCCTGGCTCGGCCCTACGACGAGGGCATCGCCATCACCGACCTGGCCATGGTCTACCGGAGCAGCGGCCGGTACCGCCACGCGCTGGCCGCCCTGGACCGGGCGGAGCCCCTGTTCGAACCCCGGGCGGACGCCAGCGATCACGACCGGGAGGCCTGGGCCACCTACCTGGGCAACCGGGGCTGGACCCTCCTGCGAGCCCGACGCCACGGACTCCTGCCGGCGACCTCGGAAGAGCTGGAGACCTCCTTCGAGACCGCCCTGGCGATCCACCGGGACGCCGGCCGGGTGCTCTGGGTGGCCAACGAGCTGATGAATCTGGCCACCCTGGCGCTGCAGGACGGGGATGCGCCGACGGCTCGCGCGCGGATCGCGGAGGCGCGGCAGGTCCTCGGCGACGACCTGTCCTTCGAGCACCGTGGCTACCTGCTGGCGCTGGAGGGCGAGCTGGCGCTGGTGGAGATGGATCCGTCTGCGGCCATGGACGCCTTTTCGGAGCTGGAGGAGGTGGAGGGGCGCTGGTCCGCTCGATGGTGGGCGGATTTCGGGCGCGCGCGGGCCCACGTGATCGCCGGTCGCCCCGATGCGGCGGACGCGGCCTTCGAGCAAGCTCTGGATGCGCTGGAAGGGGCCGCCGCGACGCTGGATCCGCTGGTGGACCGGCCCTACTTCCTCGGGGACCGGGACGAGGTCTACGACGCGTACCTGCTCCATCTGCTGGACCGGGGAAGGGTGACTGCAGCCCTGGCCGTCTCCGAACGGTCCCGCTCGCGGGAGCAGCGACGCGCCCGCAGCGGCGCGGGGCTCGCCGACGCCGACGGCCTCCTGGTCGACGCCGTGGTGCGCGCGCGCAACGCGCTGCAACGCCACGAGGACGACGAGACCTTCCTTCGGACCGAGCAGCGGGGCGACTGGGAGCGGGAGCGCCGCGAGCGGGTCGAGGACCTGGTCGAGGCGCAGGCCGCGCTGGTGGCTGCGGAGTGGGCTGCGGTGGGGGAGGAGCAGGCCCCGGGGAGCGAGGCCCTGGACATGCCGGGGCTCTTCGCGGGACTGCCCTCGGGCAGCCGACTGCTGCTCTACCACACCACCGTGGAGGAGCTCGTCCTGTTCGACTGCCGGGGCCCCCTGGTCCGGGCCCACCGCATCGACGCCGGGCGTTTGCAGCTGGCGGAGCGGGTGGAGGCGCTGCGGACGGCGGTGGCCGCAGGGGGCGGGGCGGCAGAGGCCGAGGCGCTGGAGCCCTGGCTGCTTCCGTCGGAGGTCGAGATCGACGCGGAACGGCTGCTGGTCCTCGCCCCCCACGGCCCCCTGCACGGCCTGTCGTTCCCCACGCTCCGGCGGGGCGGCCGCTACCTCGTCGAGGACCACCCCCTGGCGGTCGTCCCTGGCCTGGCGGCGCTGGGCGCGTCCCTCGGCCGCCCGGCCTGCGAGGGCGGGGAGACGTGGGTGGCGGCGGACCCCGCCGGCGACCTGCCCGCAGCCCGAGACGAGGGCGCGAAGGTCGCCTCGCTGCGGTCCGGAAGTACGCTCGTGCTGTCGGACGGAGTGGACCGGGGCGCGGTCCTCTCGGCCCTGTCCACCGCCTGCACCTTCCACTTCGCGGGCCACGCCGTGGTCGACTCCGACCTGCCACAGCACTCCCACCTCCGCCTCGCGGGCGGGGAGAAGTTGACCTGGATCGATCTGCAGACCCTGTCGATCCGCCCCGACCTGGTGGTGCTGTCGGCCTGCGAGACGGGGCGCGGGATGACCCCCGCTGCCGGTGAGCGGTGGGGGCTCGCCACCGGCTTTCTCTCGGCGGGCGCCGCATCGGTGGTGGCCTCGGGCTGGAAGGTGCCGGACGAGCCCTCCCGCGCCCTGGTCGAACGCTTCTACGCCGAGGTGGACACCGCCGGCCCCGCCGAGGCCCTCCGCAGGGCCCAGCGCGCCCTGCTGGCCGGCGAGGCCGGCCCGGACGCCGCCCGCCCCCTGGCCTGGGGAGCGTTCAGCGTGTTCGGGGATCCGGGGGGGACGGCCGCGCCGAGTTCGGACTGACGCCGAGGAGGCGCACGCCTCACGGGGGTGGGTCGAAGAACCTCGTGAAGGCCTCGTCGCCCCAGCAATCGATCCTGCCCTCGTCGGTGACCGCGCAGTAGTCGTCCCCTGAGAGACCCCCATCCAGATGGACGTAGGTCTCGGCATCGACGGGGGGGACATGGGTGCGGGGGAGCTCGGGATCCCAGCACAGCAGCGAGCCCTCGGAGGTGATGCCGCAGGCCTTGCTGAATCCCACGGCGACCTCGGTCATCGTCACGTCGGGGGCGTAGTCGCCGTTGCCCCAACACGCGGCGACTCCCGCCGCCGTGACCCCGCAAGAGTGCAGGCCTCCCACGTCGATCTGGACGAATGGATCCGCCGGTGGCTGGCAGAGATCCGGGTTGGCCCGGCAGCCCCAGCAGGTCACCGCGCCGCTGCTCCGGATGGCGCAGGCGAAGTCGGTCTCCACCGAGACCTGCAGGAAGTCACCCTGGGGCGGACTGCAGACCTTCTTGTTGTGCCCCAGGCAGGCCCAGCAGTGCAGGGTCCCGTCCTGGAGGACCGCGCAGAGGGCGGTCTGGCTGCCATCCAGGTCGGTCGCAGGTGACGCGGGAGCGCCGGCGCCCTTGGACAGGAAGCTCGCGTCCCAGCAGGCGACGGAGCCGTCCTCCCGCAGGCCGCAGCCGCCCTGGTTGACCACCGCGATGTGGGTGAAGGTCTCGTCCTCCGGCGGCTCCCCTCGGGTGGCCCAGCCGCCCCAGCAGCGAACCTCGCCGGTCGTGGTCAAGCCGCAATGATGCTGGCCCGAACTCA
Organism: uncultured Rickettsiales bacterium; assembly: GCA_964542165.1. Classification (GTDB taxonomy): domain Bacteria; phylum Myxococcota_A; class UBA796; order UBA9615; family CAYRNR01; genus CAYTBN01. The sequence goes on from CAZITQ010000005.1 coordinate 56,706, forward strand.
CCTCGGCGTAGTCGGTGTCGGTGCTGGCGCCGATGGACACCCACGGGCCGGTCGACGGAGCTCCCGAGCAGCAGGCCGACAGCGCCAGCGACATGACCGCGACCCAGGCCAAGGACCCCGCGAGATATCCTCGAGTGTTCGGCACGAGCTCTCCCCGGACGGTGTTCGACGGCGACAGCCTACCTCGCCGAATGGGCCACGTCTCCCACGTAACGCTCCGTGTAACTGTGGCGTAACGCGGTTTTTTGCGATCCGGCTGTAAGGTCCCTGGTGAGGATCGGGTACGCCCCAGTGACCCGGTCAGAGAAGACGCTCGAACGATCAGGGGGTAGAGATGATTCGCAAGGCGTTCAGCTGGTTTTCGATGACGACCCTGGCGGTGGCCACGGTGGCCGCGCCGCACGGAGCCGAGGCCGCAGTGGGCGGCTACCTGGTGGACGGGGAGGTCTGCTCCGCCGACGCTCTGGTGGTGACCTACTCCACCGGGGACATCGCCTCGTGCCTGACCGCCACCGGTGACTTCTTCGACGAACGCGGCTATCCGGTCACCGTCGAGCGGCTGTTCGAGGACGGGATGCTCTGCGCCCCCCACCTGGCATGGGACCCCAACGGGCTGACGTCGATCTACCGGATCAGCCGCATCGCCGACCATGTGGAGGACGTCCAGTTCGACCTGACCGCAGAGCTACGCGCGCTGGACTGCGTGGACAGCTATCCGGCCTCCACCCCGGTGGAGCTGGACTGCCAGGTGTCCGCCCTGGCCCAGCCGGAGGCCTTCGCCGACGGCTGGAACCAGAGATTCATCGACATGCGACCCCCCGAGGCCGCCGGTGTGACCACCCGGATCGCGATCCTCGACACGGGGGTGGACGACAGCCACCCGGCCCTGTCGGGACGCCTGGAGATGGGCGACGCCACCAACTTCGCCGCCGACGGGTCCGACCGGGACCTGAACGACCTGCACGGACACGGCACCCACGTCGCGGGCGTGGTCGCGTCCATCGTCCCCGACGCCCGCCTGATCCCGGTCCGGGTGCTCGAGAGCGACGGGGTGGGGGACTGGTCCGCCACAGCCCGAGGCCTGCTCCACGCGGCGTCCCGCGGCGCGGAGGTGATCAACCTGAGCCTGGGAACGCCCACGGATCACCCCGAGTTCTTCGATCGGGCGATCGCGGAGGCCGTGGGCTGCTACGACGCCGTGGTGGTGGCCGCCGCGGGCCGCTCCTGCGACATGGGAGCGAGCTGCGCCGAGGTCTTCTCCCCCGCCCGGCACCCGGACGTCCTGGCCGTTGGCGCCGTGGACAACTTCGGCGATACCGAGAGGCGGGCCACCGGTGGCGAGGCCCTGGACCTGCTGGCTCCCGGTGTCCACGTCTGCTCGGCCTGGCCCACGGCCGCGACCGACGCGGGCCCCATGGACTACCGCCGCTGGAGCGGGAGCTCCGTGTCCACCGCGCACGCCACAGCCGTGGCGGCGCTGGTCCGCCACACCTTCCCGACCTTCGACCAGGTCGACGTGCGGGACCGGTTGATCTACACGGCCGTCTCCCCCGAGAACGCCGACTGCTGCACGGGCGAGGCGGGCTGGCTCAACGCCTGCAACGCCCTCGGGTTGCACGATTGCCTTCCCCGGGAGCACCTGCTCGGCCATCCCGTGGGGCTGACCTGTGAGGGGGACGAGTCGCCGGCGCCGTATCTGGAGACCGTGTTCGTGGCCGGCGCCGCCGTGTCGCCCGCGGTGCACGGGTGCTCGGGGGTGGACGACGTGTACTCCACCCATCCCATGCCCGTGAACCCGCCCGCGTACTACTGTCCGGACGAGAAGCCCGTGCCGCCGCTGAACTGCACGGCCCGGCTGAGCAGCCAACCCCCCAAGGGAGGCTGCCCGGACTGCGACGTGGAGTTCGCCCTGGCCAACTTCGCCGAGCTGAACCTGCGCTTCAAGCATCCGGACCTGAGCATCTTCGACGGCTTCCTGCTGAGGCTGCAGACCGCCGACGGTCGCACCTACGTCTACCCGCTGGGTATCGGGCCCTTCCCCCAGGGACTGAAGCGGGCCAAGGTGCGCTACCAGGTCGAGACCACGTTCAACGCGCCGAACCTGTACGATGTCGTGTCGGCTGAGCTAGTCTCGGTGTATCAGGGACCGATGGGGAAACAGGCCTGGGTCGCGGATCCGCTGTGGATCCGGTAGGTGTGAGAGACGGGGAACGCTGAGCGGGCGAACTCGCCCCCGGCGTTGCCCCGGGAGAGGGTGAGAGGGTGTCGGACGACCGGCCAGAGGCGACGCCCCCCGACCTCGAGGACGAGGCCCTCGACCGGCAGCTCGCCGAACTCGGCCAGCTCGGGGACGACACCCCCGCCGATCCTGCCCGACTCGACGAAATCGCCGCCGAGAAGCTGCGCCGCGGAACCCTGTCCGACGACGAACGCGCCAAGCTCCTGCAGACCCTCGCGGACGACGCCTCTGCCCGGGCGGCCTGGATCGAGGGGGCCGGGGAGGGGCTCCCCCTGGACGACGCCCAGGTGGACCGGATCGCCGACGCGGTGCTGGCGCGCCGCCGGGACGAGGGGCTCACCCAGCGACGGTCCCGGCTCCGGGCGTCCCGCGTCGCCCCCTGGCTCGCGCTGGCGGCCGCCGTGATCGCCGTCGCGGTGGTGCTTCCCCGGCTCTGGACGCGCCCGGGGCCCATGCCGCCGCCCTACGGGATCGAGCTGTCCGGACAGCTCAAGGAGGTCCGGGGCGACGAGGTGCCCGAGGGCGTCCCCGCCTACAACGCCGATTCCACCATCGAGATCGTGTTGCGTCCCCCCGAGGGCGTGCCCGTGACGGTGGGCCCGCAGGTGATCCCCATCGCCGTCGATCCCGAGGGGCACCCGACCGTGATCGAGGATCCGGAGGCCTTCGAGCTGAGTCAGCGGCAGGGGATCATCCGCATCCGTGGACCGGCGCGCAACGTGGCGGGGACCCAGACCGGCACCTGGCGGCTGGTGTGCGTGCTGTCCAGCCGGGAACGGCCGCCGGCACTGGGGCCGCTGGAGAGGCGGGCCGCCCGGTCGGTCGCCGATGGTGTCGAGGACGGATCGTACGAATGGCCCGGAGGGCTCCGGGCCGTGGTGACCACCTTCGCCTACGTTCCCTGATCCCCGCCTACCCCGTTCCCCCGTTCGCGCTAAAGTTCTGCGATCGACGTGGTCACGAGGGTGGGATGAACGAGAGTTCCGGAGCCCGGTTCGGCAAGTACCGCATCCAGCGAAAGCTGGGTGAGGGGGGCTTCGGTACGGTCTACGAGGCGATCCTCCCCGGGCCGATGGGCTTCACCAAGCGGGTGGCGATCAAGAAGCTGCGGGGCCATCTCTTCGACGAGGACCACCGGCTGGTCCAGGCGTTGATCAACGAGGCCCGCATCGGTGGGCTGCTGCACCACGACAACGTGGTCGACATCCTCGAGTTCGGCCAGGCCGATCGGCACTACTACATGGCCATGGAGTACGTGGATGGGGCGCCCCTGTCCCAGGTCCTGCGGCTCTGTGCCAAGCGGGGGGTGTTGCTGCCGCCGTTCGCCACGGTGGAGTGGGGGCGCCAGATCTGCCGGGGCCTGGCCCACGCCCATGACCTGCGGGATGTGGACGGGAATCCGGTGGGGCTGGTCCACCGGGATCTGAAGCCGTCGAACGTCATCATCGACGGCTCGGGGGTGGCCAAGGTCGCCGACTTCGGCATCGCCAAGGCGGCGTCCAACATGTACCGGACCACCTCGGAGGGGGTGGCCAAGGGCACCCCACGCTACATGTCGCCGGAACAGATCCGGGCCGAAGGGGAACTCACGTCGGCATCGGACATCTACTCGCTGGGGCTGCTGTTCTACGAGATGGCCACGGGGCATCCCCTGTACGACGAGGGCAGCGTGCCCGCGCTGGTTCACCGGATCCTGACGTCGGAGGTGGGCGGGGAGGTCCAGGCGGCGGACGAGGCGGTCCCGGGGCTCGGGCCGATCCTGGAGCGATGCCTCCGAAAGGACCCCGGGGACCGCTTCGGGTCGGCGACGGCGGTGGGGCGGGAGCTGGCGGCGCTGGCGAAGACCCACCCACCGGAGGCCGAGATGGCCGACGTCGTGGCCCCGATCCTGCCGCGGGTGGACCAGGGCCCCGGCCCGCCGATCCTGAGCACCGGTGACCTGGATCTGGACGCGGGGGACGAGACGCCGCAGATCCGCGAGCTGGCCCCGGCGCACACGGACACCAAGACGGTGCGGGTGGGGCTGGAACCCACCCGCTGGTCGGACTTCAGCAAGGCGTTCGAGACGGGGGGGACGCGGGCGGGGGGGGCGGAGAGCGAGGCGAAGACGAAGACGCGACCCCCGGTCGTCGGGGGGGGGGGGGGGGTGGCGGGTGGGGGGGGGGGGGGGGGGGGGGTGGGGGCGCGCGGGCGCCCGGGGGGGGATTCGACGACGATCGGGCCGCACAACGTGGTTGGCGATCCTTCTGCTGTCGAGGTAGATGGCGAGAAAGGGTCCACGGACAGTTCGTCCGAGGTCGAAAGCTCGGACTCGGACTCGGACTCGGACTCGGACTCGGACTCGAACTTGAACTCGAACGAGGTCTCGGCCTCGGACACGGTCTCGGACTCGGATTCGGACTCAAGGCCGCCTTCGACGCAACTCGTACAGCTGATCCCAGATTCCCGGAGTTCGCCCCGGGACGTCGGGACCGACGAGGGAACGCCCCGAAGTGCCTCCGAAGATGGACACTCGGCCGTTGCTGCTGATCGCCCCGGAGTGCCCCACACCTCGGAGCCACTGCAGGGCCCCGAGCCTTCAACCCCAGACCCCAGCCCCGGCCAGCTCTCCCTCAACTGGAAACCCTGGGCCCTGGTCTCCATCGACGGCCAGCGGGTGGACCGGCCCGTGCTGGCGGGACATGCCCTGGAGGGCGGGCGACACACCATCGAGCTGGTCTGCCCATCCCTGGACGGTGCGCGTAAGGTGATCACCGTCGACATCGACGGCCAGCACGAACGGCTGGGGTGCTGGAACTTCCGGGAGGACCGCTTCGGATGCGACTGAGCCCCCATCCCCACCCGGCCGGTCCCGGAGGCCCCGGCTCCCAGCGGCTGAGCAGCCGGCTGGTGGAGGAGTCCACCGGCGAGACCGCGGAGTTCTTCCGCTCCCTGAGCGTGGGCCGCGATCCCCACAACGACCTGGTCCTGGGGCACCCGGAGGTCAGCGCCCGGCACGCGGCGCTGCAATGGCGGGAGGGTCGCTGGCGAATCCAGGATCTGCGATCGCGAAACGGCACGACCCTCAACGGACGCCAGGTCTCCGAGTGGAGGCCCCTGTCGCAGGGGGACGTGATCCGCTTTGCCACCGCCGGCGCCTGGCGGGCCGAGTCCCTGGTGCGACCGGCGGACGTGGCAGCAGCCGTGGCCTTCGTCGAGGACCTGTCATCCCGGCGCTGGGTGCCGGTTTGCCAGGACCGGTTCCTGATCGGGGTCGGCGAGACCTGCGATCTGGTCCTCCCCGAATGGCTGGCCGAGCCCGCGGCGCCCATCCGCGTGGTGCTCTACGAGGAGACCGGCGACATGTGGCTCGCCGCCCATTCCAGCGAAGGGCTGCTGCTGGACGGCGCGCCCTTCCCGGACGAGCCGGTGCGGCTGGATCGGACCCGGAAGCTCGCCCTGGGTACCCAGTCCCTGGCCGTGTTCCCTGCGTCCGAGGCCGAGCTCGTCGCCCCCACCGCGTCGGCCATGCGCCGGACCAAGCAGTACGACCTGAGCCTCCACCTCCACTTCGTCGGCCCCGGGGACGGGGTGATTCGCGCAACCCACCCGGACGGCAGCGCCGAGATCCACGGAGAGCAGCGCTTCGTGCTGGTCTACCTGCTGGCCCGCAAGGCCGGTCAGTGGCTCCCCGACGACGAGCTGGGCAGCGGCCTGTGGGGCCGGGACGCGGCCGATCGGGATCCCTCGGCCCTGCGCAAGATCATCCACGACACCCGCAAGGCCTTCACCGCCCAGGGGGTCGATGGCTGGTTCATCGAGAAGACCCGCGGCCGCACCCGCATCCGCCTGTCCCCCGACCGGGTGACCATCGAGCGACGCTGACGCCGCACCCGGCCGGGTGCCATGGCCGGCAGGTCCGGCCGTGTTCCCCGGAGTCGCCCCCTGGCGGAACCGCCGTCGCCGGGAGACAATGCGTCTATGCATCGAGGGGGCTTCCATTCTCCGAGTTCGCTGATCGCGCTGCTGGGGCTGGCGGGGCTCCTGTGGGCGTCACCCGTCCAGGCGGAGGACGGCGCCTTTGCCGTGTACACCGGCGCCGAGCCCACGGCCCTGGCGTCGGCCGAGGTCGCGGCCCTGCTGGCGCGGATGGATCCGCCGGTGGAGCTGGCCACGCCTCCGGCGCACCTGACGACCCTGCTGGCGGCGAACCAGATTCGCGTCGTCGGAGAGGCGCAGGCCTCCTACTGCGAGGCGCAGCCGCTCAACGCCCGGGCGCTCGGGTACTCCCTCGAGAACATCCAGCACCTCCTCGACGAGGTCCGACTGGACGAGGCGGACCGGGAGCTGGCCAAGCTCGCCGATGTCCATGGCTGCTACCCCCTGCGCCCGGGGAGCCCGGATCTGGCGCGGGAGTCGTTCCTGGCCGGCATCCTGGCGTTCTACCAGGACGACATGGAGACCGTCGGCCGACACTTCCGTATCGCCCTCGCCCGGGATCCGGATCTGCCCTGGGACGACGACTACCCACCTTCGGCCCAGCAGTGGTTCGCCCAGGCGCTGCTTGACGTGCTGCGCCAGGAGCCCGCGACGCTCCGGCTGGACCTTCCGCCCGACGCGGAGGTCTGGCTCGACGGGGTGGTGCAGGAGACCGGCGACGGAGCGATCCCCATCCGGCCCGGCGCGCACCTGTTCCACGTGGGGAATCCGGCCGACGGGTACTCCAGCGCCGAGGTCCTGCTGGCACCGGGCGCGACCGCGACCCTGGTCACGGGCGAGGCCCTGGCCCGCCCCGAACCCCTGGCGGGCGACGCCGATCTGGTGGTCGGGCTGATCGCCGGCCAGATCGCCGCGCGGGGGCTGTCCGAGGCCTACGTCGTCCAGCTCCCCGGCAAGGTGTGGAGGGTGGACACCGATGAGGGCGCCCTGGTACCGGTGGACGCGCCGCCCGGGGTCGGAGTGGTCGCGGACGACCCGCGGAAGCACGGCGGCGTCCATCCCATCGGGCCGGTGCTGCTCGCCGCCGGCGCCGCCCTGGCGGTGGGCGGAGGGATCATGGCCGGCACCGAGCGCCGTGAGGCCATGGAGCTCCACGGGGCCATCGAGGGGCTGACGGAGGACGACGGCACCCTGGACTCGATGCTCTCGTCGTTCGAGCGGCACCGATCGGCGTCCTATGCCGGCTGGGGGTTGCTCGCCGGAGGTGGGGCCTGCCTCGCCGCCGGTGTGCCCCTGACGTTGAAGCTGAGGCGACCGGTGACGGTCACGGTCGGCGTGGCCGCCGGCGTGGGGCGGGAGGCGTCGACCTGGGGGCTGCAGGTGACGGTCCGGCCGATCGGGGGGCATCGATGATCCGCCGCCTCACCCTCGCGCTGCTCGCCTTCGCCCTGTCCACGCTGCCGGGCTGCATCCCCGATCCCGTCGTCCCGAGCTTCGGAGACGACGACGCCACGGGGGACGACGACACCACCGCCGGCGACGACGACGTCACCGGGGACGACGACACCACCGGGGACGACGACACCACCGGGGACGACGACGACCTCTTCGACCTGGACAACATCGGTCTCAGCCGGGTGCGGACCCTCAACGGCGACCAGGACTACGAAGCCGCGGGCTGGTCCGTGGCCGTTGGTGACCTGACCGGCGAGGGCATCGCCGACCTGGCCGTGGGCGCCCCCCGGCGTGAGGTGGACGGCCACGTGGACGCGGGCCGGATCTACTGGCTGCGGGGGCAGACCGGCGGCCTGACCCAGCACAGCCACCTCTCCAACGCCGAGATGATCGTCGACGGCACCCACGCCGACCAGTGGCTGGGCACCGCCATGGGGATCCCCGGGGACATCGACGACGATGGGTTCGACGACCTGCTGGTGATCTGTCTCGGAGACGGCGAGCTGTGGATCTTCGCCGGATCCCACGGATTCGGCGACCCCGCCCAGCCCACGGCGCGGCTGACCGGACTGGAGATGGACGACGACATCGGCTCGTACCTGGACGCCAGCGACGTGATCGCGCCTGCCGGCGACATGGACGGCAACGGCACCATGGAGTTTCTGGTGGGCGAGCCCGCCGCTGGGAAAGTCTGGCTGATGCCGGGGCGCTTCTACTCGGGCGTGGAGGTGCTGTCCGCCGAGGCCCGGGCCAGCTTCGAGGGCGACGACTGGGGCTACGCGGTGCTGGGCGCGGTGAACGTGGGCGCGGGAGGGCACCCGGACATCGTCATCGGCGCCGCGCCCCGCTACGACGTGGCGATCTTCCTCGACAGCGCCTGGGGCCCGGGCATCCCCAACGGCGTGTTCACCGCCCCGGGCGGTCTGCTCGAGTCCCCCGACATCGGGTTCGGCCGCTCGCTGGCGTCCGCCGGCGACCTGGACGGGGACACCTTCGACGATTTTGTGGTCGGAGCGTACAGCTCGGATCCCCTGCAGCGGCGGGCCTTCATCTACAACGGCCGCTCCCAGTGGTCGGGCGCCAGCTGGGACTCCCACATGGCTACCTTCGATGGCCCGGACGAGGCCTGGGTGGGCAAGGCCGTGCACGCCGGCATGGACCTGGACGCCGACGGCAGCCCCGAGCTGGCCTTCGGCGACCCCCACGCCAGCGCCACCGCCATCCGGGCGGGGGCGGTCTACGTCATCGAGGCCGACGACGTGGACTGGAACAACAACCCCGCGCTGGATTGGCAGTCCCCCGACGTCCATCCGGACGCCGGCCAGAGTCCGGAACACCTCATGGGTTGGTCCATCGCGTCCGGCGATCTCAACGGCGACACCGCCGACGACCTGGTCGTGGGCGCCCCGTCCACCTACGCCGGCGCCCCGGGTACGGTCTACGTCTACTCCCTGGGGAGTTGGTAGGCGGTCAGAGTACGAACTCGAACTCCAGTCGCACGCCGTCCACCCCGACCACCAGGACGTTGGGCCCCTGCACCAGGGGAGCGTCGGGCCGACAGAGGTAGGAGTCGCCGAAGTCCGGATCGGGCCAGCAGCCCAGGTTGATCTGGGCGCCCTGGTCGGTGAGCAGGAATTCCTCGGCGAAGCGGTCCACGTCCAGGATCCCGGCGAAGGAGATCCGCAACAGCTCGTCCTCGTCGGCGCGCTCGTGACTGGTCAGCGGTCCCAGGGCGCCCAGGGGGATCTCCTGGCCCAGACCGTTGTCGAGGGCGCCGACCGGCGGGAGCTGTTCGAAGGAGACACCGTCCCGGCCGGGGGCACTCCAGCCCCGGGACTCGCGGTCGCTGACGGCGGCTGCGCTGCTCTCCGAGTCACCGGTGCCGTCGAAGATCCCGCCCTCCGGGAGGGGCTTGTCCTGCCGCTCCAGATCCTCGTACCCCGCGGGATCCTGGGACAGTACCGAAACGTCGATGATGGCATTCTCCTCGGGGGGCAGCTCCTGCACGTCGCAGGCGCCGATCCCCACCAGGGCGAAGGCAGGCAACAGCAGGACGGACCCCCGGAGCGTTCCCTCGATGGCGGTGGAGAGGATGTGCTTGATCGTGATGGACATGGGCTGACCCCTTCCTGATGGCCGCGGCGCGGTTTGTTTCGGCTACCTATATTGGTCTAACCATTCTTGCCCGCGTTACGTACCCCACCCCGTGGCACCCGGCCGGGGGCTGCGTTGGGGGCGCGGGGAAGGCAGGCGATGAAGCTCTCGTTCGGACCGGTCGTCGTGGCGTTGCTCCCGGCCGGCGGGTGTGTGTGCCAGGAGCCCGTCGAACCGGACCCCGCCGTCCTGTTCTCCTTCGACCTGGACGAGGCTCCCCTCGGTCCGTACACCGAGGTCCAGCTGGCCGCGGACTGGAGGGAGCCCGCCTGGTCGACCGGGGTGGCCGACGGCCGGATCGAGGTGGTCGAGACCCCGGCGGGGGATGGGACGTCGCTCCGGGTCCACTATCCGTCCGGGACCTACGGCCCCTCGGACGGAGGCGCCAGCTGGGTCCTGGCCCTGGGCGAACCCACGACGTGCTGGTCTGCAGCTATCGGGTTCGGTTCCGGGACACTAGACCCCACCGATGGCGGAGCCCAGGGCGGCGGTGACGAGGGGATCCGGGTGGGCGTTCGTCGATTCCCAGTGGATCCCCGCCGGTGCCCCGCCGCGGCGGCGGGCGAAGTCGCGGATGGCGGGGTGATCGGCGATGTTCCCGGGGCGGAAGGGGGGGATGTCGGCGATCACGCCGGATCGCTCCTCGTGGGTGCCGGCGAAGCGCATCAGCAGCCGGTTGAAGCCCGAGCGGTTGTCGGCCACCGTCGCGTCGATGGAGTGGGCCCCGTGGCCCGTGTCGTGGTGACGGGCGTGGCGGAGCCAGGCGTAGGACAGCAGCTCGTGGGCCAGCAGGTCCTCGGACGCGAAGACCAGCCCCTGGTCCGGCCGGGCGATGGCGCCCACGTCGGGGCCGATGGTCGACAGCACCTCCCGCCCCGACGACACCACCAGACGTAGCCGGCTGGCGATGGGCGCGACCTCGTTGACCTGGGAGTACATGGCGCAGAAGTTCGCGCCCCCCTTGTGGAACACGAAGCGGCTGTCGTCCCGCAGCCAGCCCACCGAGAGCTTGAGCCCCAGGGTGCAGTCGGCCAAGGCGTGGGCCGACACCCGGGCCAGGTAGACGATGTGGTCCACCTGCTCCACGAAGGCCGGGACCCACGGGCCCTCGGGCCAGTGGTGGTCGCCGTCCGGCGGCGCCTGGATGAAGGCGTCGTACCCCAGCTCGTCGAAGAACACCGGCTCGCCGCCCGCATCGGTGATGGCCGTCAGCAGGCCGGCGCGCTGGGCGATCGTGCGCGACGATCCCCGGCGCTTGTCCTTGCCCACGTACACGCTGGCCATGCCGCTCTGGTCGCCGGCGTAGACCGTCCCGGCGCCCTTGTCCTTGAGCAACCGGATCAGCGCCTGCAGGGACCAGGGGTCGCTGGTGGCGGGGAAGGTGTTGCCCGAGTTGAGGGCCAGCTTGATCAACACCCGGTCGCCCCGGGAGAGCCACGAGAAGTCGGTGGCCGCCTCCACCACCGCCCGCAGCGCGGCGTCGTCCAGGGTCCCGCGGGGGATCCACGAAGAGGCCACGTGGGGCAGGTAGCCGGGATCCACGGCGACCGCCGGTCCGGGGTCCACCGCCGCGGCGCGGGTCGCCAGGTGGGCGCACCCGGGCAGCATCGCCGCCCCCGCCGCCCCTGCCCCCAGTTGCAGGAAGTGGCGTCGGTGCATCGGGGGTCTCCTAGATCGATCGGGTGTCGTGGCGCAGGAACTGCATCCGGGCCAGCTGGAAGCCGCCCAGGAGGATCCGTTTGAGCTCGGCTGGGGTGCGGATGGTGGCGAAGGTCTTCACCAGGGTCCGGGGGTGGAAGTAGAACTTGTGGTGCAAGACCTTGAACAGCTCCAGCTGTTCCTCCTTGCTCATGAACTCCTCCCAGCAGGTGGGCAGGTCGTACTCCTCGGTGGGATCGACCATCCACTTCTCCCAGCAATCCCGCTCGAAGAGGCCCTTGTCGGCGCCCTTCTGGAAGATGCCGGTGTCCGGGTAGGGGGTGAACAGGGAGTAGACCACGTAGGCCGGGTTCAGCTTTCGCATGATGTCGGCCACCTCGAGGAGCTCCTCGGGGGTCTCCTCGTGGGGGCAGCCGATGATCATGTAGGCGATGGCCTTGACGCCCTCGTCCTGGGTCATGCGGAAGATCTCGAAGACCTCGTCCACCGACGACTTCTTCTTCAGTGCCGCGAGGCCCTTGTCGGTCAGCGATTCGACCCCGTAGTGCATCTTGTAGCAACCGGCTCGCTTGGCCAGTCGCACCATCTCGCGGGTGGTGTTGCGGATCGACGCCTTGTAGCCCCAGAAGACCTTCAGATCCCGCTGCAGGATCAGCTCGGAGATGGCCATCACCCGCTCGGGGGTGATGTTGAAGATGTCGTCGATGAAGTGGATGTCCTGGATCCCGTAGCGGCGGACGCACTCCTCGATCTCGTCGACCACCCGCTCGGGGCTGCGGGCCCGGTAGCTGTGGGGCACGTTGCAGAAGATGCACTGGTTGGGGCAGCCCCGGGACGAGTACATCGTGGTGGCGCGGCCGCCCTTCATCCCCGGGGTGAAGTACTTGTGGGGCGGGAAGGCCTCCCGGTCCGGGAAGGGCAGCTCGTCCAGGTCGTGGATCGGATCCGACATCTCCGACCGGTAGATGGAGCCGTCCTCCTGCTGGATCAGGATCGACGGCACGTCCTTGATGTCGCCGCCGCTGTCCAGCACGTCCAGCAGGGCCTTCATCGGCCGCTCGCCGTCGCCGGTGATGGCCGCGTCGATGCCCGGCAGCCGTGCCGTGTTCTCCGGGAAGGAGTTGACGTGGGGACCGCCGACCACGATGAAGGTGTCCGGGTGTCCCCGGCGGGCCGCCTTGACGGTCTGGACCACGTTGTACAGCCCGTGGGTCGCGGTGGCACAGACGCCGATCACGTCCGGCTTCCACTCCCGGACCTGACGTTCGATGTCCGGGTAGTCCAGCTCGTCGACCACGCAGTCCATGCCGCGGATGTCGTGGGTCGTGTGACGTTTGAGGTAGGAGGACAGGCCCATCACCGCCAGGGGCGGGAAGAGGTAGGCGTACTTGTCGTTGAAGATGTCGGGTACGCCGGCCCAGACCTGGTGGCTCTTGGGGGTATGAACCAGGAGGACTTTCACGTTCGCTTCCTTTGCGGGTGGTCCACCCGCTCGCATTCGAGGAGATCCAGGCGCCACACTAGCATCGGCTTGCCGTAGAAGCGAAAGGTCCCGACACGTTCGAAACCCCACGAGCTGAGCTGCCGGACGGCGCCCTCGTTGTCCTCCTCGGTCGTGATCTTGACGTAGCGGTGACCCCGGCGGGCCAGCTCGTCGAACAGGACCTTGTTGATCAGACCCGAGATCTTCTTGCCGCGCAGGTTGGGCTCGAAGGAGCAGAACATCGACTCGGCCCGGACCTCTTCCCCGGGCGCGGCGCTCTCGCGGAAGTAGCGGAAGGTCTCCAGAAGGGGGCGCAGCGCGCGGGGGCGCCGGACCAGGCCCCCCGCGGTGGCGAGGGCCAGCCGCGGTGCACGGCGCCGCCGCACGTCGGACAGCATGCGCGGCCCGTCCGAGCTGCCGGCGATGAACCCCCGCACCCGCCCGTCCTCCAGATAGACGTAGGCCAGGAACTCCGGGTGGGCCAGCAGCCCCCGGTAGATCTCCGAGAGGAAGCCGTCACCGAGCTTGGCCCACAGGCTGTTGCCCATGGCCGCCCGATGCAGACGCACCACATCGGCCACGTCCGCCGGCCCCATGGGGCGGATGCGAGCCAGGGTCGCCGGATCGACCGGCAGCGGTCTGAGGGCCTGCTTCGCCATGGGGATCAGTCGGCGCCGTGGGCCTTGCGTACCCGCTCGCGGAAGGGTTCGGTCTGGATCGCCCGGTGCTGGGCCGCCAGGAAGGAGCCGATGAACTCCTCGTAGGGCATCTCGAAGGACTCGTCGAACAGGCGGCGGCACAGCTCCACCGCCACCGGGTTGATCTCGCCGAACTCGGCGATGGCGTCCTGCACCGCGATGTCGAGGCCGCTGTCCGGGCAGATGTGATCCACCAGTCCGATGCGTTCGGCCTCGGGGGCCTTCAGGTGGCGCCCGGTCAGGGCCAGCCGGCGGGCCCGCCCGAGCCCGATGAACTTGGACAATCGGAAGGTGCCCATGCCGGGCAAGAAGCCGTCCCTCACCTCGTGGAGGTGGAACACGGCCCGCTCGGTGGCCACCCGCACGTCGCAGGTGAGCGCCAGCTGGAAGCCGCCCCCGGCACACTCCCCGTCCACCGCGGCGATGGTCACCTTGGGAAGCCGCTCGATGGTCCGGCAGGCGCTCTCCCACTTGCCGAAGCCGTAGACGTTGGGCTTGTCGTCCGCCGGGAAGTCGGTCAGGTCGATGCCGGAGCAGAAGTTGCCCCCCGCCCCGCGGATCACGATGACGTGCTCCTCGACCTCGTCCTCGATGTACTCGCACAGCTCCTTGAGCTCCGCGACCAGCCCGGCGCTGATGGCGTTGCCCTGGGCCGGGCGGTCGAGGGTGATGGTGGCCACGCCGTCGGCGCGCTCGAACTGGATCGTCTTGAGGTCCATGATGCGTTCGCTCTCCGGTTCACCAGCGGATCAGGCCGGTCTCGATGGAAATCCCGGGGCCCATGGCGATGGTCACGCCCCAGTCCCCCTCGCGGGCGATGTTCTCCCGCGTCAGCTCCTGGAACGAGAACAGGAAGGCCCCGGACGACAGGTTGCCGAACTCCCGCAGGATGGAGCGGGTGTGGCGCACGTCGTGCTCGGTGATGCCCAGGTTGTACTTGATCGCGTCGATGACCTTCTTGCCACCCGAGTGGATCAGCCAGTGCTTGATGTGGCGCCGCTTGAGTCCGAAGCGGTCCAGCAGGGCGTTGATCGGTTTTTGGATGTTGTCGCCGATCAGATAGGGGATGTCCCGGCCCAGGTAGAAGCTGAACAGTCCCTCGACGAAGTCGAAGCGCATCTCCTCCAGCGCCTGGGGCACGATCAGCGACTCGAACCCCATCAGCTGGGGTCCGTCCTTGGCCGTGAGGTCGTCCCGGGCGAGCAGGACGATCGCCGCCGAGCCGTCCCCGAACAGGGAGTTGACCACGCCGGTGCGGACCGTCATGTCGAACACGTAGGCCGCCGAGCAGATCTCCGAGCTGACCATCATCGCCGGGTTGCCCGGGTTCACGGCGGCGTAGTGGGCGGTCTGCAGCAGCCCGTTCATACCCGCGTTGCACCCCATGCCCACCACGTCGACCCGGTGGACGTTGTCCCGCAGCCCGCCGTCGCGGGTGAAGTAGGCCGACAGCCCCGGGGCCAGGAACCCGGTGGTGGTCACCGCGCAGATGTAGTCGATCTCCTCGGCGGTCATCGCGGAGTCGTCCAGGCACTTGCCCATGGCCTCGGTGCCGATGGAGAGCGAGGTCTTGAGGTGCTTGTCGATGAGCTTCTCGCCGTCCTCGAAGGGCATGGCGCCGTCTTCGTCGGGCTCGGGGAGCACCAGATGCCGCTTGTTGATGTGGCTGTTGGTGAAGAAGCGGCGGATGAGCTTGTTCTCGCACTGGAACAGCTCGAGCAGGTCCTGCTGGGTGTAGGTCGTGGGCGGATTGGCCGTCCCGACCGAGACCAGGCGGGGCTTGAGTTCGGTGTCGATCACGCTGACCACGGTTCGGTCTCCTCGCTGCCCGGTGTCAGGCCGGGTCCTCCGTGTCGCCACGCCGCGTCCGCTCGCGCAGGCGCTCGTACAGGACCCCCTGGGCGCAGCGGGTGACGTCCCGGCAGCCGCTCTCGGCCGCCGTGGGAGCCATCGCCCGCTTGGCCAGCCGCAGGGCCAGGGGATCCCGGCCCGCAGCGGACGCACACCACCTTCGCACGCGTTCTCCTAGATCATGGGGTTCGGCGAGCTCGTTGACCAGCCCGCAGGCTGCCGCGCCCGCGCCGTCCAGCTCGCCACCGAAGAGGATCATCTCCCGCGCCACCCCCGGGCCGACCAGAACCGGGAGCCTGAAGGTCGCTCCCGCGGCCGGAAGGACCCCGAAGCCGGTCTCGGGCAGGGCAAAGCGCGCCCGCGTCGACGCGATCCGCAGGTCGCAGGCCAGAGCGAGCTCCAGGCCGCCGCCGATGGCGGGCCCGTCGATGGCCGCCAGCGTCGGCTTGGGGCACCCGGCGAGCCCGTCGAAGACCGCCAGGGCCCGCAGCTCCAGGGCGTCCTCGATGCCCCGGTCGTGGATCTCGCGCAGGTCCGCGCCGGCGCAGAATTTTCCCTCCACGGCGCTGCCCACCACGATCACCCGGACGTCGTCGTCCTCCTCCAGGCGACCGATGGCCGCCTCGATGGCGTCGAGCATCGCCGTGGTGTAGGCGTTGGCGCACTCCGGCCGGTCGATCTCCAGGAAACCGACAGCCCCTTCCACGCGCACCCGGATCGTCTCGCCCATGTCTCCTCGTCCAACGCACGGATCATAGCTCGATCCCGTCACGAAACTACGTTTCGTTGCGGAAGGCTTCGGGCTTCAGGCTTCAGGCCCGAGGCGAAGAGGTCGTCTCGCGGGTGCTCGACGTCGGATCCGGAATCCCCGGATCGGGCGATGCTGGCGAAGGCAACGAGCGCGCCTCCCCGCCCGACGCCTGACGCCTGACGCCTGACGCCTCCTCCCCATGGTAGATTCGTCCTCCCATCGAACACAGAGGGGTGCGATCCATGGCCATCTCCCGCTTCCGACCCAACCTCACCCTGGCCGAGGCCGGCGCCTTCGTGCGCGCGAACCTGCCCCTCGGCGGGACCTCCCCCGACGAGTTCGAGCGACGCTTCGGCGACCAGGTGATGGGGGGGAGGCGGGTGGTGCTGGCCCCCTCGGGGCGGATCGCCCTGTACTGGATCCTCGCGGGCATGGAGTTGCCCCCGGGCTCCGAGGTCATCACCCAGTCCTTCAACTTCCCGGCGGTCCCCGCGGCGATCCAGGCCACCGGCGCCGTTCCCCGCTTCGTGGACCTCAAGCGGGACAGCTTCGAGCTGGATCCCGACGGCGTGGCCGCGGCCATCGGCCCGAAGACCCGGGCCGTCCTGGTCACCCACCTCTATGGCAACGCCGCCGATCTGGACCCGATCCGGGAGATCTGCGAGGACAAGGGGGTCACCCTGCTGGAGGACTGCGGTCAGGCGGTGGGCGCGGCCTACAAGGGCCAGACCCTGGGCACCGTCGGCTACGCCACCCTGTTCACCTTCGGCGCCACCAAGAACTTCACCATCCTCGGCGGCGGTGCCGTGGCCTGCGGGGACCCCGCCCACGGAGAGCGCGTGGCCGCCCTGGCCGGGGCCAATCCCCGCGTTGGCCGCCGAAAGACCCTCAAGCTGGCCGCGTCGGCGGCAGGGATGAGCGTGGTCACCAGCCCGATCCCCTTCAACCTCGGCGTCTTCCCGGTGATCCGGGTCATGAGCCTCTTCGGCGGCGATCCCATCGCCGGAGCGCTGGAGGAGAAGGTCGAACCGCTGACGGATGTGCAGCGGGCGGCGGTCCCCTCCGGCCCCATGGCCTCGGTGGGCATGACCCAGCTGGACCGCCTCGACGAGATGAACCGGGCCCGGGAGCGCAACGGCTGGTACCTGCGGTCGCGGATGATGGACCTGCCCGGCCTGACCCTGCCTCCGGCCCAGGAGGGTTCGGTCTTCCTCAGCTTCCCGGTCTTCCACGAGCGCCGCGACGACCTCTCCCGTGCGCTGCAGCGGCGGGGCGTCGATTCCACCACCGGCTTCATGATGGACTGCTCGACCCTCGATCTCTTCGATCACCAGGGCGGCCCCTGCCCCGAGACCCAGCGCGCCCTGGACGAGATCCTCCACATCCCGGTGCACCCCTTCCTGCGCCGCAAGCACCTGGACTGGATCGGCGATTCGGTCGAGGCGGCGCTGAGGGAGGTATAGTCGCTGAGGGAGGCGTCAGGCGTCACGCGTCAGGCGTCAGGCGATCCTGGGAGCCTCGATGACTCGTGTTCGACCGTTACTATCGACCCTGCTGGTCCTCGCCGTCGCCGGACCCGCCGTCGCCGTCGACTCGCGCACACCGCTGTCGAAGCGTCCCATCGCGGCGCCCGCACTCCGGGCGAGTTCGGTCAACCCCGCACCCCTGGGTGGGCTGGAGCTGGTGGTCAAGTTCGCGGACCGGGCGAAGGTGCGAAGCACCGCCTCGGGCGGGCTGATCTCGCTGACGGACGTGGACCTGTCGGGGGTGCTCGCGGTGGCCGGTGCGCGGGATCTCGTCTTCTCCCCCCTGTTCCGGCTCGACGAGGGGGTGCTTGCGGGGATCGAGGAGAGGGCGGTGCGCCGTTCGGGGCGGGCGCAGCCGGACCTGGCGGGCATGCTGCGGGTGACCTTCGTCGGGAAGGCGATCGAGGATCGGCTGGTGGCTGCCGGCGAGGCGCTCCAGGCGCTGGACGTGGTCGAGTTCGCGTCGATCCACGCGCTGCTGCCCCCGCCCCCCACGGACCTGCCCCCGGACACCCCGGACATGACCCCGCTGCAGGGCTATCACGGTCCGGACCCGGGCATCGACGCGACCTTCGCGTGGAGCTACCCCGGTGGGACCGGGGCGGGGGTTCGGATCTCGGACTGTGAGTACGGCTGGGATCCGGACCACGAGGACCTCAACGACATCGACCTGCACCTGGAGGCGGGGCAGACCATCCACCCCGAGGTCTTCGACTACGAGTTCGACTACCACGGCACGGCGGTGCTGGGGCAGACCTCCTCGCAGGACAACGGCTACGGCTGCACCGGGCTCGTGCCCGACGCCGAGGTCGGGACCTTCCCCGAGTACACCGTGGAGGGCGGCGTGCGGCGGGTGGACGCCATCGCCGCCGCCATCGCGGCATCGGATCCCGGCGACGTGGTGCTGCTGGAGATGCAGGACCTGGGGGCGGGTGGGGACTACGGCCCCGCGGAGGTCTGGGAGCCGGTCTGGGTCGTCACCCGGACCGGAGTCGACGCGGGGGTGGTGATCGTCGCGGCGGCCGGCAACGGGGACCAGGACCTGGACGCCCAGGTCTACGTCCCGTACATGAACCAGGGCGACAGCGGCGCGATCATCGTGGGCGCGGGCACCGCCGACCTGGCCCACGACAAGATGTACTTCTCCACCTACGGCAGCCGGGTGAACGTCCACGCCTGGGGCGAATCGGTCCGCACCCTGGCCTACGGCGACGGCGGCATGATCGGTGGGCCCCAGGACGTGCACCAGTACTACACGGCCGAGTTCGCCGGCACCTCGTCCGCCTCGCCCATCGTGGCGGCAGCCTGCGTGGCGCTCCAGGGCATCGCCCTTCAGCAGACCGGCGCCACCCTGGAGCCCGCGGTCCTGCGGGAGCTGCTGATCCAGACCGGCGTGCCCCAGGGCACGGGGGGGCACATCGGCCCGCTCCCGGACCTGGCGGCGGCCATCGCCCTGCAGTTCGACTGCACCTGCGCCGACGCCGACGGGGACGGCTACCTGACCTGCGACGAGGCGGACTGCCCCGGCGTGGACTGCGACGACGCCGACGCCGAAATCCACCCCGACGCCGACGAGGACTGCGGGGACGGCGAGGACAACGACTGCGACGGCCTGGTGGACGGCCAGGACGACGAATGCGCGGGCGACGACGACACGACCTCGGGCGACGACGACAGCACCGCTGACGACGACACGGCCGGGGACGACGATTCGGTGGACGACGACACCCCGGACGACGACGCGGACGATGACGACGACGGCGCCGTCTACCTCACCGGCAACGGCGATTGCTCCTGCGCGTTGGCATCCGCGACCCTCCCCCGGCCGTCCGCGAGCCTGGGGCTGCTCGTGGTGTTGTGTGCCTACCGGGTGATCCGCCGCTCGAGCTGGCCCGAGTAGGCCAGCACGACCCCCAGGATGGTGCTCAGACCCGGCATCGAGGTGGCCGCGCCCGTGCCCCGGTACCCCCGCAGATCGGCGTAGACCTTCAGCTGCAGGTTGCCCAGGATCAGCACCCCCAGCTCCGACCGCAGGTTGACCGACAGCAGCAGGTCCTCGTCCGTGTCGTCGTCGGTGGGGAACCAGCCGTAGATCTTGAGCGTGTTGCCCCAGGTCAGCGGCCGGCGGGTGACCTGCTGGGTCAGCTCGAGGGACATCCCCGACTCCAGCGCGCCCTCGGTGGCGGAGAAGTCGTACTCGATGAAGGTCCCGGCCTTGATCGACTTGACCGTCGGGATCAGGTTGGTGGCCGTGACCCCGCCGGTGCCCCGCAGGTCCTTCTGCCGGGGCAGCTTGCCGATGGCGACGCCGGCGTCGTCGGTCTCGTCCGCGCGCAGGAACTCCGTGTCGTAGGCCGCCTGCAAGAAGGGGTAGACGGGCACCGATCGCACGCTGAGGCCCCGGAGGCCGGCGTCGAGGGAGAACTGCAGGTCGTCCTCCAGCTCGCTGGGGGGCTCATCACCGACGGTGTTCACGCTCAGGGCGGCCAGCGACCGGGACTCGAGCACCACGTCCCGGGTGTCGAAGCCCAGGGTCCCGTCCCACCGCATACCGAAGGTGAAGCTCGCCGGCGTGGTGACCCGGCTCTCGCGCACATTGGCGTACGCGTCCTGGTCCCCCGAGACCAGGTAGCGGGTCAGGGTCAGCCCCAGGTTGTTGGCGCGGGCGAAGAACAGCGGCCAGACCCGGTCGCCGCGGTCTCTCAGCCAGCCGGAGAGCCGCTCCCGGTAGGCCGGGTCGAACCCCGGGTTCTGCGCCCTCTCGTATCGCAGCCCCCGCAGGATCTGACTCGCGAGGGTCACCTCGCTCCCGAAGGGGGACGTGCGGAATCCCTCGTCGCGGGTCTTGAAGCGGGTCTTCGGCCGCACACCGGCCAGGGCGGTGTCGACCCCGCGGTACTGCGCCAGCGCGCTGGTCGTGAGGACCCGGTAGACCTCCCCGGTGCCCAGCGGCCTGCCGCCCACCTGGCCGTGTTTCGGATCCAGACCGCAGACCCAGGGGGCGCCCGCCCGCTTCTCCGCGTCCAGGTCGCCCCGGACCGCGGTGGCCCGTCGCCGCCGCAGGCGCTCATTGCGGGAGTCGCCGGTCAGCCGTAGCAGCTCGCGCAGCTGGCCGCCGCTGAGCTCCAGCAGCTGCAACCGGTCGGGAACGGCCAGGTAGGAGGCGGCGTAGAGCTCCCGCGTCGGGCCGCTGAGCTCCAGCGCCCAGGGCAGGGGCGGCAGGATCACCACGTCGACGCGGCCCCGCTCCCGCAGCAGGTTGCCGCCCAGGTTGTGGAACAGGTCCCGCGTCATCCGCAGGGGCATCCGCTCCACCTCAAGGGTGCCCGCCGCCAGTTCGGACTCCAGCAGCTCGCGGTAGGGCTGGCCTTCCATCAGGAACTGGAGCCGGTTGACGTCCTCCTCCACCAGGTCCCGCAGGTCGGGGACCAGCACGGGCTCCCCGTCCAGATAGATCGCCTGGCGGGCCTTCATGGTGCGCTGGAGGATGTCGTCGTCCACGGGGCGGAGCTGGTCGACGGGGAGGGTCCGGAGCTCCAGATCGGCCAGCCGTCCGTCCGCCATCCGGCCCTCGATCTCGCCGACCACCGATCCACCTGCGTGGACCACCAGCAGGGGCCGCCGGTCGAGGGCGTCGAGGCTCGACCGGGGCGCGGGGGGGGTGATCTTCACCTGCTGGTGCTGGGCCGACGGCGCCGAGAAGTCCCCGAGCACCACGTCCACGTCGTCCACCTGGCGCACCAGCTCGCCCAGGGTGGCGGGCTCGAAGCCGGCCAGGAGGACCACCAGATCCGGCTCGCGCCCGGTGCGGGCCCGGAGCGCCTTGAGCGCCCGCTCGACCGCCGGCGCCGGGTCCTCGAATCCCAGCTGGCTCCGGACGTCCCCCTCCAGCCGGTCGCGGATCGCCGGGTCCACGACCCCCACGAAGGCCACGGCCGCAGGGCCGAGCTCCACCAGCTCCGCCCCGGGGAACACGGACTCTCCCCGGGCGTCGCGCAGGTTGGCCGCCAGGACCGTCACCCGGGCAGCGCTGGCCTCCCCGACCAGCTTGTCGATCCCCCCCAGCAGCTCAGCGTGCCCCGGCGAGAGGAAACGCATCCCGGCGTCGGCGTACGCGATCCAGCTGGCGGGGCGCACGAGGCTGTACGGCTGTCCGGGGACGTAGGATCGCCCTTCCACGGCTCCGCCGGCGCTGACGTAGATCGCCGGCGACGACGGATCGGCCAGCCGCTCCTTCACCAGCACCATCCGACGCGAGCCCTCGCCCACCATCCGAGACAGCTGGTGCAGGGTGCAGCGCTTTCCGTCGAACTCGACGACCACCGTCTCCTGGGAGCGGATCTCCCACGCCAGGGGATCCGCCGGCAGCGGCTCGTCGAGGGGGGTGTCCGGTCCCTGGGCGACCCAGGCCTCCTGGCCCAGGGCGTTGCGGACCCGGGTCAGGATGCCCTGCAGGCGCGCGGGCTCGCCGTACTCCGGGCGCTCGTGCATCGCCCGCTCGATGGAGTCCAGCAGCGACAGGTCCGGGTCGTCGACCCCCTGCAGCAGGGCCGCCCGTTCGGTGACGATCACCGGCGCGGGCTGGACCTGGCGCAGGACCTCGAAGCCCCCGCCGTCCACGAAGGCGATGGCGCTGGAGAGCATGCCGTCGTCGGTCCAGACGTAGCGTCCGTGGCGGTAGAGCACCCCCAGGCTCGAGTCCACCTGGAGGATGCGCCCCCCCTTCTGCTCCAGGAAGGAGAAGACGAGGTCGCCGAAGGCCAGCTCCATTCGCCCGCTGGACACGCCGCCGGTGTTGCCATCGAACACGATGCGGAAGCTCTCGTCGGCCAGCGACGGTCGCGCCGGCAGCGCGAGCAGGGCGAGGCAGAGCGGGGGAAGCAGGGATCGGCGCATCGTGAAGGTCAGGATGTCAGAAGGTGTACCCACACTCCACGAAGCGGGTCACCCGCTGGGAGCGACTGACCGTGACCGCGGTGGTCAGCGGGATGTCCATGTCGCAGTCCCCCTCCCGGGCCTGCACGTAGGCGAAGACCCGCTGATCCACGCATTCGCGGAACCAGACCGTTTGCTGCTGGGCCGCGCAGCCGGAGCCGAGGCTGCCCACGGCCACCAGCATGAACTCGGACCAGTCCGGCGGCTCCGGCTCGCCGCCGGCGAGAATGCAGTGCTCGGTCAGCAGCTCGTTCCACTCGGTGTCGTCGTCCACGGTGACCGTGAACAGCGGCTGGGCCGGCGTGCAGAACCCCAGGTTGAACACCTGGAACGGGATGTCGATGCAATCCCCGGCGGCGTGGTCCTCCGGGGCGCAGTCCTGGACCCCGCTGGTGTCGTCGTCCCCGGTGGCGTCGTCGTCTCCGGTGGCGTCGTCGTCGTCCGCCGCGCTGTCGTCGTCCGCGCCGGGGGAGCCGCTGTCGTCGTCGTCCGCCGGGCAGCCCGCCAGCAGCCCGAGGGCCATCGCCATCGCGATCCCGCTCCTGATGTCCATCCGCATCACCCCTCCTCGCGCACGAGCCGCATCCAGCGGCCCTCGAAGGCGTCCACGTGGTCGAACCGTGGCACATCCGCCATGGTACGCGGTGGCGGCCGGATCGCGTAGCGGGCGTTCCCGAGGCGCTTGCCGATGCGGGCCATCAGCTGCTCGAAGTTGGCCGCCGGATGCTCCCGGACCGTCTTGAGCAGGATCGCATAGGGCTGCTGGTCCGACAGCAGGCGGACGGCCTGGACCGTCCGTCGGTCGCCCTGGTGTTCCACGCCCACGATCAGGTCGCAGACCATCGACTCGTGGGTCTTCCCCGCGGCGTCCCGGTAGGCCAGCCGGCCCACGGCCCAGTGCGTGATGTCCGGCACGGACACCCGGAAGGGGGTTCCGGCGCTGTCCTCGAAGCCGATGTGGTCGTCCTTGACGCGGGTCACCGAGGCGAGCCGGACGTGAACCGGGTCGGTCGGGGCCGCGGGAGGAGCGGCGGGACGTCGCCCGGCGGCGACCGCGGCTCCGGCGGCCATCGCGGATGCCGGGGCGCCCCCCGGATCGAGCTGCGCGGGGGCGCCCCGGGGCGCGTGGGGTGCCGCCGGTGGGTCGGCGGACGGCGGGCCCTGGTGCTGCCGCCGGCCGGCCGCGACGATCTCGGAGCGCAGCTCCGCACCCTCTCGGAGGTCCCCCCGACCCATCGCGGCGTCGATGGCCGTCTCCTCCGACGTGGGGGCCAGCAGCCACGCGGGCTGGAGCTTCATCACGACGAACGCGATGGCGAAGCCCCCCGCGAACCCGCCCACGTGGGCGGCGTAGGCCACCTGGTCCCCCATACCCGCGCCCATGGCCATCAGGAAGACCTGCCAGAAGAACCACAGGGGAAGAGCCAGCCATGCGGGGGCGAAGAAGGTCCCGGAGCGGAACATCAGCAGGAACCAGAACAGGTACCAGATCTTGATCCGCGACTTCGCGAACAGCAGCAGGTAGGCCCCCATCAGGGCTGCCACCGAGCCGCTCGCCCCCACCAGGGGGATCAGGGGGATGTCCCCCATGAAGAGCATCTGGAATCCGCCCGCGATGGCGGCGCCCGCCAGGTAGAACCCCACCAGGAAGCCCCGGTTCCACACGTGCTCGATGGAGGAGGCCGCCAGCCACAGGAACAGCAGGTTGCCCAGCAGGTGCATCCAGCCGCCGTGGAGGAAGGCGTAGGTGAACGGGCCGTGGGCGGTGATCCTGCCGCGCACCAACCCCATGCTCACGAAGGGCTGACGCTCCCAGGCCTCCCGGGCGGCGGTCACCGCGGCGTCGAGCTCCTGCTGGTCCACCGATCCGGGCTCCGGCTGGTCCATGCCGAAGCCGGACATCAGATCCTCGATCATCAGCGAGATGTCCTCGCTCCCGGCCCACTCCGGGAGACCCAGGTCGGTGTCCAGGCAGTCGGGCTCCCCGAAACCTGCGCAGAGCTCCTGGAGTGGCCCGGTGTCCAGCGTCTCCTGCCCCCAGGCCAGCTCCACGGCGCGGTTCAGCGCCACCAGGAACTCGTCCTCCGCCCGGAGCTGGCGGCTCCACGTGACCAGGAACACCAGGACGCACACGACCATGAGCGATACGGTCACGATGGGGATGCGCATCAACCGCTGGCGATCCGTGAAGTAGGGGACCAGGAGGAAGGCCAGCGGCATGGGCTCTCGCGCGATGGAGGTTGTCCTACATTGTATCGCCCGCGCGGGCGTCTGCTTGAACGCGGGGCCGGCAACGGCGCCCGACCTCTGGTAGCATGGCCCTGCTCTGTCCATCGGTGCGGGGATTGCGTTGTCGTTTCTTCTGGTCACGCACGGGTATCACTTCGGTGTACGGTTCGAGCTGGGCGACACCTGCGCCATCGGCCGTTCGTCCAACTGCGCGATCCAGCTGCTCGACGAGAAGGTCAGCCGCGTGCACGCCGTCCTCACCGCGAGCCCCGAGGGCTACGTGGTGCGCGACGAGGGCAGCTCCAACGGAACGGGGATCAACGGCGAGCTGATGCTCGAACCCACCCGGCTGCGGCCCGGGGACGAGCTGGCCGTCGGCAACAACCTGCTGCTCTTCGACCCCGACCTGGAGATCCTCCGGGATCGCGGTGGCGTGGGTGCGGTGATCCTCACCGAGGACGGGGACGGGGATTCGATCTCCGAGGCCAGTGGACTGACCCCGGACACCTCGGACTCGATCCCGTTCTCGCCGGCCAGCCTGGTGACCGCCGTGGCCCGGGTTCTGGCATCGAACCGATCCACCGGGTTCTCGTGGCTGCTGCTGGAGGCCCTGGCCCGCGGGGTGGGCGCGGAACGCGCCGCGCTGCTGCGGGTCCGCGGGGAGGGGAGGGCGGTCCAGGCGCTGCTGACCTTCCCCGCCCAGAGCCGCGTGGGTGTACCCCGCGCACTGGTGGATCGGGTGCTGGAGCGGGAGAAGCCCCAGCGACTCGAGGACGCCGTGGGTGAGCTGAAGGTGCGCGGCGGGCGGACCAAGATCGAGGCCCGGACGGGCACATCCCTGTGCGTCCCCCTCACCCGACGGGGGAAACTGGAGGCCCTGCTGTACGTGGACAGCCAGGTGCGCCGGGCCTTCCACAGCGTGCCCCTGCCCATGGTCGAGGACGTGGCCACCCTGGCCCTGCCCGTGTTCTTCACGTCGCTGGGGATCCCCGGCGACGACGGTCCTCCCCCGGGTGCAGGCGACGCGCCCGTGGCCGAGAGCCTGCCGATGAAGCAGGTGGTCGAGGCGGCCGAGAGCTACGCGGGCAACGACCAGCCGGTGCTGCTGGTAGGGGAGGCCGGATCGGGTCGGGAGGACATCGCGCGGTACGTCCATCGGCGTTCCGTCCGCCGCCATGGTCCCTTCGTGGCGGTCCACCTGGACGCCCTGTCCGGCGAGCGGATGGAGAGCGAGCTGTTCGGACACGAGAAAGGGACCTTCCCGGACGCCCGGTTCCGGCGCTCCGGGCAGGTCGAGGAGGCGGACGGCGGCACCGTGTTCTTGCGGGGGATCGACGAACTGTCACCGTCGATCCAGGCCAAGCTCCAGCGAGCCATGCAGGAGCGTCGGTTCTACCGCCAGGGTGGTGGGCGTCCGGTGGTCTCGGACGTGCGCATCGTCGCCGGTGTGCGCCGGGATCTGACGCGCAAGGTCCGCCACGACGAGTTCCGCGAGGACCTGTACCACGCCCTCGATGCGCAGTCGGCGCAGATCCCGCCGCTGCGGGAGCGGGGAGCCGACCTGCAGATCCTGATCGCTCGCCAGTTCGACCGTTTCAACGCCACCGCCAACACCCAGATCTCCTCCATCGAGGAGGGTGCGCTCGAGCAGCTTCAGCGGCATCCGTGGCGGGGCAACCTGCGGGAGCTGGAGCAGATCGTGCGCAAGGCGCTGGTGCTCACCAGTACGGATCGGGTCATGGCGACAACGGTCCGGCAGGTGCTCGAGACGCAGGTCGACCCGGTCGGCGTCGACCAGAGCCTCACCCTGGGACAGGCCATCCGTGGCCTGGAGAGCCGTCTGCTCATCGAGGCGGTGGTCAAGGCCATCGGTCGCAAGAGTCACGCCGCGGCCATCCTGGAGATCAGCCGCGAGGAGCTGGACCGCAAGCTGGCCGAGTACGGCATCGACCTGGCCCGGGAGGTGGGCCACACCATCTACTGAGGAGTCCGCGACCCCCCTGCCCCGGGAGCCCTCTCCCCGCGGCGTGGTCGATGGCTCCTCACTTCGGGAGGCGGACATGAGGGATCTGGAGAAGCTCGACGACGCCCGGACGATCCCGGAGCTGTTCTACTTCACGGCGAGGGAGCGGGGGCCCGCGGAGGCGCTGCGTTCCAAGGAGGGGGGCGCCTGGGTCTCCCTCTCCTACGACCGCTGGGCGGAGACGGTTCGCGTGCTGGCCGCGGTCCTCGCCGAGCACGTGGCGCCGGGGGCCACCGTCGCCTTGATGGCCGAGAACCGCCGGGAGTGGACGTTCGTCGACCTCGCGGTGTTGAGCCTGGGCGGGATCCTGGCCCCGATCTACCCCACCAGCCCCCCCAAGGACGTGGCGTACATCCTCAACGACTCGGGGGCCACGTGGTTGTTCTTGTCCAGCCGCGATCAGCTGGACCGGGTCCTGGCGCTGCGGAAGGACGGGGCGATCCCGAAGGTGGAGCAGATCGTGGTCTTCGACCCCATCGGCGAGCCCCCCGACGGCGTCACCACCCTCGACGCGCTGCTGGCCGAGGGCGAGGGCAAGGACTCCTCGGTCGTGGACGAGCGGGTGGACGGCCTGGACCCCGAGTCCATGGCCACCCTGATCTACACCTCGGGCACCACCGGTGAGCCCAAGGGGGTGATGCTCTCCCACCGCAACTTCATCTCCAACGTGCACGCCGCCTTCAACCGGATGGGCGAGGAGCGCTTCCGGGAGACCGTGTTCCTGTCGTTCCTGCCCCTGTCCCACTCCCTGGAGCGGACCTGTGGCTACTACATGGCCATCCGGGTCGGCGGCACCATCGCCTACGCCGAGAGCATCGAGAAGCTCGTCGAGAACATGGGCGAGGTCCGGCCCACGGTTCTCATCAGCGTGCCGCGGATCTACGAGAAGGTGTACGCCAAGGTCCTGTCCCGTGCCTCGTCCGGCTTCAAGAAGTCGGTCTTCGAGTGGGCGATGCGGATGGGCAGCGTCAAGGCGATGGCCGAGGCGGAGAACAAGCCGGTCCCGGCCCTCGTGCGGCTCATGTACCCCCTGGCGTTCAAGATGGTGTTCTCCAAGCTGCACGCCACCCTCGGTGGCCGGATCGAGTTCACCGTCAGCGGTGGCGCTCCCCTCGCCAAGGAGATAGCCATCTTCCTCAAGGCCGCCGGGCTGACCGTGTTGGAGGGGTACGGCCTGACCGAGACCGCCCCGATCCTGACCATCAACGGTCCCGAGTGGACCCGCTTCGGCGCCGTGGGGCAGGCACTGGAGGACATCGAGATCAAGATCGAGCCCGAGGAGGGCACCGAGCGGCCGGACGAGGGCGAGATCTGCGCCCGCGGACCCAACATCATGATCGGCTACTACAACAAGGAGGAGGCCACCCGCGAGGTGCTGGACGACGACGGGTGGTTCCGGACCGGCGACATCGGCTACATGGACGCCGACGGGTTCGTGTTCATCACCGACCGCAAGAAGGAGCTGTTGAAGACCTCGGGGGGCAAGTACGTGGCCCCGGCTCCCATCGAGAATGCGCTGAAGCTCAGCCCCCTGATCGAGCAGGCCTGCGTCATCGGCAACCGGCGCAAGTTCTGCACCGCCCTGCTGTACCCCGATCTGCCCGCCCTCGAGGCCGCCCTCGACAAGCCGCTGCCCACGGACGGGGCGGACCTGGATTCGTTCCCCGGTGTGAAGGAGGCTCTGCTCGAGGCCGTGCAGGGTGCGAACCAGGGGCTCGGCCGCTGGGAACAGATCAAGTCCTTTGCCGTGCTGCCCCGGGCCCTGTCCGTCGAGGATGGCGAGCTGACCCCGACGCTGAAGATGAAGCGCCGGATCATCGACGAGCACTTCAAGGACCTCATCGACTCCCTGTACCCCAGCTGACCCGGCGTGGTGGCGCCCTCCGGGTCGCCGCTCCCCGGCCGTGGAGGGACCACGAACCGCGACCACCCCGAACCGCGCCTCCTCCTGCCCCGGCTGGGCCCCCTGCCGGCGCGCATGCACCTGGTGTGGGTGGCTCAGCTCGTCGGGGCGTGGGTGCTCCTGCTTCCCGCCAGCTCCCGGCCGTGGTCGCTGATCCCGGGGGGGGCTGGGCGACCGGGGCCCGCCCTGGCGTTCTACCTGCACGGTCTGGTGGACTCCCACGGACTGCTCGGTGCCACCCACGCCCGGACGCTCCTGTATCCGGCGGGAACCGACGCCGTGGCCCTGTGGGGATTTCCCCTGGATGCCCTGCTCGCCCTGCCGCTGACGGCCCTCTTCGGGCATCCGGCGGGCTACACCCTGTTCGCCCTGGTGGCGCTGGCGGCGGCCGGAGCCTCGATGGCGTGGCTCGCCGCCAGGTGGTGGCGGTCCCCAGCTGCGGCCCTGGCGGCGGGTGCGGCCTACCAGACCGGTGGCGTACTGGCCTGGGAGCTGCTGGACGGCCATCCGGGGACCGTCGTCGCCGCCGCGCTGCTCCCCCTCAGCCTTGGATGGATGTGCCAGGCTTTTTCGGAGGCCGGGCGGGGGAGGGCCGCGGCCTCCGGCGCGCTGGCTGGCCTGGCCGCGCTCGGGTGCTGGGAGGCCGGTGGCGTCGCCGTGGTCGCGCTGGCGGTCCTCGCGGTGGCGGCCTGGCTCGAAGGGCGTCGGGACTGGCGAATTCCCCTGCTGGCGATCGCGGCTGGCCTGGCGGTGGCCGGGTTGCCGGCGCTGCACCAGATCGCCGGCGCGGGGGCCCTGCGCGGCATCCCGGACGATCCCTGGGGCACGGTGGAGCGCGCGGGGCAGGCGGGGACCTGGGCCGGTTGGATCGCCACCCGCGGAGTGTCGCTGGGGGCGGACGGCACCCTCCTGAGCCTGCGGCCCGCCCTGCTGGTGCTCGTGGCCCTGGGGATCTGGGGGGCCCGGGGTCGACGCTGGATCGCGCCGGTGATCTGGGGGCTGTGCGGAGCGATTCTCGCCATCGGACCCTGGCTGTCGCTCCCCGGCGGTGCGGCCCTCCTGGGTCCCCAGCTGGCGGTCCTCGGGTTGCCTGGCTTCGACCGGCTGGTCCACCCCGGCCGGGCCCTCTTGCTCACCGCGCCGGGTCTGGCGCTGCTGGCCGGGGGCGGCGCCGTGTGGATCCAGCGCGCCCTGCCTTCGGCCCTCCCCCGGGGCGGCTGGGTCACCGGCCTGACACTGGCCCTGGTCCTGGTGGTCGAAGGGTGGCTCGTCTGCCCCTTCCTCCCGGTCCCGGCGACGACCATCGCCGGCACCCGGGGCACCCCGGTCCTGGTCAAGCGTCAGGGACCCGCCCTCGTGTTGCCCTTCGCCGCGGGACCCCTGCGCACGAACGCCACGATGCTGGTCGACCAGGTCTTCCACGGCCGGCCCCTGCTCAACGGCGCGGTCTACCCGGGAGACACCGTGGTGCCCGAGACCACCTACCTCACGCCGGCCGAGGACGCGCTGGCCTACCTGGCCGAGTGCGAGAAGGTGCCCGCCGGACCCCTGCCACCGGAAAGCGACGCCGTGCGCGCGGGATTGCGGGCGGTGGGGCTCTCCGAGGTCTACGTGGAGATCAGCCCTGCCATCGCCCACCCCCATGGCGACGCCTACGTGGCCTGTGTGGAGGAGGCTCTCGGAACGGACTACTCGGCCGACACGCCGTTCCGGATCTACGAACTGGGGGACTGACCGGGGGGCTCGGCTGTGGGGGCTACCAGCCCCACCACTGCTCGGCCGCCACCTCCTGGGGCGCGGGATCGTCCTGGGCCACGAAGAGCACGATGTGTTCGCCCCCGTCCGTGCTCACCGCCGCCGGCGCGCCGAAGACCCGAACCAGGCCGTCGCCGATGGCCTGCCGGTCGGCGGGGAAGAACAGGTCCGGCCGCCAGGCCACGCTGCCGATGCCCAGGGAGGCCATGCGCCAGCGGATCTCCCGGTCGGTGTCCTCCCGCAGCAGCGCCGTGCGCAGCCAGGAGCCCACCCGCCAACGGGGGCCGGCCCGCCTCGTGTTCTCCATGCACACGTTGAGGATCGGCCGTCCGTGGTCGATCTGGTAGGCGCACTCCAGGTCGTTGAGGATCTGCTCGGCGCCGATGCTGGGCCCGCCGAACTCGGGGAGGAGGGCGAGCACCGCGCCCGAGGGATTCGCGGAGCGGTAGGCGCTGGGGACCTCCCAGGGCGTGTGGGCGGTCCGGCCGGGCATGCCGGTCACCAGCAGGACGTCCAGCGCGGCGACGGGGAGGAGCCACGTTGCCCGGGGGCGCTCCTCGGCGAGACGGCTCAGCACCGCCGCGGACACGCCGCCCCAGGCAAGCGCCGTGACCCAGGCCATGCGTACCGGGAAACGGAAGTAGCTCAGGGGCCCCCAGCTCCCCAGGTCCCGCAGGAAGGGGGACTCGTACCCGGGCTCGAACCAGTGCCGTCCCGGCGGCCCCAGGGCGACCACCAGCGCCACACCCCCCAGGATCAGGCAGGCTTTCCAGGGGCCCGCCCGCGGTCGCAGCCGGCTCGACAGCACCACCAGGGCCAGGGGCAAGAAACCCAGGGCGGGGGCGATGGAGTGGCTGAGCATGTCGGTGCCCGGGAGGGGGCCGGCCATGGCGGCCAGGGAGCCGAACCCGGATCCCATGCCGCGGGACATGGTCTCGGGGCCGAATGCGTCGGCGGCCCGGGAGGCCCCGTCGGCGGTGAAGAAGAACACCGTGTAGGCCAGGCCCACGGGCACCGCAACCGCCGCGGCTGCGACCACCGGGCGCAGGGTGTGGGGCCAGTTGCGCCGCGCCTGCAGCCCCCAGGCCGCGATCCACAGGCTCGCCGCGATCCCGGTGTACGCCGAGGTGAAGAGGCAGAGAATCCAGAGCCCCCCGGACGCCAGCCCATGGCGCCAGTGACCGTCCCGCGCCGTCGCCCGGTGCCATTGCCAGGCGAGCAGGGGGAGCCAGGGATTGAGCAAGGGGTAGACGTGCCCCTCGAGCAGGCTGGTGGCCGCCATCCCGGAGAAGCCGTAGGTCACCCCCGCCACCAGGGACCAGGGCCAGCGGGCGCCCAGGACCCGCGCGGCGAAGCGCTCTGCCGCCCAGGCCGAGAGCACCGGGCCGATCAGGGCGAAGAGCCCCAGGAGAGTCCAGGGGCCGATCACCGAGCCCACGAGGCGGGAGAGGAGGAACAGGACCAGGCTGTCCAGCCGCTGGAGACCCTGGCCCACGGGCCAGCTGGCCATGACCGTGGACAGGTCGCCGCTCCAGTGGGCGCCGAGCGTGGCGACCCAGGCCGTGCAGTACTGGTCGAACTGGCGGTGGACGTGGAGACCGCCTGGCGAGGAGAGCAGCGGCCAGCTCCAGATCGCCGACAGCAGGGCGAACAGGCCGACGGTGAGGAGGTTGCGCCTCAGGGCGGTCGGCGCTGTGCTCACGACCCGTCCCCGCCGGCTCGCGTTCGCCCGCGGTAGATCCAGGCCACCAGACCGATCACCAGCGCGCCCCAGACCAGGGCCAGCGCGGTGGGAATGGCGCCCGCGGACGCCGCCGTTCGGCCGGGGTAGGCCACCGCCGTCGGCGTCGCGATCCAGCCCCCCGGTTCCGCCACCAGGCGCCAGGACACCGCGTCTTGACGGGCGTCCACGGTCTGCACAAGGCCCTCGTAGGCCACCGTGGGCGTGCCGTCCGGCGTGGACACCGAGACCCGCACGGGCAGCAGCCGCGCGTAGGCCCCCCGGTCCCTCCCCGTGTAGATGCCGTCGTGGGGCAGATCGCCGGCCACCGTGCCGTCGTCCACCAGCGCCAACTGCCGTGGATCGTCGGGCCGCTGGACCTCCACCAGAACCTCGCCCAGCGCAGCTTCGGCTGGTACCGCCAGGCGGAACACCAGCTCCTGCTCCTCGCCCGCCGATGCCCCCCTCGCCGGGGGGACGGCCGTGAGGACGGCGATCACGAGCAAGGGAATCGCGGAGCGGATCACCCCTCCTCCTCCACGGCGTCGGGGGCGGGCCAGGTCCGCCACTCCGAAGGACCGTCCACCACCCACAGGGGGAAGCGCCGCGCCACTCGGCGGTCCAGTGCGTCGATCGCCGGATGTCGGCCCGGCCGCTCCAGCAGGCCAGCGTCGGCGATCAACAGGGCCGGCGCAGGCCCCGCCGAGGCCCCCAGTCCCTCCACGGCGGCCACGACCTCCTGGGGGAGCGGTCCGGTGTCTTCGATGTGGAACACCGCGGGGTGGCCGTCCGGAACCTCTCCAAGGGTCACGAGCCGGTGATCGCGCAGGGGACCGTCCAGGGCCGCTGGGAGGTCGCCCGCGGCGAGGGAGACCGGAGCCACCGCGCCGGGGGGAGGGCGTGGTGAAAGCTGCGCGGCACCCTCGCTCCGGCGGCCCAGCCAGCGGGGGGCCAGGGCCAGCCCGAGACCGAAGAAGGCGGCCGCGACCGCCCAGAGGACGAGGCTCGCCGCGATGTTGTCGGGTTTCTCGGCGGCCCGTTCCGGTTTCCCGTGGCCACCGGGTTGCTGGGCGATCGGCTGGGGCGCGGGGCCGTCTGCGGGGGGCAGCGGTTGCCCCTCCACGCCCCCACCGGCGACGGGCGTGGCCACCACGTCGCCGTCGGAACCCAGCTCCAGGGTGACCCGGGAGAACGGGCGGTCGGCATCCAGGGACACGCTCGTCGTCCAGGATCGATCCCCCGCGGTGACGGCCAGGTCCACGGTGGCCCCGGAGAAGGCGGGGACGTGGGCCGTGTAGATCTCGTCCCCCGCGGTGGCGTCCGGCGGTACGCCGTCGTCCCGGGGCTCGAGGTCGACCGATTCGCTGCCAGCGCCGCTGGCGGTCACGGCCGGAGTGCCTCCCAGGGGGGTCGACGGCGAGGTGACCTCCAGCAGGAAGCCCCTCGGACCGGGTCCCTCATCCTGGGCCCAAGCCGGGGGCGCGAAGGTCAGCAGGCACGGGAGGATCGCCGCGCTCGCCACTTGGGTTCTCGACGTCCGGATCATCGTTCCCGTTGGCCCCCCCCTAAGCCCGCGGTCTGGTTACGGAAATCATCGTAGGTGCGCCGGAGGATGGGGGTCAAGGGGCGTCCTCCTCGCCGGAGCCGGCGCCGTTCTCCTCCCCGCCTGGATGACGGTCGGCGGATGGGCGGGCGGTTGAGGCGAGGGTGAAGAGGGCGGCAAGGAACAGCGGCCGTGTGTCCGTCCTGGGTGGCTGTTCGGGGCGCTTCCTCGTCGGTCCCGACGTTCCGGGGTGAATTCCGGCGGTCTGGGATCCGCTGAACGAGTTGCTTGGAGGGGCGGCCTTCTGACTCGCTCTAGGCCTCCGTCTCCGCCTCCGCTTCCGCCTCCGTCTCCGCCTCCGGCTCCGGCTCCGCCTCCGTCTCCGCCTCCGCCTCCGCCTCCGCCTCAGCCCTCGCCACCAGGGCCGCCATCGCTCCGTGGGCGGCACTGAGGGGTTCGCGTCCCTTGAGGGGCCCGAGGTCCTCGGCCTTCTGCAGGTGTTCGAGCACCTCGTCCAGGGCCTCGGAGAGCTGGGCGTCGTCCCCGTGGACCTTCCGGATCTCCTCGATGGCGATCCGGACGCGCGTGATCCGCATCCGGTGGCCCCGGCGCAGGGCGCCGATCAGGAACCACAGCAGGACCGCGACGACGTTGAATCCGACCACGAGGGAGAGCACGTCGACGGCGAGGAGAGCGGCCAGCGACATCAGGGACCCTCCACGAACTGGCGCAGGTAGGGATCCACCGTGAGCTCCGATCCGGTGAGCTGGCGGATGGTCTCTTCCCACGGATGGGCGGCGCCCGGGGTGAACAGTTGTCGGAAGAAGGCGCCCACCGGGGGGCCGGCCAGGGGGGCCGCAGCCGGGTCCTCGAGGGTGCCGACCGCCCGGGCCAGGGCGTCGCTGAGCTGAGATGCGACGAGCTCTCCCAGGATGTAGTTCTGGTAGTACACCGGGTAGCAGGCCACGTGGATCTTGGCGGCCCAGTCCGGCTTGTCGTGGCCCTGCGGGCGCTCGATTCCCTGCATTCGCCGCACCAGCCCCCACCAGACCGCGTCGAGGTCGCCGTCCGGATCCTGGTACAGAGCCCTCTCGAAGCGGACCACCACCGTCGCCCACCGCAGGAAGAGGATCTGGTTGGTCCGCAACGTCGACGCCGCTCCGCGAGCCACGGCCGGGGGGACACCTGCCACCGCCTCCAGCCAGCGCGGTTCGTAGACCAGGCGGCCGAAGAACATCGCCACGGCCTCGGTCACCAGGGGGTGGGCGGCTCCCCGCAGCATCAGCGGCAGCGAGGAGTCCACGTACCGGTCGTACAGCGCATGGCCGAACTCGTGGAGTGTGGTCGACATCCACCGGGAGCCCGTGACGAGGTTGCACAGCACTCGCACGTCTGTCGGAACGTCCACGGGCAGGGAGAAGGCGTGCTGGTTCTTGCCCTCCCTCGGCAGCATGTCGCTGGCCTCCCATAGCTCGTCCAGCGGCAGCCCGATGTCCGCGAAGTACGAGTGGGCGATGGCCTCGATGCGGGGCACCGGGAAGTGCCGGTCCAGGCTCGCCGCGTCTTCGTCCGCAGGGAGGTGCTGCAAGAAGCGCTCGGGGTAGTGCCACGGGCGGAGGGTGGTGCGGCCGAAACGTCGCCGTAGATCCCCGTCCAGGCGGCGCTTGATGTCCGAGAATGCGTCGGTGGAACGGGTCTCCAGCTCCCTCAGCAGGCCCATCAGCCGGTTCGAGGGCAGCTCGGCCGCCTCCAGCGCCAGCTCGTGGTAGGTGGGATATCCGAGCTGCGTGGCCCCTCGGTTGCGTAGCCTGGCGAGCTCACGTACCCGCTCGGCGACCTGGATCCCCACCTGACGTGTGGCCTCCCAGGCCTCCCGCCGCCGATCCTCGTGCGTCTCGTCCTGGAGCACCTGATCCAGGAGACCATCGGCCACCGGATCACCCTCGAAGGTGGCTCGAAAGGTCCCGTAGACCTGCTCCACCTCGACGCCGAGCTGGATCAGGTCCTCGCGCAGATCCGCCGGGATCTGACGCGGCAGGGCCTGGCTGCGGTAGAGCCGGAGGCGCTGGGCCGAGGGGGTGTCGGGGTTCAGTCGAGACAGGAGCTGCTCGGCCGCCGAGAATCGTTCGCGGTCCGCCAGCAGATCCGTGGAAAGGCGCTCGATCTCCGCGACCCGGGCGGCGGCTTCCTGATCTCCGGTGGTGGCCAACGCCCACAGCGCCAGGGCGTGCTCGCGGCGCAGGGGTTCGAAGGACGCGTCGAACTCGTCCATGAGCGCGACGGCGTCGTGCTCGTTCATGTCCGCCGCCGCAGGCCGAGGAGACAGGCTCCCAGGGCGAGCGCGGGTAGGAGGGCGTCCGTACCACGGCCCTGGACGCGACACGCGCAGTCGTCGCCGCCGATCAGGGTGATCGGATCGTCGTCGTCCCCGGCGTCGTCGTCATCTCCCGCGTCGTCGTCGTCATCTCCGGTGTCGTCGTCGTCGTCGCCGGTGTCGTCGTCGTCATCGCCGGTGTCGTCGTCGTCATC